>DATDMU010000193.1:0-10422 GCA_036518615.1 Myxococcales bacterium
TGCACGGACTTCGCCGCCACCGCCGCGGGCACGCCGTAGCCCATCGCTCCGCTGGTGGCGCCGAGCTGCGACTTGAAGGCGCGGTAGCGGTGGAAGCGGTGCAGCCAGGAGGAGAAGTTCCCCGCGCCGTTGCAGAGGATGGCGTCTTTGGGCAGCCGCGCCGTCATCGCATGCACGATCTCCGCGAGCTGCAGCGGCCCCGGCACCTTCACCGGCGCGTTCCACGCCTCGTACTCGGCCCGCGCCTTCGCCGTCTCCTCCGCCCAGGGCACCGCCGAAGGCGCCCGCAGGTCGGCGAGTCTCGCCGCCAGCTCGGGCATGCCGCTGTTGATCGGCAGCGCCGCCGCATAGACGCGGCCCAGCTCTTCCGCTCCCGCGTGCGCGTGGACCAGCGCCTGCCGCGGCGAAGGCGCCTCGAAGAGCGTATAGCCGCTGGTGGTCATCTCGCCGAGCCGCGGCCCGAACACGAGCGCCAGGTCCGCCTCGCGCACGCGCTGCGCGAGCCTGGGATTGATGCCGATACCCACGTCGCCGGCGTAGCCCGGGTGGTCGTTGTCGAAGACGTCCTGGAAGCGGAAGGCGCAGGCGACCGGCAGCTTCCAGCTCCCGGCAAAGCGGCGCAGACCGGCGCACGCCTCGGCCGTCCAGCCGCTGCCGCCGGCGATGACCAGCGGCTTGCGCGCTGCCTCGAGCAGCGACTGCAGCCGCGACATCTGCTCCGGCGAAGGCGAGGCGGCCACGCGCTGGTAGCGCGGAGTCGCGGGCGCTTCCGCCTTCTCGGTGAGCATGTCCTCGGGCAGCGCCAGCACCACCGGCCCGGGCCTGCCCGACACCGCGGTATGGAACGCGCGGCTCAGGTATTCCGGCACGCGGTGCGCATCGTCGATCTGCGCCGCCCACTTCGCCACGCCCTCGAACATGCGCCGGTAGTCGATCTCCTGGAACGCCTCGCGATCGGCAAACCTCCGCGGCACCTGCCCGACCAGGAGCACGAGCGGCGTGGAGTCCTGGAAGGCGGTATGGACGCCCACCGACGCGTGCGTCGCGCCGGGGCCGCGGGTGACCAGCGCGACGCCGGGCCTTCCCGTCAGCTTGCCGTACGCCTCCGCCATGTTGCAGGCGGAGCTCTCGTGCCGGCAGACGACCAGCTTCACCTTCTCGCGCACGTCGTAGAGCCCGTCGAGCACCGCCAGGTGGCTCTCCCCGGGCACGCAGAAGACGCGATCGACGCCGTGCGTGACCAGGCACTGCACGAGGATGTGGCCGCCGCTGCCGGAGATCACTTGTACGCCTTCGCGTCGGCCGCGATGCGCTTCGCGTCGAAGCGGTTCACCTCGTCGATCAGGCCGTTGGTGACCAGGTCGGTCGCCGGCACCTTCTGCTTGATCACCTTCCACTTGAGCAGGAAGTCCTCGTAGGCGTCGAAGTCCTTCACCGAGCTCTCGCCCCAGCGCGAAACCCCGCCCGCCTCCAGCTTCCAGTGCGCGGCGCGCGCGAGCAGCGTCTTGACCTCGCTCTTCAGCCCCTCCTCCTCGCCCTTCCCGGTGGGGACCGTCTGCGGATACACCTCGAAGACGATCTTCACCGCCGCCTCCGGATTCGCCAGCGCGAAGACCGTTCCCATCGCATAGCCGCGCACCAGCTCGAGGGCCTGCGCGCGGTCCTTCCGCAGCGTGTCTTCCAGGGCGAAGAAGCCGTTGGAAGGAAATCGCGCCACCGGCCCCGAGTCGAGCATCCGCAGCGAAACGCCCGCGCTGTCCACCAGCGCGTATTGCGTGTCGTAGAGCGAGAGCGCCGACACCTGCCCGCCGCGCAGCAGCGCCGCCGCCTGGGCCGCCTCGCCCACCACCACGATCTGCGCGTCGGTCTCCGGATCGAGCCCGCTCATGGCGAGAAGTCCGCGCGCCACCGGAACGCCGCCCGACGCCATCGACGCGACGCCGATCTTCTTGCCCTTCAGATCCTTCAGCGACTTGATCGCGCTCTCTCTGGGCACGGCGATGCCGTAGATGTTTCCCTGGTACGCCGTGTAGAAGATCTTCCCCTTGACGCCCTGCACCCGCGCCGGCGCCAGCGGCTCCACCGAGGGCAGCGAATAGGGCACGTCGCCCGTCGCCACCAGCTTCACGCAGTCGGTCGAGCCGGCGATGGGGACGAGCTGCACCTTGATGTCCTTGTACCAGCCCATCTTCGTGGCGATGGCGAACGGCGCCGCCGCCGAGGTGACGGTCTTGGCGCAGAAGCCCACCCTGACCGTGGTCTGCGCCCGGGCCGAAGAAGCGAGCAGGAGGGCGAGGACGACTTTCTTCATGGCGTGCCTTTCAGTCCCGAGGCCGCCTTCTGCGAGGCGTCCCAGAAGAGCACGCGCCGGCGCACGAAGACCAGCGCTGCGTTGAGAAGCAGTCCAACCACGGCGAGGATGAAGAGGATGGCGAACTCGCCCGCCACGTCCATGCTGAAGTTGCGGGTCTGGATGAGCATGCCGAGGCCCGCCTCCGCCCCCACGAACTCGGCGACGATGGAGCCGACCAGCGCGAAGACGATGGCCACCTCCAGCCCCGCCATGATGAAGGGCAAGGCCGAGGGCAGCCGGAGCATGCGGAAGATCTGCAGCTGCGACGCGCCCAGGGAGCGCATCAGGTCGACGCGGTCCTCGTCGGCGGAGCGCAGCCCCACCACCGTGTTCACCAGCAGCGGGAAGAAGGCGATCAGCGCCGCGCTCACCACCTTGGAAGTGAGGCCGAGGCCGAACCAGACCACCACCAGCGGCGCGAGCGCGACCTTGGGCATCGACTGGAACATGACGATGTACGGGTAGAGGAAGTATTCCACCGCGGTGCTGGCGGCGAGCCCGGTGCCGAGCACGAAGGCGACGGCGGAGCCGAGGGCGAACCCGAGCAGCGTCTCCGCCAGCGTGATCCAGACGTTTTCCAGATAGATGCCGCTGACCGCCCCGCGATAGAGCGCGAGCGCCACCTGGGAGGGCGGGGGAAGGATGAAACCGGGAACGTGGAGGACGCGCACCGCGCCTTCCCAGAGGGCCAGCGAGGCGGCGAGGAGCAGCACGCGGAGGGCGGGCTTCATGCCTCCATCCTTGCGCTGAAGTGCGCGCGGATGCGGTGGACGATGGCGCCGAACGCAGGCGTGGACATGAGGTCGAGCGCGCGCGGGCGCGGCAGCGGCACCGGCACCGACTCGAGCAGCCGGCCCGGCCGCGCGGTCATCACCAGGATCCGGTCCGCCAGGAACACCGCCTCGACGATGGAGTGGGTGACGAAGAGCACGGTCCTGCGCCGCTCCAGCCAGATGCGCTGCAATTCCAGGTTCATCGTCTCGCGGGTGAGCGCGTCGAGCGCGCCGAAGGGCTCGTCCATCAGCAGCATGTCCGGCTCGTGGATCAGGCTGCGGGTCAGCGCCACGCGCTGCTGCATGCCGCCGGACAGCTCCCAGGGATAGCGGTTCTCGAATCCGCGCAGCCCGACCAGCGCGAGCAGATCCAGCGCCTGCGCGCGGTGCTTCGCCCGGCCGAGCCCCTGCACCTCGATGGGGAGCAGCACGTTGTCGAGCACCGTGCGCCAGGGGAAGAGCACGGGGGACTGGAAGACCATGCCCACGTCGTGGCGCGGGCCCGTGACCGGACGGTCGTGCAGCCGGACTTCGCCAAAGCTGGCAGGCAAGAGGCCGGCCACGATCTTGAGCAGCGTGGACTTGCCGCAACCTGAAGGGCCGAGGATGGCGACGAATTCGCCTTCGGAGACGGCGAAGTCGATGTCGTCGAGCGCCACCACCGCGCCACCCGAGCTCCGGTATTCCTTGCGCAGGCCGCGCACGGCGATCACCTCGCCCGTGGCGGCGCGCGCAGGCTCTGCATCGGGGCGGCGCATGCTTGCAGAGGTAAAGCGCGATCCCGGGCAACCGATCAAGCCCCGCCCCCGCGCACCGTCCCGGCGTGGGCGGCGGGAACGCGCACATAGCCCTTGAATTCACCCCGGAGGCGCGGCATCAAGGTCGCCTGCCTTCAAGGAGCATCCGTGACCCTTCGTCGCCTGATCGCCGCCTCCTCGCTCCTCCTCGCAGCCTGCGCCTCCGTGGACGGCAACGGCGCGCCACCCGCCGCCGCGTCGAAGGGAGCCGCCGCTCCCGCGCCTTCCGCCACCACCGGTGCCACCATGGCGAAGAACGAGAACCCCTTCTTCGAGCCCAGCCCGCTGCCGTTCCAGATGCCGCCCTTCGACCGCATCCACGACGGCGACTTCGTGCCGGCGTTCGAGGAGGGCATGCGCCAGCAACTGAAGGAAGTGGACGCCATCGCCAACAATCCCGAGCCGCCCACCTTCGAGAACACGCTGGTCGCGCTGGAGAAGTCGGGCCGGCTGCTCGACCGCGTCTCCAAGACGTTCTCCAATCTGGAGAGCGCGAACACCAATCCGCAGATGCAGAAGATCGAGGCGCAGATGTCGCCCAGGCGGGCGGCGCACCGCGACGCCATCCTCCTCAACCATGCGCTGTTTGCGCGCGTGGACGCGCTCTACCAGAAGCGCGCGCAGCTCGGGCTCGACCCGGAGTCGGCGCAGCTCCTCGAGCGCTACGAGAACAACTTCGTGCGCGCGGGCGCGAAGCTGTCGCCCCCCGACCAGGAGAAGCTGAAGAAGCTCAACCAGGAGCTGTCGTCCTTGAGCACGAAGTTCCGCCAGAACGTGCTCAAGGCCACCAAGGAAGGCGCGGTGGTGGTGGACGACGTGAAGGAGCTCGACGGGCTCTCGCCGCAGCAGATCGGCGCGGCGGCGCAGGCGGCCAAGGCGCGCGGACTCGAGGGCAAGTGGGTGATCGCGCTGCAGAACACCACCATCCAGCCCCCGCTCGAGCAGATGAAGAACCGCAACCTGCGCCTGCGGGTCTTCTCCGCCTCGGTGCTGCGGGCGACCGCGGGCGACGCGGACAACCGCGAGGTGATCTCGCGCATCGCCACGCTGCGGTCGCAGAAGGCGGCGCTCTTCGGCGCCCCCAACTGGGCCACCTACACGCTGGCCGACGAGACGGCCGGCACCCCGGCCGCGGTCAACGGCATGCTGGGAAAGCTCGCGCCGGCGGCGCTGGCCAAGGCGAAGAAGGACGCGGCGGACCTGCAGAACATCATCGACGCGCAGGCGAAGAAGTCGAAGACGCAGTCCTTCAAGCTGGCGCCCTGGGACTGGGCCTTCTACGCCGAGCAGCTGCGCAAGGCGCGCTACGACTTCGACGACGCGCAGGTGAAGCCGTACTTCGAGATGAACCGCGTGCTTCAAGATGGCGTCTTCTACGCCGCGAACCAGCTCTACGGCATCAGCTTCCGCGAGCGGCACGACCTGCCCGTCTACCAGGAGGACGTGCGCGTCTTCGACGTGCTCGACAAGGACGGCTCGCAGATCGGCCTCTTCATCGGCGACTACTACAAGCGCGACAACAAGCAGGGCGGCGCGTGGATGAACACCTACGTCTCGCAGTCGAAGCTGCTCGACCAGAAGCCGGTGGCCTCCAACAACCTCAACATCCCCAAGCCGGCGCCCGGCGAGCCCACCCTGCTCACCTTCGAGGAAGTGACCACCATGTTCCACGAGTTCGGCCACGCGCTGCACGGGCTGTTCTCGCAGGTGAAGTACCCGCTCCTCTCCATGAGCGTGCCGCGCGACTTCGTGGAGTACCCCTCGCAGTTCAACGAGATGTGGGCGCGCGAACCGGCGGTGCTCGCGCACTACGCGAAGAACTACAAGACCGGCGAGCCGATGCCCAGGGCGCTCTTCGACAAGGTGGTGGCCGCGCAGAATTTCAATTCGGGATATGCGACGTCGGAATACCTGGAAGCGGCGATCCTCGATCAGGCCTGGCACCAGGTCCCGGCGGAGCACATCCCGGACGGCCCGCACGTCATCGCCTTCAGCGAGAAGGCGCTGCGCGACAACGGCGTCTTCTTCCCGCCGGTGCCCCCGCGCTATCACTCCACCTTTTTCTCGCACATCTTCGCGAGCGGCTATTCCGCCGCGTACTACGCGTACATCTGGAGCGAGGTATTGGCGCGCGATAGCGGGCAGTGGTTCCACCAGAACGGCGGAATGACGCGGGCGAACGGCGACACCTTCCGCGACAAGGTCCTCTCGCGCGGGCGCACCAAGGAGCCGCTCACGCTCTTCGAGAGCTTCTTCGGCGGGCCGCCGGTGATCGAGCCCTTGCTCGAGTACAAGGGGCTGGCCATGCCGCAGAAGGGGGCAAGCACGCCGTAACCATGAAGAGTCGAGCCGAGAGCGCCCGGGAGCAGGCGGCCCGCTTTCTCGAGCAGGCCGCCCAGTTCCATCTGGGCGATCTCCCCACCGAGGGCCGCCATCCGCTCACCTGCGACCTGGCGGGCCTGGCCTGCAACGACCTCCCGCAGGCGCTGCGCGTGCTCAAGCAGATCGATTGCGCCGCAATCGAGCGCGTGCTGGGCAGCTCGCAGCGCGTGGACGAGCTGTCCGCCCGCATGCGCGACTGCATCGCCGGCGGCCGGCGCGTGTTCTTCTATGGCTGCGGAGCCACCGGGCGGCTGTCGCTCTCGCTCGAATACCTGTGGCGGTTCGTGCAGCGGGGCTCTGCGAAGAGCGAGGCGGTGCGCGGCTTCATGTCCGGCGGCGACCTCGCGCTGGTGCACTCCATCGAGAACTTCGAGGACCATCCCGAGTTCGGCGCGCGGCAGCTGCGCGAGATCGGCTTTGCGCCCGACGATCTGCTGGTCTGTTGCACGGAGGGGGGAGAGACGCCCTCGGTCATCGGCGCTTGCGAGGCGGCGGCCGCGGTCGCGCGCGAGAAGCCCTGGTTCCTCTACTGCAATCCGGACGACGTCCTGCGCGCACATGTGGAGCGCTCCCGGCGCGTGCTCGAAGACGCGCGCATCGAGAAGCTGAACCTCCACGTCGGGCCGATGAGCCTGTCGGGCAGCACGCGGCTGCAGGCGAGCACGGCGCTGATGCTGGGCGCGGGCGCGGCGCTCCTGCGCGACTCGCCGGGCGAGTTTCCTGAAGTCGATCTGGCCGCGTTCCTGGAGTTCCTGCGGGGGCTCGACACCGGCTTTCTCGTCCCCTTCGTCGAGGCGGAGTCGGCGCTCTACCTGCGCGGCGAGTACGTGCTCTACGAGACCAATCATTACGGCATCACCATCCTGACCGACACCACCGAGCGCGCGCCCACCTTCAGCCTGCCGGGCTTCGAGAACAACCAGGATCCCGAGCGGCGGCCTTCGGCGAGCTTTCTCTGCCTGCCCGAGGCAGAGAACGCCGCCTCCGCCTGGCGGCAGATCCTGCTGCGCGAGCCCATCACGCTGGAATGGAAGGAGATGGCGGGCGTCGCGGGGAAGAAGCGCCTGATGGGCTTCGACTTCAGCCGCAACGCGCGCGCACAGCGGGAGGCGCTCCTGGATGGAAAGCGGCAGCACGTCTTCCGCATCGAGAGAGAGGGCGATGCGCTGGTGATGAGGCTCGGCGAGCACGAGGCGCGCGTCGACGTCTCGCCGCTGCACCCGCTCTGCGAGCACGTGCTGCTCAAGCTCCTGCTCAACGCGCACTCGACGCTCCTGATGGGCCGGGTGGGCCGCTACGAGAGCAACCTCATGACCTGGGTGCGGCCGAGCAACAAGAAGCTCATCGACCGGGCCATCCGCTACATCGCGTTCCTGCTGGCGCGCAGCGGAATCGACGCGTTCTCGTACGAGGACATCGCCTACGAGTGCTTCGCGCGGATGCAGGACCTGCAGCCGGACGAGTCGATCGTGATGAAGACCGTGTTCGCGCTGCGCGCGCGCGCGGCAGGAAAACACCCCTGATGGGCTACGCGGTGGCGCTGTTTTCCGTCATCGCCGCAGTCTCGGGTCGAGAAGCCGGGGATCGAAGGAAAACGGCTTGGGCGGGCCGATCCTGATCTGCGAGAAGTCAGGATGACCCGGATTGATCAGGACGTTCTTCTCCGCAGCCGAATGCAGCGAAGGGACCTCCAGCGCCAGCGAAGAGGCGCTCGTCAGCCATGCGTCGCCGATCGGCCGCGCGGCGCCCGTGTCCGGCACCGCATCCCACCCGGCGGGCAGCGCGGTGGCCAGGGCGGCGACGAGGTCGTCGGGAAGCGTGGCTTCGATGACGACGAGGGAAGCACCGAGGATGGGCTGGTAATGCACGAGCGCCTCGAGCTTCGCCAGGCTCTCCGTGGAAGCTGTGTATACGATCGGCTTTCCCCGCGAATGCCAGCGGCCGTCGAAGGAGAGGCCGCCTTCGCCGCCGAACGCAGCGCTGCCGGTCGGCGCGTGCCTGGCGCGGCCGATCCGCCAGACCTTCACGCGAAGAAGCCGGAATCGATCTTGCCAAGCTCGGCGAGGACGAGCTCCGTGCCGACGTCGGTCGCCAGCAGATCCAGCGGGCGTCTTCCGCCGAGCGGGATGCTGGCCGCCTCCAGCCATTTCCTGGCGGGCGCACGGCCTTCGAAGATCTCGGTGGCGCGCGCCAGCACCCTGGCGAGGCGGACCGCGCGCTCGCTCTCGGCGGCCGTCAGCGTCGCTTTCGGCTTCAGGCGGCGGGCTGCGGTTCGCGGCGGAATGTCGAGCTGCGCAACCACCGTCGCGGTGGGAACCTCGAGGGACTCCGCCAGCGAGGTCAGCGCGGAGCCCGGCAGCCCCTTCAAGGTGACGTCGATGAGATCGAGCTCGCTCCGGGGAATCCGCTTCAAGCCGAGCAGCCGGGCCGCTTCTTCCAGCGTCCTGGGCGCGGATTTGGGGCTCGTCTTCGGAGGCTTGAGCTCCGGCTTGGGCGCTGCCATGTGGCAAGTATAACGGTGCCAACCGGCACAGGCAAGTGTCAGTCTGCCGGGTCGATGAGCACGCCGGGGTTGAGGATGCCGTGCGGGTCGAGCGCCGACTTCGCCGCCCGCAGCGCCGCCGCGAAGGGGCCTGCGCGCTCGCGGTCGTACCAGGGGCGGTGGATGCGGCCCACCGCGTGGTGGTGCGTGATGGTGCCGCCGTGCGCGAGAACGGCGTCTGCGGCGGCCTGTTTCACCTCTGCCCACTGCTCCAGCTCCGCGCCGGCGCGTGCGGGGGCGAGGAAGGTGTAGTAGGGCGCCGGGCCGTCGGGATAGACGTGCGTGAAGCGCGTGCTGACGATGCCGCCGCCGCAGGCGCGGCGCAGCGCCTCGGTGACCGCGTCGAGGACGGCGGCGTGCAGCTCGTCGAGGCGCTGCCAGGTGCAGGCCGTCTCGAAGGTGTCGGCGAGCATGCCCAGGCTGATCAACGCGCTCTGGAGGTAGGGCGCCTCGAGGAACGCCTTGCGCCAGCCGCCGGCGGATTCGCTCTTCGCCACCGGCCCTTCCGGGCACGCTCCGCCGTGCCCCTGCGCAATCGCGAGCGCGCGCGAAATCCATGGGTCGAGCGCGTGGTCTGCCGACTCGAAGGCGAGGAGCAGGACGGAAGAGCCGTCGTGGCTGACGCCGTTCATCATCGCCTCGGTCGCGTCGAGCAGCCGGCAGTTGCTGGGATGGAGTCCGGACTGCGCCACATCGCGGGCGGCAGCGACCGCATTGCCGAAGTCCGCGAAGGCGACGGTCGCGCCGGCGCGAAAGCGCGGCCGCGGCGTGACGCGCATCCACGCCTCGGTGATGACGCCGAGCGCGCCCTCGGAGCCGAGCACCAGGCGATCGGGATTCGGCCCCGCGCCCGAGGCGGGCAGGCGCCGCGACTCGAGCACGCCCCGCGGCGTGAGCATGCGCGTCGATTCCACCAGGTCGTCGATGTGCGTGTAGAGCGTGGCGTAGTGGCCGCCGGCGCGGGGGGCGATCCAGCCGCCCAGCGTGGAGCACTCGACCGACTGCGGGAAGTGACGCAGGGTGAAGCCGTGCGCGGCGAGCTGTTCCTCGAGGACCGGCCCGGTCGCGCCGGCCTGGATGCGCGCGGCGCGGGAGACCGGGTCCAGTTCGAGCACGCGGTCGAGGCCGCGCAGGTCGAGCGAGAGCGCGCCGCTGTAACGCGGCGGGATGGCGGCCTCGACGCCGCCCACCACGCTGGTGCCGCCGCCGAAGGGGATCGCCGCGACGTCGTTGGCGCCGCACCACTCGAGGACGGAGGCGATCTGGTCTTCGGTCTTCGGCAGCGCGACGAGGTCGGGTGCGGCTGCGAAATCGCCGCGCAGGCCGCGCACCTGGTCGCGGTAGCTCTTGCCGTAGGTGTGGGCGATGCGCGCGTCGCGATCGGAGGTGCAGAAGCCGGCGAGCGCCGGCGGCGGCTCGATGCGCAAGCGCGGCAGGCGGAGCTGCTCGGGGGGCAGCGCGGCGCGCGGCACGAGCTCTGCCTGCTGGAAGAAAAGCCGCACGCGCTCCGCCAGCCCGCGCAGCGCCGCCCCGTCGGGAAACTTGTCCGCCCATCCCCAACCCCAATAGCTCCTC
>DATDMU010000194.1:0-46667 GCA_036518615.1 Myxococcales bacterium
CAGCGTGTTCAGCTCCGCGCCGGCGAAGACCACCACCTGCTCGTGCACGGCGTGCATCTGCGGGCTGCGGCCGACGAGGCCGGGGATCGGCTCGGCGCCGCCGGGGGGAAGCGGCTCGCCGGCGCCGCCCGCAGCGGCCGCCACGAGCTCCTCCACCTTGCGGACCACCTGCTCGCTCGAGAAGCCCTCCTCGGACGGCCGCGGCCACGCGTTCCCTGCCGCGGGCTCACGCGGCGGCGGGACGATCAGCACGGGAAAGGACTGCCCGTCGCGGCGCAGCTCGCGAATCATCTCCAGCGGGCACTCCCCCTGCGCGCCCTCCTCGACGACCATCATGGCGAGGCGGCGTCCCTGGACGGCTGAACGCGCCTCGGCGGACGTGGAGGCGAGGACCACCTCGATGCGCCGCGCGCGCAGCGACAGCGCCAGCGAGTCACGCGCGCGGGAGTGGGGCCCGCAAAGCAGGACCGTCCGCCGCGAGGACGGTCCCTCGGGTCGGTTGGTGCTCGCCGGAAGTGCGCCGACTGCTGAGGCTGGACGGCCGTACTCAATCATCCGTCACCCGCAAGATCTTTCTGTCCCCGGGGCCCGCCACCGATAGTTTCGCACACAAGCCATTCGCCTGGTACCCGCTTTCGCGCCGGTTCGCGGCCCGCCACCTGGAGCATCGTGCTACATCCGCCGGAAGCCCTAGTTCCACCGTCTGCGACACCTTGGATCCCAACCATCTCCGGCGCGGGTGGAACGTAGCGCCGCGCTCCATTCGTGTGGGAGAAGCGCGCCGTAAAGAGCCGTCGCAGCCGGCCGGTCAAGGCTGTCTTCGTGGACGTACAACCACCGGAAATCAGCGGGCATTTCCTGCCGGGCAACGCCTGGGCGGCGGGCTGCCGCACTTGTGGCGCGGCGCTTGCTCCGTACGCGGCCCGCAGCGCCACCACCCGCTACCCACCCCCCGAGGGAAGCCAAAAGATGCGATTCCGCGACCTCGTCTCATCCTCCTGCGCCCGATCCAGGGCCCTCTCGCTTGCCCTGGGCGCCTCGCTGTGCGCCGCCACCGCGTCGCAAGCGGCCGCCACCTGCACCAACACCATCACCGCCAGCGTGGTGGCGCTGGACCAGCCGTTCTTCTGGAACCGCATGGGCGCCGTCGAGCCGCAAGGCATGATCTTCGCGCTCCGCCGCGACGTGGTTCCCATCCCCGGCTACACCCTCGACGTCCACGGCGAGCTCTACGGGATCGGCGCCACCGCGCTGGCGCCCGGTCAGGTGCAACTGCGGACCGACAAGCGCCCGCGCCCGATGGTGCTGCGCATGCACGTCGGCGACTGCCTGCAGATCAACTTCCAGAACCTGCTCGCCCCGACGCCGCCCTCCGGCCAGACCAGCTTCGACGAGCAGCCCTCGACCCGCACCGCGGGAGTGCACGTCATCGGCATGGATCTCGTCGGCAGCATCGCCTCCGACGGATCGAACGTGGGCAACAACACCAGCAGCCTGGTCGCCCCCGGAGGCACCGCGCAGTACACCTTCTACGCCGAGCGGGAAGGCGGGCACCTGCTCTACAGCACCGCCGCGAACACCGGCGGAGAGGGCGACGGCGGGTCGCTCGACGCGGGCCTCTTCGGCGCGGTGATCGTGGAGCCGAAGTCCTCCGAGTGGTACCGCAGCCAGATCACCAACGCCGACATGAAGCTCGCCACCACCGGCACCACGGCGGACGGCCACCCGATCATCGACTACCAGGCGGTCTATCCGGCGGGGCACCCGCGGGCGGGCCTGCCCATCCTGCGCATGACGCAGGGAAACGAGATCGTGGACAGCGATCTGACCGCGGTCATCACCGGCCCGAACGCCGGCCGCTTCCCGGCGGGCACCTACACCTCGACGCCGGTGAATCCGGATCGGAACCAGCCGTTCCGTGAGTTCACCATCATCTACCACGACGAGGTGGCGGCGGTTCAGGCGTTCCAGGCCTTCAGCGATCCGGCGATGCTCAAGCCGCTGGCCTCGGTCAAGGACGGCTTCGCCATCAACTACGGCACCGGCGGCATCGGCGCGGAGATCCTCTCCAACCGCATGCAGGTGGGCCCCGCCGCCGGCTGCACCGAGTGCAAGTTCGAGGAATTCTTCCTCTCCTCGTGGGCGCTGGGCGACCCGGCGATGGTGGTGGACGTCCCCGCCAACGCAAGCACCACCGCCCTGAACACGGGCGGCATTTCCATCAACCCGCCCGGCTTCCCCAACCAGGTGCTCGCGGCAGGGAAGCCGGTGGGCTGCATGTCCGGAGACGCGACCTGCGGCGCGAGCACGCCCGCGGTCCAGGCCGGCATGAAGGCGACCAGGGCGCTCTTCCCCGACGATCCCTCCAACGTCTACCACTCGTACCTTTCCGACCACACCAAGTTCCGCATCCTCCACGGCGGCGCGAAGGAGCACCACATCCACCACCAGCACGCGCACCAGTGGGTGCACACGCCGGACAGCTCCAACTCGTCGTACGACGACAGCCAGGCCATCGGGCCGGGCGCCGCCTTCACCCTGGAGATGACCTACAACGGCGGCGGAAACCGCAACAAGACGGTGGGCGATTCGATCTTCCACTGCCACTTCTACCCGCACTTCGCCCAGGGCATGTGGGCGCTCTTCCGGACGCACGACGTCTTCGAGGCCGGCACCGTCCTCGACGCGAACGGCCGACCGGCGGCAGGGGCGCGCGCGCTGCCGGACGCCGAGATCCAGACCGGCACGCCCATCGCCGCGCTCCTCCCCATCCCGACGCTTCCGATGGCGCCGATGCCGAGCCCGGTGCAGATCGTCGGCGGCCAGGTGCAGGTCGGAGCCATTCCCGCGGGATCGAGCCCCGGCTATCCGTTCTTCGTCGCCGGCGTCGCCGGACACCGGCCGCCGCATCCGCCGCTCGACACCATCGACACGGGCGGCCTGCCCCGCCACGTGATCACCGGCGGCACCTTCACCGAGCAGCATGACCGCCTCAGCTTCGACAAGGTGCTGGTGACGGCCAAGGCGCAGGCCGTGCCGGAGCAGGGCACGCCCACCGAGCAGGCGGAGATGAACTACCTCTCCGTCCGCAACCACGCGACCTACCGTCCGGACGGAACAACCGGCACGTTCGTCACCAACGGCCTGCCCCGGCAGCCGGGCGCGCCCTATGCCGACCCCTGCATCGACGACAACGGCAATGCCGTGGGCGTGCCCCGGCTCTACAAGGCCGCGGACATCCAGCTCGACGTGAAGCTGAACAAGTCGGGCTGGCACAACCCGCAGCAGCGCTTCGGGTCGCTCTGGGAAGACGTCGCGGCGTATCGCGCCGGCACCCGGCCGCCGCAGCCGCTCTTCTTCCGCGCCAACACCAACGACTGCATCACCTACCAGCTCACCAACCTGATGCCCAGCCACTACGAGCAGGACGCCTTCCAGGTGCGCACGCCCACCGACATCGTGGGCCAGCACATCCATCTGGTGAAGTTCGACGTCCTCGCCTCCGACGGCGCCGGCAACGGCTGGAACTACGAGGACGGCAGCTTCAGCCCCGACGAGGTGATCGAGCGGATCAAGGCGATCAACGCGGCCGGCGGCCTGACTCCGTTCGGCGGCGGCACGGCGACGCAGCTCACGGTGCAGAACCATCCCTTCTTCGGAACCCCGGGCGCGCAGACCACGGTCCAGCGCTGGTACGCCGACGCCACGGTGAACAACGCCGGCCAGGACCGCACCCTGCGCACCGTCTTCACCCACGACCACTTCGGTCCTTCCACCCACCAGCAGGCCGGCCTCTACATGGGCCTCGTGGTCGAGCCGCAGGGCTCGAGCTGGCGCGACCCCGAGACCGGCGCGATGTTCGGCACCGGCCGGCAGGACGGCGGGCCCACCAGCTGGCGCGCGGACATCCTCACCGCGAACCCGGCGGACAGCTACCGCGAGTTCCTGCTCGAGCTGGCCGACTACCAGGTGGCCTACGACGCCAACAACAAGCCCATCAACCCGCCCTTCAGGGTGGAGTCGGGCCTGCCCCGGCTCCTCACGCCGGCCACGGTGTGCCCGGGCACCAGCATCGCACCGCCCTGCCCGGAGGTGATCTCCGCCGACGACGTGGGAACCATGGTGGTGAACTACCGCAACGAGCCCATCCCCATGCGCGTGCGCGATCCGGCGACGAACAAGCAGGCGGCGGGCGATGCGGGTGACCTCTCGCAGGTCTTCTCGTCGCTCGTCACGCGCGCCGACCCGGCCTACAACACGCAGCCGGGCTTCTACCCGCCCCTCACCGCGGGCGTGCAGCCGCAGGACCCCTTCACGCCGCTCTTGCGCGTGTACCCCAACGACCGCGTGCAGATCCGCGCGCTCGTCGGCGCGCACGAGGAAGGCCACAACTTCAGCGTGAGCGGAACCAAGTGGCTGCGCGAGCCGTCCGACCCGAACTCCGGGTGGCGGGCGTCGCAGATGATGGGCATCTCGGAGCACTTCGAGTTCACGGCGCCGGTGGTCGCCGTCGGCGACCTGCTCTACCGGACCGGCACCTCCGTCGACGACCAGTGGAACGGCATGTGGGGCCTGATGCGGCCGTACACCACGGCGCAGACCGATCTGTTGGCATTGCCCAACAACCCCGCGGGCGGACCCCGGCCCACCGCGACCGGCTTCAACGGTCCCTGCCCGCCCAACGCGCCGGCGCGCTCGTTCAGCGTGACCGCCGTGGCGGCCGCGACTGCGCTTCCGGGTGGGAAGCTGGTCTACAACTCGCGCACCAACCAGGGCGGCGCGCTCAACGACCCGACGGCGATCCTCTTCGTCCGGTCCTCGGACCTGACCAAGACCGACACCCTCAAGGCGGGGGTGCCGATCGAGCCGCTCATCCTTCGCGCCGCGGCCGGAGAGTGCATCACGGTGACCTTGCTCAACCATCTGCCCGCGACGCAGGCGGATCTGCCGGGGTTCAACACCCTGCCGATGATCGTGGACGGCTTCAACGCGAACGACGTGGCCCCCTCGTCGCAGATCGGCCTGCACCCGCAGCTCGTCACCTATGACGTGCGCAAGAGCGACGGAATGGCCGTCGGCACCAACGGCGGCGGCGTCCAGCCTCCCAAGAACGGCGCCGGCGCCACCTACACCTGGTACGCGGGCGACCTGAGCATCGACGCGAACAACAACGTGGTGGGCAGGCCCATCGAGTACGGCGCCGTCAACCTCTCCTCGTCCGACCCGATCAAGCACAGCAACAAGGGCGCGATCGGTGCGCTGATCATCGAGCCGCAGGGCTCGACCTGGGTGGAGGACGCGGGCGCGCGGTCTTCCGCGACGGTGACCAAGGCGGACGGAACCACCTTCCGGGACTTCGTCGCGCTGATCCAGAACGACGTCAACCTGCGCTACGGAGACGGCAGTGCCGTGCCCACGGTGGCGCAGGAGGAGGACTCCGAGGACAGCGGCCACAAGGCGATCAACTACCGCACCGAGCCGATGTGGAAGCGGATGGGCTACGCTCCGGACGCGGCGCTGGACGTGACCCGCACCCTCGACTTCACCAACGCGCTCAGCAACGCGCAGGTGGGCGGGGATCCGCAGACGCCGATCTTCACCGCCAAGGTGGGGACGCCCACGCGCTTCCACTTCCTCGAGCCCGGCGGTCACGGCCGCGACAACGTGATGGAGATCCACGGGCACGCGTGGCAGGAGGAGCCGTACGTGAACGGCTCCACCGCCATCGGCGACAACGTGCTCTCCGAGTGGCTGGGCGCGAGCATGGGTCATGGTCCGTCGAACCACGTCGACGCCCCGCTGCAGAACGGCGCAGGGGGCAAGTTCGGCGTGACCGGCGACTACCTGTACCGCACCTTCCAGAGCTTCCAGTTCGACGGCGGCATCTGGGGCATTTTCCGCGTCACCCCGTAGTTTGAGTTGAAACGAATCCCTCCGGGTGCAGGCAGGAGGTCGCCTGCACCCGGAGGCATTTTCCGACCCCGCAGTCCTGGAGAACGGATGCCCTTCAGCACCCGATGGTTCGGCCTCTTGCTCGCCCCGCTGTCGATCGCCGCCGCCGCGCCCGGGAAGGTCGTCCCGATGGCGCCGCAGACGCTGGACGCCGACGGCGTGAAGGTCGAGTTCACCGCCATTCCTGCGAGCGGAGCCGATCTGATGGAAGGCGCCGACGCGCAGGTGCAGTTCAGGATCTCCGACAAGCTGGCGAACACTCCCCTGACCGGGCTGCATCCTGCAGCCTGGATCGACATGAAGAAGGAAGCCGGCGCCGGCTGCGAGAAGAAGATCGAGTCCTTCCTGCAGGCGAGCCTGAGCGCGCGCGCCGACATCGATCTCAACGCCTATTTCGTCCTCGCCCTGAACGACGACGCGACGCTCACCGTGGTCGATCCGCTCTTCGGCTACGGCGGCAGCAAGCTCCTCGCCTACCTCGAGCTGAAGACGCGCGGCGACGACTGGCGCCTGCTCAAGAACCAGAGCCGGCTCTTCGTCTCCATGCCCGATTCCGGCGAGGTGGCGGTGATCTCGACCGCCACCTGGAAGCAGATCGGTTCGGTTGCGGTGGGGCACGGCGCGCGGCGGCTGGCGCTGCAGTCGGACGAGAAGTACCTGTGGGTCGCGCGGGACGGCGGCGTCACGGTGGTGGACGCGCGCAACCTGAACGTGGTGGCGCGGATCGAGACCGGCGCGGGGAGGCACGACATCGCGCTCTCCGCGGACGATCGCCATGCCTTCGTCACCAACCAGCGGTCCGGCACCCTCGTGGCGATCCGCGTCGCGGACCTGGCGAAGGAGAAGACGCTGCGCACCGGTCCGAGTCCGATCGCGCTGGCGTTCTCGTCGCTGAGCAAGTCGGTCTACGTCGCCGACGGCGAGGACGGCACCATCGCGGTGGTCGACGAGGGCCGGCTCGAGCTGGTCTCCCGCATGAAGGGCCGCGGTCCGCTGAGCACGGTGCGCTTCGCGCCCGGCGGCCGCTGGGGCTTCGCGATCGCTCCGGGCGCGGGCGTGGCCCAGGTGTTCGACAGCGCCGCCAACCGCATCGTCCACACTGCCGCGGCGGGAAAGGGTCCCGACCAGGTGGCATTCACCTCCAGCTACGCGTTCGTGCGCCAGACCGGCGCCGAGACGGTGAGCCTGATCGATCTCGGGCAGCTCGCCCGGCCCGGGTCGCTGTCGGTGGCCGACTTTCCCGGCGGGCAGGCGGCGCCGGGGCGCAACGACGGGCGCATGGAAGCGGACGCGATCGTTCCCTCGCCCGAAGGCGCGTCGGTGCTGCTGGCCAACCCCAGGGACCGGACCATCTACTTCTACCAGGAGGGGATGGCCGCGCCGATGGGCAGCTTCCAGAACTACGGACATGAGCCCAGGGCCGTGATGGTGGTGGACCGCAGCCTTCGCGAGACCGCGCCCGGCGTCTATTCGGCTCCGGTCAGGCTCACCGCCGCCGGAGAGTACGACGCCGCGCTGCTCGTCAGCACGCCGCGCCTGACCCACTGCTTCCCGCTCACCATCAAGGCCAATCCCGCGATTCCCCGGCACACCGAGCCGCTGGCGCTCACGCCGATGCTTTCGGACCGCAGGGTGCCGGTGGGCAAGCCTTTCCCGCTGCGCTTCAAGCTGACCGATCCCGCCACCGGGCTGCCGCGCGCGAACCTCGAGGACGTGCGCGTGCTGGCGCTTTCGCCCGGCGTCTGGCAGAGGCGCGAGCTCGCCCGCTCCGTCGGCGGCGGCGTCTACGAGATCGACATGCGGCTGCCGCAGTCCGGCGTCTACTACGTGTTCTACGAGGTTCCCTCCCTGCGCGTCCCCTTCCCCAGGCTGCCGGGCATGGTCCTCTACGCAGACGACCGGCCCGCTGCGTCCACGACCGCTTCCGCGAGCGGAGGAGCACGATGATGCGGCGACTGATTCTCCTCGTCCTCTTGAGCACGGCGGCGACGGCGGCGGAGAAGCCGCGCGAGCACCTCGAGCAGGCGGCCGACGCGCCGGTGAGCCGGGTGAAGCCCACCATCCCCGATCTGCAGCTGCTCGACCAGGACGGCAGGACGGTGCACTTCTATCGCGACCTGGTGAAGGGCAAGGTGGTGGCGATCAATTTCGTCTTCACCACCTGCACCAGCATCTGCCCGCCGCTCGGCGCCACCTTTGCCCGCATCCAGAAGGTGCTGGGCGCGCGCATGGGCAGCGATCTGCAACTGATCTCCGTCAGCGTGGACCCGGCGGTGGACACGCCGCAGCGCCTCAAGGCCTGGAGCGACAAGTTCCACCGCAAGCCGGGCTGGACGCTGGTGACGGGACCCAAGCCCGACGTCGACCAGCTGCTCGCCGCCCTCGGTTCGGAAACTGCCGGCAGGGCGGACCACACGCCGATGATCCTGATCGGCAACGACGCCACCGGGACCTGGACGCGCGCCTACGGCCTGGGCGGAGCGACGCAGGTGATGAAGACCATCGAGTCGGTCGCCGCCCGGAAGGAGGCTTCCCGATGACGGCCCGCCTCTGCGCGGCGCTGGTGCTGCTCTGCGCCGGGGCCGCTTCCGCCGCAGCAGCGGACCCGGCGCGGAACTACTTCACCGACGTGGCGCTGGTGAACCAGGACGGGCAGACGGTGCGCTTCTACAGCGATCTGCTCGAGGGCAAGGTGGTGGTCATCAACTCCTTCTACGGCACCTGCCAGAGCGTGTGCCCGCCGGTGATGCACAAGCTGGAGCAGATCCAGGACGCGCTCGGCGACCGCTTCGGCAAGGAGGTGTTCTTCATCTCCATCTCCGTGGATCCGGCCCACGACACGCCGGCGAAGCTCAAGCAGTACGCGAGCAGGTACCACGTCAAGCCGGGATGGTCGTTCATCACCGGGAAGAAGGAGAACGTCGACCAGGCGCTGGGCCGCATCGGGCAGGCGTCGGCGGAGAAGTCCGACCACAGCACCATCCTCATCGCCGGCAATCTCCCCAGGCAGTACTGGAAGAAGCTGTTCGCGCTCGCCAGGACCGACGATCTGGTGAAGCTGGTGACCGCCGTGGCGGACGGGAAGTAGGGAGATGCCCCTCTCGATCCTGCCGGCGCTTCTTGCCGGCGCCCTGCTCGCGTCGGGTACCGCGGAACAGCGGGGCAAGGAGATCTACCTGCATGGCGCGAGCCCGTCGGGCCGGGAGATCACCGCGTCGCTCGGAGCGGACGCGGCGGGACTTCCCGGCGCGGCGCTGACCTGCGCCGGCTGCCACGGCCAGGATGGCCGCGGGCAGGCGGAGGGAGGAATCGAGCCGCCGGACATCACCTGGCAGTCGCTGACCAAGCCATACGGGCACCGCCATGCCGACGGGCGCGAGCACCCCGCCTACACCGAGCACTCGGTGGGGCGCGCGATCACCATGGGGATCGATCCCGCGGGCAACCGGCTCGGCGTCGCCATGCCCAGGTATTCGATGACCGCGCGGGAACTCGGCGACCTGGTCGCGTATCTGAAGCGCGTGGGCACCGAGAGGGATCGCGGCATGACCGACCGGACCATCCGCATCGGCGCGGTGGTGCCCGCAGGGGGACCGCTCGCGAGGGCAGGCCGGGAGATGGAGGCGGTGCTCGGCGCCTATTTCCAGGAGTTGAACGCGCGCTCGGGAATCAACGGGCGCCATCTCGAATTGCGCTTCCTGCGCGACGACGGAAGCCCGCTCGCGCCCCGCCTGCAGCGCTTCCTCGCAGGCGAGGGTGTGTTCGCGCTCCTCGACACGCGCGCGCTCGCGGCCGACCCGGAGATCGTCGAGCAGGCGGAAGCGAGCGGGATTCCGACGCTGGTCCCGCTGGCCGCGTTCCCGGGGGAGGACGCCGCCGCGCACCGGCACGTCTTCTACCTGCTCTCCGGGCTTCAGGATCAAGGGCGGGCGCTGATCGATTTCGCCGCTGCGAAGCCCGGCGCGGCGAACCCGCGGGTCGCGATCGTCTATCCGCAGATCGGCCGGCTCAGCGGGGTCGCGGACGCGATGGAGGCCCAGTGCAGGCAGGCAGGCTGCTCGTCGGCGATCAAGCTGGGCTATGCGCCCGGCACCTTTGCCGCAGCGAAAGTGGCCTCCGATCTGAAGGCCGGACGCTCGCAGGTGGTCTGTTTCCTCGGCTCGGGGAGCGAGCTCGAGAGCCTGGTGGAGGCGACCGCCGGTTTCGCTCCCGCGCCCACCTTCCTCCTCGCCGGAGCGCTGACGGGCCAGGAGGTGTTCGACGCTTCGGGAAGGTCGGCGAGCGAGATCTTCGTCGGTTACCCCATGTTGCCGTCGGGGTCGCCGGAAGGCCTGGACGACTTCCGCGAGCTGGCGAAGAGGAAGAGGTTGTCGCGCGAGCACCTTCCCCTGCAGATCTCGGCGTACGGCGCCGCGCGGGTGCTGGTCGAGGGCCTGCGGCGCGCCGGACGGGACCTGAGCCGCGAGAAGCTGCTCGGCGAGCTCGAGGCGTTCTACGAGTTCGACAGCGGTCTCTTCCCTCCGCTCACCTTTGGTCCCAACCGCCGCGTCGGGTCGTCCGGCGCGTACGTCGTCGCCGTGGATCGCGACCGGCGCCGGTTCGTGCCGGTTGGAGGATGGATTGCCGCGAAATGAGCTGGACACACGCCGGTCCGCCCTGAATGATTCGCCCCCTGTCGTTGCAGTCGCAGTGCGTTCGTTGCTGTACAAAGCAGTCAAGCCCCCCAACTCGACCCGGAGTTCAGAAATGTCCTACAAGTCCCAGAACGTGTCTTTTCTTGCTCTCTCCCGCTTCGGCGCCCCGCTCGCAGCTCTCGTGCTCTTCGCAGCAGCGTGCGGTGGCCAGTCGCCGACGGATCAGGAGAACGCAGCCGTGGTGAGCGGCACCACCACGAATTTCGTCCTCACCGGCATCGATGCCCAGACGGCCGCGCCCTTCCTCACCTGCACGACCGCCACCTCGACCACCGAGGTGGACAGCGGCACGCTGGCAGTAGGTGACACGACCTACACCGCCGTGTTCGACGGGACCGTCACCAAGAGCGGCGTGACCACCCCGAACAGCTACCAGGACAAGGGCAGGGTCTCGGTGAGCGGCACTACGTACACCTTCAAGTCTCCCGGCGTCGGTACCTTTACCGGCACCCTGACCAACGGTACCTTGATGGTGGTCAGCGACTACACCTATTGCGGCTCGACCCACACGCTGACCTACCAGCTGCAGTAGACGGAGCGATTCGAATGGACAGTCACCTGCCGGTCTTGTTCGTAGTGGCGGCGGTTCTCGCAGCAGCAGGCTGCAAGCACTCCAAGGAGGAGATGCCGGTCAAGCCCGTTGCCGCATCCGCGCCCGCGCCGGTGACTGCCCAGGCCGCACCCAAGGCGGCGGCGCCGCAGGCACAACCTGTGGCGCCGCCGACCGTTTCGCCTGCCGCGGAGAAGCGGATCGGGATCCTCAAGACGCTCGTCGCCCGCGATCCGACGGACGTGAAATCGTGGATCGCGCTGGGGAACGAGTACTTCGATTCGCAACAGCGCGAGAAGGCGATCGAGGCCTACGACAAGGCCCTGCAACTGCAGCCGAACAACCCCGACGTCCTCACCGATCAGGGCGTCATGTACCGCGAGATCGGCCAGCCGCAGAAGGCGGTACAGAATTTCGAGAAGGCGAGCACCATCAATCCGAAACACTTACAGAGCCTGCTCGACCTCGGCGTCGTCTACGGGAAGGATCTGAAGGACTACGACAAGGCGATGGAAGCGTTCAATCGCATCATCAAGATCGCGCCGGACAGCGGCGAGGCCGCGCACGCGCGCGAGGCGATCGAGGAGCTGAAGCACACCCCCCACATCAGCACCAAGGAGTAGCCCGCCTCTCCCCCC
Organism: Myxococcales bacterium; assembly: GCA_036518615.1. Lineage (GTDB taxonomy): Bacteria > Myxococcota > Myxococcia > Myxococcales > 40CM-4-68-19 > 40CM-4-68-19. Next base: position 11,835 of record DATDMU010000194.1, read on the forward strand.
ATTTCCGTCCAATGAATGGCACAGCCGCGGCCGCCTGTTGACAAGCGTACAGGCGGCTTGCTAGTGGCCGGGCGATCGAGCTGTCTACCGCCTGTCTGCCATCATCAGTGGGGGATCGACATGTTGCCTGGTCGCTTCGCCGCGGCGTTTGCCGCATTGGTCGCTTCGCCGGCCGTCCTCGCTCAAACCTCCAAACCGCTGGCCCGCCCGGCGGGCGCCGGAGCGCTGCCCGCGGGCGCCCAGCCGCTGTCAGAGCAACTGACCGTCGTCCTCAAGCTCGCCGACGACCCCGTCGCCGTGGTGAGGAGCCGCCTTCCCGACAGGAAGATGTCGAGAGAAGACCGCGAGAGCCTTGCCCACGAGCTGCGCGGCAGGCAGCAGGCGATGATTCCGCTCATCGAAGCGCGCGGAGGGCGCGTGCTCGCAGGATTGCAGCACGCGATCAACGGCATCAAGGTGCAGGTGCCGGCCGAAAAGCTCGCCGCTCTTGCCACCATCCCCGGCGTGGTCGGCGTGAAGCCGGTGTTGCGCTACCACCTCGACAATGCGCAGAGCGTTCCCTTCATCGGGGCCGACGCGGTGTGGGGAGCCGATCCGGGCTTCCGCGGCGAAGGCATCCGCATCGCCATCATCGATACGGGTATCGATTACACCCACGCCAACTTCGGAGGCCCGGGCACGGTGGCCGCTTTCAACGACGCCTTCGCCCATAGCACCGAGCCGGCAAACCCGGCGTTCTTCGGCCCCGCGGCCCCCAAGGTGAAGGGTGGAACGGATCTGGTCGGCGACGACTACAACGCCAACAATCCGAACAGCGTTCCTCAGCCCGACCCCAACCCGCTCGACTGCAACGGCCACGGCAGCCACACCTCGGGCACCGCGGCAGGGTTCGGCGTGGCCCCGGACGGCACCACCTTCCACGGCCCCTTCGACGCGAGCACGGCGGGTCGGCGTTTCATCATCGGTCCCGGCGTCGCTCCGCTGGCCGACCTGTACATGGTCCGCGTCTTCGGCTGTGTCGGATCCACCAACGTGGTGGTCGATGCCATCGATTGGGCGGTGGCCAACGACATGCAGGTGATCAGCATGTCGCTCGGTTCCGACTTCGGCCCGGACGACTCCGCCGACGCGGAGGCTTCGACCAACGCGCAGAACGCGGGCGTGATCGTCGTGGCGGCCGCCGGCAACGCCGGCACCGGCATTCCCTTCATCGTCAGCTCTCCCGGCGTGGGCGACAAGGCCATCAGCGTGGCGGCGATGGACTCGCACGCGTCGTTCCCCGGCGCCAACGCCACCCTCTCCACCGGCGTGAAGCTCCTCGCCCAGGACTCCAACGGCGCTCCCTTCGCCGACGGCACCACGCTTCCGGTCGCCGTGCTCTTCTCCGGCACGCCGCACGATGCCGCGCACATCTCGCTCGGGTGCAACCCCGCCGAGTACGTGGCGGCGGGAGTGGCGGGCAAGCTGGTGGTGGTGAAGCGCGGAGTGTGCGCGCGCGTCGCCCGCGCCATCTTCGGACAGAAGGCCGGCGCCGCGGCGGTGCTGATGGTCAATACCGCCAACGTCCTGCCGCCCTTCGAGGGGCCCATCACCTCGAACCCCGACGACGGCGAGCCGTTCAACGTGACCATTCCCTTCTTCGGGACGCAGTCGAGCACGGGCGCCGCGCTGGTCGCGGCGGATGGCGGCACGGTGAGCCTGGTGAACACCGTGATCGCCAACCCCGGATTCCGCCGCTTCGCGACCTTCAGCTCCAGCGGACCGCGCATTCCCGACGGGCACCTCAAGCCCGACGTCAGCGGACCCGGCGTCAGCGTGTTCTCCACCAGCATCGGCACCGGCAACGGCGGCGTCTTCCTCTCCGGCACCTCGATGGCCACGCCCCACGCCGCGGGAGTGGCGGCGCTGGCGCTGCAGGCGCACCCGTTCTGGGATTCGGATGACGTGCGCAAGGCCGTCGTCAACACCGCCGACCCGGCGCAGCTCGCGGGCTATCGCGTGCGGCTGGGCGGATCGGGCCTGGTGCAGCCCTTCCCCGCCACGCGCACCCAGGTCATCGCGACCGCCGGCAACGACGAGTCCAACCTGAGCTTCGGGGTGGAGGAGTTCACCCGCGACTTCAGGGCGACGCGCGAGATCAGCGTGCGCAACCTGGGCGCGTCGAACGCGACCTTCGCGGTGGGAGTGGTGCCGGTGGGCGGCGCGCCGCACACGGCGACCGCGAGCGCGAGCACGCTGACGGTGCGCGCGGGCAAGACGGAGAAGCTGCGGCTGGCGTTGAGCGTGCCGGCAGCCACGGTGGGCGATTCCGCCGCCTTCCGCGAAGTCGCCGGCATCGTCACGCTGAGCCCCACCACGGCGAATGGCAACGGCGGAGCCGCGCTGACCATTCCCTACTTGCTGGTGCCGCGCGCCCGATCCGCCGTGAACACGCAGATCAGCGACGACTTCGGCCCGCGCCACCCGTCGGCGGTCGCCCGGCTGCGCAACGAATCCAGGGTCGTGGCCGGGACGGCGGACTTCTATGCCTGGGGCCTGCGCGGCTCGAACGCGGCGGCAGGTGACGCCGGCCTCCGCGCGGTGGGCGTGCAGTCGATCGCCGACCCCGACCTCGGCCAGATCCTCGTCTTCGCGGTGAATACCTTCGACCGCTGGTCGAGCGCCTCCACCACCGTCTTCGACATCCTCGTCGACGTGAACGGCGACGGAAAGCCTGACTTCGACATCGAGACCGCCGACCTGGGCCTCTTCACCACCGGCTCGTTCACCGGGCAGGTGGTCAGCGCGGTCTTCGATCTCAACAACGGTGGCGGCATCCTCGAGTTCTTCGCCACCGCGCCGACCGACGGGTCCACCATTCTCATTCCGGTGGTCGCGGCGGATGCGGGGATCACCCCGGCGAACCCGCGGTTCACCTACTCGGCCCAGGGGCTCGATTTCACCACCGGCAAGAGCGACGCGCTGGCGGGCCCCGCGGCATTCAATGCCTTCAACAGCGCGATCAGCACGGGCGCGTTCGCCACGCTCGCCGCGGGCGCGCAGACCACGATTCCGCTGAGCATCGATCCCGCCGAGTTCGCGCTGACGCCCCCGCTCGGCGTCATGGTGGTATCGCTGGAGAATGCCAATCGCGCCGAGGACAGCCAGGCGACGCTCCTGACGGTGCACGGCCGGGAGCGCTAGCCGACGGCAAGGCGCGCTCCCGGCACTCTCGCGGCCGGGAGCGCGGCTGTTCCAGCTCGGGTCCGCTATCCGTTGCCGAGGCGGTCGAGCGCCTTGCGCGCGGCGCGGTGGCTGTCGCAGGCGAAGATGCCGGGGTTGCGCGGCTCGTCGTCGAACTGCGTCTGCTCCAGCTTCTTCAGCGCAGCGACCGCCCGCTTGTTTCCCCGGAACGTGGCGAGCACGTCGGCGGCCTCGGCGCGGGCCTGGCACTTGGGCGCGCTGGTCATGGCCACGAGCCTCTGCATTCCGCGCGCATCGCCTTGCCGCGCCGCGGTGGCGTAGCTCTCGGCGGCTTCGCGATACGAACCCTGCGACTGCTGGGCCTTGCCCACCGCGAAGCTGCGCTGCGCCGTCGCGGTCATCTCGGTCTCCTTCGGGCGGTGCCGGGTGAGGTGCAGGCCGGTGGCCTTCATCACGGCATGCTTGGGCTCCTGTGCGCGGCCGCGCATCGCGACGCCCGCCGCGAAGACGAGCACCGCGAAGGCGGCGAGGCCGAGCCGGAGCCTGGACCCGCGTCCCATGCCGCGGAGCCGTGCTGCGAGCGGTGAGAGCCCGGCCTGCACCGCCGCCGCGCCCCTGCGGGCGCCGGCGATGGTTTCACGAACTGCGTACTTGAGGTCGTCGGAGAAGTGCGTCGAAGGCATATGGCGGCCTCCACTGGGTGGCGGTTTGTCGCAAAGCGGAGAGGTTCCCACCGCGACACGGTGCGGAGGCAAGGTACCGGGGTGGGGAAGGTGCCGGACGGTGCGCGCGCCTGGGCTACAGTGTCCCCATGATCCCCGCCCTGCTCTGCCTGCTCGCCGCCCTCACCGGCGCGGACTTCAAGTTCCTCGAGGACGTCGCCCGCACGCGGTATTTCCGGCTCGGCCGCCCCAACTCGGTGAAGCTGACCGACGACGGGACGACCGCGCTCTTCCTCCGCTCGCCGGCGCGAAGCCCGGAGATGCGCCTCTACGCCTTCGACGTGAAGAGCGGAGCGGTGCGCGAGCTGATCACGCCGGAGCAGGTGCTGAAGGGCGCGCAGGAATCGCTCTCCCCGGAGGAGCGGGCGCGGCGCGAGCGCATGCGGGTGACGGTGCGCGGCTTCACCGCCTTCGAGCCGTCGCGCGACGGCAGGCGGGTGCTGGTGACGCTCTCCGGGCGCGCGTTCGTCGTCCCCATCGCCGGGGGCGCCGCGCGGGAGGTGGCGGGCCCCGACGCCGCGGGACACGCGCTCTTCGACCCGAAGCTCTCGCCGGACGGCTCCAAGCTCGCCTTCGTGCGCGCCCACGAGCTGTGGGTGACCGACCTCGCCACGGGAGCGACGAGCCAGATCACCTTCGGGGCCCACGGCCTCGTGACCCACGGCGAGGCGGAATTCGTCGCGCAGGAGGAGCTGGACCGGTTCAGCGGATACGTCTGGTCCGCGGATTCGACGCGGCTGATCTACGAGGAGGCCGACGCGCGCGCCGTCGAGCAGCTCTGGTTCGGCGATCCGGCCCGGCCGCAAGAGGCGGTGGAGGCGACGCCCTATCCGCGGCCGGGGAAGCCGAACGTGAGGACGCGCTTCGGCCTGGTGAGCGCGCGGGGCGGAGCCACCACCTGGATCTCGATCGATCCCCGCTGGGAGTACGTCTCGCGCCTCCTCTGGCAAGAGGGCGGCCCGCCGGCGCTGATCGTCCTCTCGCGCGACCAGCAGAGCCTGGCGCTCCTGGAAGTGGATGCGCGCACCGGCGCCACCCGCGCGCTGCTCAGCGAGCACGACGCCGCGTGGCTGAACGCCGACCGCGCCTGCGAATGGCTCCGCGACGGAAGCGGCTTTCTCTGGTCGAGCGAGACGCGGGGAGCGTGGCAACTGGAGCTGCGCAGCCGGTCCGGCGCGCTGATGCGCGAGCTGACGCCGGCGCGGCCCCTTTTCCGCACGCTGGTCCACGTGGGAAGCGGACGCGCGGTGTTCATCGGCGGGGAAGAGCAGCCGGACCGCCAGGTCTTCGCGGTGGGGCTCGACGGCAAGGGCCTGACGCAGATCACCGGCGGACCGGACCTGCACGCCGCGGTCTATGCGCGCGACGCGGAGACTTCGGTGGTGACGACGACGCCGCTGCAAGACGCGGTCGAGGCGCGGGTGGTCCGCGCCGACGGCACCGTGGCGGGCGAGCTGCCGTCCGTGGCGGAGAGGCCGCCCTTCGACGTGAAGTTGAGCGCGGGGAAGGCGGCGGGGATGTGGACGGCGGTGGTGCGGCCGCACGACTTCGATCCGCGGCGGAAGTACCCGGTGATCGCGAGCGTGTACGGCGGGCCGCACGCGACCGTCGTGCACCCGGAAGCGGACGCGCATACGATCGATCAATGGATCGCCGACCACGGCTACCTCGTCGTCTACGCCGATGGACGGGGCACGCCCGGGCGCGGGCGCGAGTGGGAGCGCGCCATCAAGGACGCCTTCGCCTTCGTGCCGCTGGAAGACCAGGTGTCGGCGCTGCGCGCGCTCGCGGAGGCCGAGCCGGCGATGGATCTGCAGCGCGTAGGCGTGATGGGCCACAGCTTCGGCGGGTTCATGGCGGCGCTTTCGGTCATGCGCCGGCCCGACGTGTACCGCGCCGCGGTGGCGGGAGCGCCGGTGGTGGACTGGCTCGACTACGACACCGCGTACACCGAGCGCTACCTGGGCGTGCCTGCGCCCGCAGGCCGGAGCAGCGCATACGAACGGAACGGGCTCCTGCGCTGGGCGAAGGATCTGGGCGCGCCGCTGCTCGTCTTCCACGGCACCGCCGACGACAACGTCCACTTCACCGAGTCGCTGCGGCTTGCCGACGCGCTCTTCGCTGCGGGAAGACCATTTCAACTGGTGCCGCTCTCGGGCCAGACGCACCTCTTCTACGATCCGCAATTGCTCTTCCGCTACTGGGAGCGGATCTTCGACTTCTTCGACGCCAACCTCGCCAGGCGTTGAAAGGGCGACTTCCGGCATTCCCTGCCGGGCGAATGCCGCGCCTGCGCAAAACATGCGCCGCCGCGCGGGATGGGGCGGCTCTGCAGGGGACCGGCGCAGGCCAGCGGGTCGAGCACGGATGTTGCTGCTCTTCGGGCGAATCCCATGACCCGATCGGCGCCCATCGACCTTTCCAAATCGCAGGCAGCGGGGAGAATCCTCGACGCCGCGATCCGTCTCTTCTTCGCCGGCGGCGACGCGGTGGCCGTCCATGCGCTGGCCGCCTCGTCCGCCAACCTGTTCTCCGAGCTCGCGATGACCGGCGAGAGCGGCGGCGCCTGGCGCGACCGCCTGCGCGACGACTCCAGCCCTGCGGCGCGCGCGATGAAGGAGACGCTCAACCGGGCGTGGAACCTCTTCCGGCATTCGCAAGGCGCCGGCGACGAGAGGCTTCATTTCGACCCGATGGAGAGCGAGTATCTGATGTTCTTCTCCGTGCTCGAATGCGGAGATCACCAGTCCACCTCCTGCTGCATGGAGGTGTTCCAGCTCTGGTACATCGCGGCGTATCCGGAGCGGTTTCCCCGCAGCGTGCCGGAATTCGACGAGGCGATGAAGACCTTCTCCGGGCTTGGCAGCCTTCCTCCCGCGCTGAGGGTCCGGCGCGGGCGCGCCGTGCTGGAAAAGATTTGTCCACCCGAACCGCCGGACGGAGTCGCATGACCTGGCGCGCCCGGTGCCCTGCGCGCTGCTCGCGGCGGTGCTGGCTTGCGCCGACGGGTCGGACGTTCCCCGCGCCGCCATCGAGGCGGTGGTCCCGCGCGATGCGGTCTTCTCCGTCCCGGACGAGGTGCCGGATGCGCTCGCAGGGGCGCTCACCGGGCGGCGCGCGTTCAACGCGCTGCTCTCCGAGGCAGAGCGCATCCACTTCGTGGGCTTCGACATGAACCATTCCGAGTCCATGTTCGGCTCGGCTGCCGCGCAGCTCCAGCGGCGCGTCGGACACGTGCCGCAGCTCGATGCCGTCCTCGCGGTGCCTCCGCGGTCGAGTCGCTACGCAGCGGAGCTCGAGGCCGCCGCGGTCCGGCTGCAGGCCGAGCAGGCCTGGACCCCGGACGCCTTTACGGTCGACGTGGTGGCGGAGGCGGCGGCGAACGACCTCATCCGGTACCCGGAGATCTCGGTGCCGGAGAGCCTGTCGCTCCTCGACGGCTGATCCGCGCCGGCGCTCAGCGCGCGGGCTCCTGGCGTCCGGCGCCGCGCGCCAACGACGAGGCGTGGCCGATGGCGCGCAGGACCAGGTCCGCGGGTGACACCCGGCCCACCTCCACCTCGACCTCTGCGGGGAGCCCGTGCTGCAGCGGGATCCAGGATCCCGCCTCCGGCTGGAGCGACAGCTCGACGGCGATCATTCCGCTCAGGGGCTCGGTGCCGACGCTGGTGACGGTGCCGGCGACGGTGCCGTAGAGCGGCCACGGATACCCGGGAAATCGCAGCCGCGCCGGCTGTCCCTGCCGCAGCACGCCGGCGGCGGTGTCGGCGGGGAACCGGGCGCGGACGTGAAGGTCGCCGTCGGCCACCACCACCGCCAGGCGGTCGCCGGTCTTGACGAACGCGCCGGGCGTCAGCGGCGTCAGCTCGCCCAGACGGCCCTTTTCCGGCGCGCGGATCTCGTGCCGGGCGATGTCGTCTTCGAGCCGCGCGATGGTGGCGGCAAGGACGGGGAGCTCTCCTTCCAGCCGGACGCTGTCGCGGTGCAGTTCCTGAAGCCGCAGCTCCCGCTGCCGGCGCGAGAGGGCCTGGTCGGCGGTGAGGCGCGCCACCGTCTGGCTCGACGTGGCCGCCGAGCGGCGGGCAGATTCCGCCTCGCTCTTCCGCTCCAGCGCCTCGATGGGCGAGAGCGAGCCGCTCGGCGCGGTCCCCGCGAGCAGGCTGCGCTGCTCGGTCAGCTCCACCCTGGGGAGCAGCTCCGCGCGCCGCGCCACGGCCTCCTGCAGCGCCGCGCGATCGGCAGCGGCGGCCGCCTGCGAGGCGCCCTCCTCGACCGCGATCTCTTCGCGCAAGAGCGCGAGCTCCGCCTGCTGCGTGCGCTCCTGGGCGCGCGTGCGCGCCAGCTCGATCTGCAGCGGCCGCGAGTCCAGCTCCACCAGCAGATCGCCTTTCTCCACCGCCTCGCCCAGGTGCCGCGGAGCGCGGATTACCTGGCCTGCGACCGCGCTTTCCACCACGTGGACGGCGCCCACCGACTCGATGCGCCCGGAGCTGGTGACCTGGAGGATGGAGACGCGCGCGAGCAGGCTCCAGGCCAGCCAGCTCGCGAGGATCGCCATGGCGGCCACCAGCACCACGCCGTGGACGCGGAACGAATCCGCCTCGAACGACCGCATCGTGCGTTGGAAGGCGTTTGGCATGTGTGCCTGCAGTTTCCTCGTCGAAGGCGCGGGCCGCAGGGAGCAAATCTGCTCCCCGCGGCCCGGGTCATCACTGCTTCACCAGCCGGAACGGACTACACGCACGCGCGCATGCCACCGCGAATCCTGGTCTTGATCTTCATGAAGTTCACCTCCTTTCGTTGCCAATCGGGCCCTCCACGGCCTGAAGGCCGTGCGAGAGATGGTGACGCCGGGGGGCTACGCGCAAAGGCGAACGGAACCGCCGCGAACCTTGGTCTTGATCTTCATGGACTCACCTCCTCTCCGGCTCCGGGGCGGAGCCAGCCCAGCAACGTCAGCTCAGGACGGAGGAGCGCCCCGCGTGGCTCACCGTCGTCGCGTCCTCGTGGTTCTCGACGGCCACGCCGAGCGTCTCGAGCAGCGTGTCGAGCAGGTAGGGCAATGCGCCGCCGGTATTCACGCGCAGCCGGTGGTGGATGGCGAGCTGGTTGCCGGTGAGCGGCGAGGACGGCTGGGGGCGCTCGAGCAGCAGGTTGATCTCGCGCTGCAGCGCGGTGACCGTGCGGAGCGCGTTGCGTTCGAAACGCAGGTAGTCGAGCACGTGGCCTGCGATTTCCTCCAGCACCGGCGCGGCGGCGGGCTCGTCCGTGGAGGCGAACAGATCCCGCAGCGCCCCCGCCGCGCGCTCGCCGAGCAGCCCGGGCGGCGGCTCCAGAAGCACCGCCAGATCCTGCCGGTCCGCCGGAGCGATCCCGCGGATGCCCAGTTGGGCGCGCTCGAACATCTCGCGGTACCACTGCTGCGCCCAGGCGCGCTGCTCCGGCACGTGCAGGCGGCCGGGGAGCATGATCTTCCAGTCGCGCTCGACGGCCGCGCGCAGCTTGCCCAGCCGCCCGCCCTCCAGTTGCGGCGCGCGGAGGAGCGCGTCGCGGATCCGCGCATAGGCGAGCGCCATCCGCCCCCAGGTGGTGAAGACGGCGGAGTAGACCTGAAGCCCGCGCAGCGCGTAGTCGAGCGCCGCGGGAATGTCGGCCGTCCAGGGACCCGGCGGGGCGGCGCCGTCCACCGGCCTGCCTTCCATCAGCGTCTCGACGAACTCGTCGATCATCGCCTGTGGACCGGCGCAGACGCCCCGCAGCGAGAGGTACTGGTTCTCGCGCTCGGCGGCGGTGGTCACGTCCCGCGGGGAGATCGGGTGATCGTGCCGCATCGGGCGCTCGTACAGGTCGAGCAGGTAGGCGCAGACCATCCGCACCCCGTCGGTGACGCGGAAGAGCGAGGACATCACCGGATCCAGCTCGCCGTTCGGCACCGGATCGCGCCAGCGCATCAGCTGCAGGGTGGGCACCGCCAGGATGCCGGAGCAGAGGAAATGCAGGTCGCCCAGCTTCCAGCGGCCGTCGGGGTGCTGCGGGTAGATGCGCAGGAAGTGCTCGCGCACCGCCAGCACCGCGCGCAGCACCGGCTTCCAGTGCGCGGTCATGCTCTTCAGCGCCGACACGTTGATGGGCAGCTCGTCGCGGTAGCGGCTGCCGGCGTAGTTGCAGGTCTTCCATTCGGTGGGGATCTTCAGGCGCAGCGCCTCGGGGAAGACGTTCACCTCGCCCACCTGCCGCCCTTCGCGATCGAGCGCGATGTGGGCGAGCCGGTGGACCGGCATCACCGCCTCGACGTAGCCGACCTCGAGATCGCGGCCGGCGATCTCGCGGAAGACCGCGCCGGGGTCGCGGTTCCAGGAGCGCGGCTCCGGCGGAGCGCGCCGGGTCTTCTCCCTCTCCAGGAAGCGCAGGTGCGCCGCGCCGCAGGGAGCGGTGGTCTTCTCCGGTTCGGCGCGCTCGACGATGCCGGCGTCGACAAGCGCCTCGAGCAGGTCCTTCACCCGCGCCCACTCCAGCGGCTGGCCGGACCAGGTGGTGGCGGCGCCTGCGAGGAAGCTCTCCTGCTCGATCAGCTTCTCCGCCCAGGGGAAGAGGTCGGGCTCGTCGAAGGTGATCTCCTGAAGCCCGAAATAGAGACGGAGCTCGCGGGCTCCGCCCTCCCCCGCCACATACTCCGACACGAAGCGCCTGCGGCGCGGTACGAAGAGGGTCTCGTGCGGGTCCACCGGCGCTCGTTCAGGTTGCATCTGGTCCCCGGATTGCCCCATTGAGTGACGGTCACCGAATGGGAGGAAATGAGCATGGTCGTGAGCTTCGCCAAACAGATCCGCCCGCTGTTCACCGATCGCGACGTCGAGCACATGAGCTTCTTCTGCGACCTGTCGAGCTACGAGGACGTGAAGGCCAACGCTGCGGCCATCCTTGCCCGTCTCGACGGGAGCGGCGGCACCCGGATGCCGCCGGACTTTGCCGGCGGGCCGTGGCCCGACGCGAACGTCGCCCTGTTCGCGCAATGGATCAAGGACGGCACTCCGCCTTGACCTGGGGCCGCGGGAAGTCGGAGCGCTCCGCGCGCCCGCGGCCCCATGGGTTTCAGCCGTCACAGCCAGGCTAGATCGCCGGGCCACAGCGAGGCGTCAGGCCACCGCGCACCCTCGTCTTGATCTTCATCGGCTTCACCTCCTCCCTTGCCCCTTGGGGGCCGGCCGTACGGGTGAATGTCTCAGCCGCAACGCGTCCCGCCACCGCTCGACAGAAGGCCACCGCGCACCTTGGTCTTGATCTTCATCGACTTCACCTCCTCCCCGGCTCGTCGTGGAGCCACCGGACTGCACACAGCCGAAAAAGGTTTCCTCAGTGCAGGACGAGCGAGCGGCCCGCGTGGACCACCGTGGTCGCGTCCTGCTGGTTCTCGACGGCGACGCCGAGCGTCTCCTGGACGGTGTCGATCAGGTAGTACTGGCCCCTGTTCGGCGTGAGCCGGCGGAGCAGGTGGAAGATGGCCAGCTGGCTGCCGGTGAGCGGCGCAGAGGGCTGCGGCCGCCCGAGCAGCAGGTTGATCTCCCGCTGCACCGCAGTCACGGTGCGCAGCGCGTTGCGCTCGAATCGCAGGTAATCCAGCACGTGATCGGCGATCTCCTGGAGGAGCTCTCCGTTCGCCGCCGCCGCTGCCGGCTCTTCGGCCGAGGCGAACAGGTCGCGCAGCGCGCCGCGGGCCCGCTCGCCGAGGAGCCCCGGCGGAGGCGCCAGCTCCACCGCGAGATCCTTGCGGTCATGCGGGGCAAGCCCGCGGATGCCGAGCTGCGCGTGATGGAACATGCGCCGGTAGAACGGCTCGGAGAAGTCGCGCTGCTCCGCCGTGTGGTTGCGTCCGGGCAGGAGCCGCTCGATGTCGCGCTCGACCGCCTCGCGGAACCTGCCGAGTCGCCCCTGGATCGGCCCGGGGGCGCGCAGCAGCGCCTCGCGGATGCGCGCATAGGCGAGCCCCATCCGCACCCAGACGGTCATCACCGGCGCGTACACCTGGATGCCGCGCAGCCCGTAGTCCAGCGCCTGGGGGATGTCCGCCGCCCACGGCCCCAGCGGTCCGGCGCTGCCCTCCACCGGCTTGCCGTTCATCAGCGTCTCGAGCAGCTCGTCGATCATCGATTGCGGCCCGGCGCAGACTCCGCGGCCCGAGCGGTACTGATCCTCGCGCTCGGCCGCCTCGGTCACGTCCTTCGGCCCGATCGGCGTGTCGTGGAACATGGGCCGCTCGTAGAGATCGAGCATGTGCGCGGTGACCATGCGCACGCCGTCGATGACCCGGAACAGCGAGGAGAGCACCGGGTCGAGATCGCCGTTCCGCACCGGGTTGCGCCAGCGCATCACTTGCAGACCGACCAGCGCGAGGATGCCGGAAGAGACGAAGTGCACCTCGCCGAGCTTCCAGCGTCCGTCGGGGAGCTGCGGGTAGCGGCGGAGGAACTCCTCGCGGAAGAGCAGCGTGGCGCGCAGGACCGGCTTCCAGTGCGCGAGCATGCTGCGCAGCGCGGTCATGTTCATCGGCATGTCGTCGTGGTAGCGGCTGCCGGCGTAACCGCAGGTCTTCCACTCGGTGGGAAGCTTGAGGCGGAGCATGTCCGGGTAGGTGTTCATCTCCCCGACCTGGCGCCCCTCGCGGTCGATGGCGATGTGCGCGAGCCGGTGCACGGGCAGCGCCGCCTCGAGGTAACCCGCCTCCATGTCGCGCCCGACGATCTCGCGCAGCACCGCGCCCGGATCCGGGTTCCACGATCGCGGCGCGGGGACCACCGGCCTCGCTTCCTCCGCCTCGAGGAAGTCGAGGTGCAGCTGGCTGAGAGGCAACTGCGCGGTGGCGAGCTGCGGCCGGTTCCGGTCGAGGATCCCTGCCTCGAGAAGAGCCTCGAGGAGGCCTTTCACCCGCGGCCACTCCAGCGGGTCGGGCGACCAGGTGGTGGCGGAGCCCGCCATGAAGCTGTCCTGCTGCACCAGCTTCTCCGCCCAGGGGAACAGGTCGGGCTCGTCGAAGCTGATCTCGTGCAGGCCGCAGTAGAGGACGAGCTCCTTGCCGCCGTCGGGAAGGGCGTTGTAGACGGGCACGAAGCGCTTGCGCGTGCTCACGTACAAGGTCTCGTGGGGATCCACCGGCTGCCGATCTGGTTGCATTCAATCCCCCTCGAAGGCGATTCGGCGCGCGCAGGATCGGATTTCAGGGACCCCAGCTTCAATACAGAAGGCAATCCGCGCCGGCAAGCAGATTGTTGCTATGGCTTTCAATCGGGCCACTGCGGCCGGGCAATGGGCCTGCAAGTAGGAAAGCGGACGCTTCAATCGCGACTCCGGTCGGGGTTCAATGTCGAACGAATCGGAAAAGACCGCAGGGAGTGGTGCGCATCCGCATCCCCGCGGCCCGGTGGCAAAGCGGCCGCTTCAGCCGCCGTCGCGGCCGGAACTGCCGGGATGCGAAGGCTCAGCGAAGGCAGGGAGAGACGAGACCGGAGCGCACCTTGGTCTTGATCTTCATGAAGCTCACCTCCTCTCTGGCCCGTGCAGGGGCCGCTGGAACTTGCAGACTGCCGGCGCAAGCCGGAGCTCGCTACGCCAGCACGAGCGAATGGCCGGCGTGCAGCACCGTGGTCGCGTCCTCCTGGTTCTCCACCGCGATGTCGAGCGCCTCCTGCACCGCGTCGAGCAGCGACGGGAGTCCGCCCACCGTACCCTTGCGAAGGAGGTGGTGGATGGCGAGCTGCATGCCGGTGAGCGGGGAGGACGGGTGCGGCCGGCCGAGGAGCAGGTCGATCTGGCGCTGCAGGGCGGTGACGGTGCGGAGCGCGTTGCGCTCGAAGCGAAGGTAGTCGAGCAGGTGGCCGGCGATCTCCTGGAGGCGCGGACCGTTCTCCACCGCGGCGGCGGGAACCTCGGCGGAGGCGAAGAGGTCGCGCAGCGCGCCGTCCGCGCGCTCGCCGAGCAGGCCGGGGGGCGGCGTCAGCGCGACGCGAAGATCGTCGCCTCGTTCCCGGTCGGCGCGGATTCCCCGCGCCGCGTGGTGGAACATGCGCCGGTAGAACGCTTCCGACCACTCGCGCTGTTCGGGCCGGTCCATGCCGACGGCGACGAGAAGCGGCCAGCCGCGCTCGATGGCGCCGCGCAGCTCTTCCAGCCTCCCGCGACCCGGCTGCGGCGCGCGCGCGAGCGCGTCGCGAATGCGCGTCCAGGCGAGACCCATCCGCACCCAGACGGTGAAGACGGTGGCGTACACTTGAAGACCGAGCAGCGCGTAGTCCAGCGCCTGGGGAATGTCCGCTGTCCAGGGACCCGGTTGGCCATCGTGGCCCTGGACCGGCTTGCCGTTCATCAGCGTGGCGACGAACTCGTCGATCATCGCCTGCGGCCCGGCGCAGACGCCCTTGGTGGACTGGTACTGGTTCTCCCGCTCGGCGGTGTCGGTCAGGTCGCGCGGCGTGACCGGATGATCGTGCACCATCTGGATGCGGTGCAGATCGAGCATGTGGTTGGCCACCATCCGCACGCCGTCGGTGACGCGGAACAGGGAGGAGAGCACCGGATCCAGGTCGCCGTTCCGCACCGGGTCGCGCCAGCGCATGAGCTGCAGCGCGGGCAGCGCCAGGATTCCGGAGGCCAGCATGTGCACCTCGCCGAGCTTCCAGCGGCCGTCGGGAAGCTGCGGATAGCGCCGGAGGAACTCCTCGCGGAAGAGGAGCGTCGCCCGCAGCACCGGCTTCCAGTGCGCGATCATGCTCCGCAGCGCCGTCATGTTCATCGGCGTCTCGTCGTGGTAGCGGGTGCCGGCGTAGTTGCACGTCTTCCACTCGGTGGGGAGCTTGAGGCGGAGGAACCCGGGGAAGGTGTTGACCTCGCCGACCTGCCGCCCCTCGCGATCGAGGGCCACGTGCGCCAGCCTGTGCACCGGCACCACCGCCTCGACGTAGCCCGGCTCCAGGTCGCGGCCCGTCATCTCGCGCAACACGGCGCCGGGATCCGGGCTCCACCAGCGCGGCACCGGGGTCACCGGCCTGGTCTCTTCCGCCCGGAGGTATTCGAGGTGCATCGCGCTCAGGGGAAGCTGCGCGATGGTCTTCGGCGGCGGCGCGCGGCCGAGGATGCCTTCGTCCATCAACGACCCGAGCAGGTCGCGCACGCGCGGCCAATCGAGCGGAGGATCGCACCAGCCGGTGGCGGACCCCGCCATGAAGCTGTCCTTCTCGATCAGCTTCTCGGCCCAGGGAAAGAGGTCGGGCTCGTCGAAGGTGATCTCTTGAAGCCCGCAGTAGAGGACCAGCTCGGTGGGCCGATCCGGGCCGGGATTGTAGATGGGGACGAACCGCTTGCGGCTGCTCACGAACAGGGTCTCGTGTGGATCCACCGGTGCCCGGTCGTGTTGCATCGCAACCCCCGCCAAACAGCGATCGATGCGGCGCCGGCTTTCCTATACCGGCGCGCGAATCCGATCCAAGAACATTCTTCTCCACCGCGATAAGGCCGCAGCAATCATTGCTTTTCTGCGCGGTGCGTAGCGTCATTCGCAGCGCAATCGATTCGAGTTCGATACTCAACGCATTACTGCCGTAACCGCGAATGCGTGCAGCAATGATTCATGACCGATCGCGGCATGCTAGAGTCCGCCGCGGTCTGCTGACGACGCGGAGGCGCGCTTGATCGGGAGAGATCGTGCGGGGTTTCATGGGTCGGTTGCCGCGGCTGCGCTTCTCGCCGCATCCAGCGCGACGTCGGCGGCCCCGGTAATGGCTGACAATCCGGCCCCCACGGCTCGAACTCCGGCCGAAGCGGCGCCTGCGGCCGGCGGCTGGTGGACGAGCTTCGCCTCGCCTGCGCTGACCGCGCTGGTGGATCGCGCGCTCGCCAGGAACCTGGACCTCGAGGAGCGCCGGCTGGAGCTGCGCGCGGCGCGCCTGGATCCGGCGGTGCCGCGCTCCTTGCTCTGGCCCGCGCACCTCGACGTGCGGGGCAGCTTCTCCCGCTACCGCGAGGTCTTCGCCAGCGAGGACCAGAACGTCAGCGGCACCTTCTCCGAGGCGGACGTCCTTGCAGTGGCCAGCTATGATCTCGATCTCGCCGGGCGGCGCGCCGCGCTGCGCCGGGCCGCCGACCAGAGGGAAGAGGCGATCCGCAACTCCGGCGAGTCGCTCGCGCTGGCGACCGCAGCGGAGGTGGCCAGCGTCTGGTTCGCCCTGCTGGAGCAGCGCTCGGAGCGCGCCCTCCTCGCGCGGCAGCTCGCCGAGGGCGCGATGCTCCTCGACCTCGTGCAGGCGCGCGTGGATCGGCAACTGGCCAGCCGGCTGGATCTGCTGCAGCAGCGCGTGCAGGTGGCCACCACCCGGGCGCTGGTTCCCGAGGTGGAGGCCCGGCAGCAGCAGCTGGAGAACCGGCTCGCGGCCTTGCTCGGCGAGGAGCGGGGACGCCGCGAGCTGCCGCCCGATGCGGCGTTCCCGCCCCTGCCGGCGCGGCCCGCGCTGGACACGGCGGCGCTGATCGCGCGCAGACCGGACGTCCGGGAGGCGCAGGCGCGGGTGGCCGAAGTGGAGGAGCGCAGCCGCGCGCAGCTTGCCACCTGGGTCCCCTCGGTGCAGCTCTTCGCCCGGGGCGGCCTGCGCAGCTACCAGCCCGCCGATCTCCTCAACTCGCCGATCTGGGGATTCGGCGCGCAGATGAGCTGGCCGCTCTTCGACGGCGGGCAGCGCGGCATCGAGCTGTCGCGCCTCGCGGTGGAGGCGCGACGGCTTCGCGTCCGGCGCGCGCAGGTGCTGCTGCAGGCGCGGCGCGAGGTGGACGACGCGGTCGTCGCCGAGGAGAAGACCGCGGCGCTCCTGGGCGAGCTGCAGGCGGAGCTGGAGACGGCCAGGGCGGCGCTGGAGGAGGCGAAGGCGCGCTACCAGCACGGGCTCGGCGACTACACGCCGGTGGTGACCAGCCTCCGGATCGTGAGCGAGCTGGAGCGGACGCGGCTTTTGGCGCAGGGGCAGCTCCTCGCTGCCCGCGTCCGGCTCCACGAAGTGCTGGCCGGCGACTGGACGCGCGAAACCGTCGATCGCCCGGCCCTCACGGGTGGGCGATGACCAGGAGCGAGTCGGCCCGGCGCAGCACGCAGCGGAGCGCCAGCGAGAGCGTCTCCGGATCGAGCGCCGCGAAGCTCTCGTCGAGCACCACCAGATCCGCCTCCTGCATCAGCGTGCGCGCGATGTAGAGGCGGCTGCGCTCGCCGTGCGAGAGCTGCCATCCCGTCTCTCCCACCATCTGGCCCATGCCGCCCGGCATGCGATCGAGCAGCGGGCCGAGGCCGAGCTCGCGGCAGACCTCCTCGCCCTGCGCCAGATCGGCGACGATGGGCGGCCACTCGCGGCCGAGCATGAGGTTCAGCGAGAAGGGGCCGGCGAAGACGTGGTTGTCGTGGAACTGCGGAGCGAAGGTGATGCGCTGCTGCCAGCGCAGCGCGCCCAGCGTGGCGCGGTCCATTCCGTCCAGGAGCAGGAGGCCTGCGCTGGGAGCGCGCAGTCCGGCGAGCACCGCAGCCAGGGTGGACTTGCCCGACCCGGAAGCTCCTTCGAGCAGGAGCCGGTCGCCGCGCCGGATCTGCAGGTCGCAGCGGTCGAGCACCGGCCTGCGCCCGGGCGAGTAGCGAAAGCCGAGCCCGCGCATCTCCAGCAGCGGCTTGCCGTGCTCCGCGCCGTCTTTCGCCGGCAACGAGGCCTCGACGCCCTGCGGCTCGCTGCGACCTGCGGCGTGCAGCAGGGGGCGGATCTGCTCGAACGAGGTGGCCGCGGCCGAGAGCTGCTGGAAGCTTTCCGCAGCGTCTTCGAAGGCGCGGGTGGCGAGCAGGATGCCTCCCACGCTCAGCGCCAGCGCGGTGGCCGAGGGCGCGCCGAAGACGAAGGCAGGTCCCAGAGCCAGCAGGCCGAGGAGCAAAAAGCCGCGCCGCGCCAGCGCCACGATGAAGGCGGCGCTCCCGTCCATCCGCGCGGAGACGTCGTGGTACTCGCTGAGCAGCTCGTCTTCGCCCGCGTGCCAGCGCCCCGGAGCCTCCTGGGCGAGCCGGGTGCGGTGTCCTTCCATGCGCTCGAGCAGCGCATGGGTGACCTCGATGCGGCTCGCCGCCCAGCGCCGCTGGCGGCGGTAGTGGCGGACGCCCAGCGCGACCAGAAGCGACAGCCAGGCAGCGAGCGCGACGACATGCGGGCCGCCCGCCGCGCCTCGCCAGAGCACCACTGCGGCAGCGACGAGGTCCACCGTCGAGAGCAGCGCCAGGAGCCCCCCGCCCAATGCCAGGGTCTCCACGTTCTCCGACTCGCTGGTCTTGCCGAAGTGATGCCCG
Organism: Myxococcales bacterium; assembly: GCA_036518615.1. Lineage (GTDB taxonomy): Bacteria > Myxococcota > Myxococcia > Myxococcales > 40CM-4-68-19 > 40CM-4-68-19. The sequence continues at coordinate 30,090 of DATDMU010000194.1, forward strand.
GCGCCGTCGGCGCGGACCTCGTCGGGGTGGAGCTTGAGCGTGCCCTGGAGCAGCCGCTGCTTGAGCTGCGCCCCCGCCCGCAGCGCGAACGCGCCCTGCCACCAGAGCTCGAAGAGGCGCAAGGGCACCACGCAGAAGAGGAGCAGCACCCAGGCCGCGAACCAGCCCGGCTGGAACCGCCCCGACAGGCCGGCGGCGCCGATCACCCACCAGGCGCCCAGCACCGCGAGGTATTGCAGCGCGTGGCAGGCCAGGGTCGCGAAGAAGGCCTGGGGAATGCGCGCGTGCACCGCGTGCGCGCGCAGCGAAAGGCCCGGAGAAGGCTTGAGCAGCCAGCACTGGCGCAGGCGCAGCCCGTCGCAGCGCGCCGCGAGCATGGCGGCCCTGGCCTTCTCGCGCCGGGCCCCCTCGAGCGGAGTCTCGGCGAGGAGCGCCTCGATCTCCGGCGCGACCCTGACGTCCTCCTCGTAGCGCAGCTCCCTGGAGAGATCGGCGACGCTCGCCGTGGCGACGCGATGATCCGGACCGAGCAGGCGCGCCCTGCCGCGGCGAAACCCGAGCAGCACGTAGAGGCGGACGTTGCCGCCGCGCGCCGCCGCGAGCAGCGCCGGGGCGGCGGTCCGCAACAGCGCCTCGACCTCGCCGTAGATCGGCTCCACCGGCTCGGCCTCGGCTCCGAGCTGGGCGGCGGCCGGCTGGATCCAGCGATCGAAGGCCAGCCGCCAGAAGCGTCCAGGAGGCATGGGCGGCGGCGCGAGCAATTCGGCGGTGCGGGTGGCGAGGCGCGAATGCCGCCCCAGCGCCTCGAGGGCGAGGTGCGCGTCCTCTCCCGGCCAGGAGAGCTGCTCTCGCAGGGAGGCGGTCATCCCTCGCGCTCCCTCGCGCGCTCGTGCAGCTCGGCGGGGGCGCGCTCCAGCAACGCTCCACCTTCCATCCACAGCCGCCGCCAGCCCGCTCCGGTCCACAGACCGCGGCGGACCTCCTGCTCCGCGGAGAGCAGGCGCGCGTAGCGCGAGCCTTTGTCGGCGGCCAGCGCCGCCGGCGCCCCGAACTCGACGATGCGGCCCTGCTCCACCACCGCCACCTTGTCGAATCCGGCGGTCATGCCCACGTCGTGCGAGACGAAGAAGAGCGTGGCGCCCCTCCAGATGCGGCGCGCCTCGTCGAGGAGCCGGCGCCGCTTGTCGCGATCGAGTCCCCGGAAGGGCTCGTCGAGCAGCGCGAGGCGCACGTCGGGCCTGGAGAGGGCGCGCCCGAGCCGCACGCGCTGGCCCTCGCCGCCCGAGACCAGGCCGCCGCCCTCGCCGAGCCGGGTCTGCAGCCCGTCGGGCAGCGCCTCGAGCACGCCCTCCAGATCGGCGGCGGCGAAGACCTCTCCGAGGGACAGCGGGTGCTCGGGCGGGATGCCGTAGCGCAGGTTGTCGAGGCAGCTCCGGTTCCACAGCTGCACCGCGGGATCCACCCACGCCGTCCGCTGCCGCAGCGCCGTGAGCCGTTCGGGGGTCAGGGGCAGCCCGTCCACCAGGACCTCGCCGGAGGCCGGCTGGTGCCAGCCGAGCAAGAGGCCAAGGAGCGTGGACTTCCCGGCGCCGGAGGAGCCCACCACCGCGACGTGGGAGCCCGGCTCCACCGCGAACGTGACCTGCTCGAGGATGGGATGGCCGCCCGCCCGGACCTGCACCTGCCGCATCTCGATCCGGCAACCCTTTTGCGCCGCTGGCGGAGCGGCCTGCGGCGCAGGCGGCGCCGGCTGCGCCGCGGCGCCGAGCGGTTCGAGCAGGCGCGCCACCCGGTTCCGGATCGACGGCCAGGTGCGGGCGATGGCGGAGAGGCGCAGCCCGAGCCACTGCTGCCGCAGCGCCCAGAACACCACCAGGAGGACGGAGCCGGTGGCGCGGCCGGGCGCCGAGACGTAGCCGTGGACGAGGCCCACCGCAAGAAGCGTGGACGCCAGGAGCAGGAGGCCCTCCACGGCGATCACCATCTTCTGCAGCGACAGGCCGCTGCGCGCCCACTCCACCAGCTCCGCCTCGTGCTCGCGGCGCAGCACCCGCTCGCCCCGGCAGACGCGCACCGCGGAGAGGCCGAGCATCGAGTCGAGGTACGAGCGGCTGAGCGAGCTGTTGTGCACCTGCAGCCGCAGATCCGCCTCGGCCAGCAGCCGCGGCAGGAGGATGGCGAGCGCGAGCGTGATGGCGCAGGAGGCCGCCGCCAGGTGCCAGCTCACCGGGGTGAGCCAGATCAGCGCGGCGGTGGTGGCGAAGAGCTCGAGCCCGACGACGAGGAACTGCGAGGCGAGCCGCGGCAGCGCCCGCACCGTATGGATGGCGTGGCTGCGAAAGGCCATGTCGGAGGTGAGGCGGCTCTGGAAATAGCGATCGTCGATCAACGGCAGCTTGAGCATCAGCGCCTGCCGCAGGCGCAGCTCGAGGCGGCGCCCCAGCCGCAGCACGCCCACCGCCACCGGCAACTCCACGAGGATGAGCGCCGCGGTCAGAACGCCCAGCCCCGCGAGCCCGGCGGCGCGCTGCCCGAGAAGGCGCAGCTCCCTGGCGAGATCGAAGAGGCCGCGCAGCAGCAGCACCTCGGCGATGCTGCCCGCCGCCAGGAGCGAAAGGCCGGCGACGAGCAGGAGCGGAGTGCGCAGCCCGTCTTCGCGCAGCGCCGCCAGGAGCGCCGCTGCCGGCCGGACTCCGGAGGCGGCGAGCGTGGCCGCCAGCTCTGCCGGCAGCGGACCCTGGCCGGGCGCCGCTTGCGGCGTGCTGCGGCCGGCCGCCCGCAAGAGGACGGCGCCGGTATAGCGAAGGGCGGGCTCGTCCGGAGGGCTCTTCGGATCGGGAAGCACCGACCAGTAACCGGCGGGAATGGCAGAGGTGCCCTGCTCCGCGGCCCGGGCGAGAAGGCCGTCGAGGACCTGGGCCGCCGGCTGGCCGGCTTGCAGCGCGCCGCCCGCGATCAGCGCCCGCACCGCGCGCGTGGCGGCGTCGAGCGCGCCGATCCTCTCCCAGCCCGGCGCGGCCAGCGCCTCTTCGAGGTAAGCCTCGGGCGATCTGGCGGTGCGGAGCTCGCGGAGCTGCGCGAGCAGGACGTCGGTGAATTCGGCGGTGCCGGCCCACTCGCGAAATGACGCCGCGGGCACCGATTGCGTATGCAGGTGAAGCTCGCGCTCCAGCTTCTTCCAGGTGGTGAAGCGGCGCCCGGTGGCGGGGTCCATCACCTGCACGAACGGGCCGTAGCGGCGCCAGAGCACGACGAAGTGCGTGGCCCCCCCCGGAAGCCGCATCACCACGATGGCGGGCAAGGGAGAGCCGTGCTGCGAGAAGACGTGATCGAGCGGCAGCATCACCTGCTCGGCCTCGACGCCGAACTGCAGGGCCAGCTCCTCCATGACGTCGATGGAGGTGCCGTCCACGTCGGTCTGGCAGGCCTCGCGCAGCCGCGGGTAGCTGACGTCCACCCCGAGGCCGCCGAGCAGGCTCTTCAGGCAGGCCGGGCCGCAGTCCAGCGCCGAGGTCTGCACCACCTCCGGGACGAGACGGCTGAACGACGCCGGCGACGCGGTCAAGCCCGCGCCTCGCGCCGCCCGGGGGCGATGGCGCGGTCATCGGGCGTCAGGACCTCGGCGGCGGGCATTGGCAATGGCCTCCGCAGGCGATTGTAGTACGACCCGGCGGCGACAGCGATGCGGGAAGGCCGGGCGTGTTACGCTCGCTTCACTCCCGGAGGTCTTGCGCATGCGGATCCCCCTGTTCGTCCTCGCCGGCGCCTTTGCGGGCGCGCCGGCCATCGCCGCGGCACCGTCGAAGGGCGGAGCTGCCGCGGCAGCGACCATCGAATCCCGCAGCGAGAGCAACGTGACGGGTACTGCGAAGTTCACCTCCGCGCCCGGCGGCGTGCGCGTGCACCTCGAAATCGAGGAAGCGACGCCGGGCCCGCACGGCGTCCACATCCACGAGAAGGGCGACTGCTCCGACAAGAAGGCGTTGAGCGCGGGCGGCCATTACGACCCGACCGCCAGCGAGCACCATGGCGGCGCGAAGACCGCCATCCGCCATGGCGGAGATCTCGGCAACATCGAGGTGGGCAAGGACGGCAAGGGGACCCTGGACGTGGTCGTCCCCGCCATCACCGTCGAGAGCATCGTCGGGCGGTCGATCGTCGTCCACGAAAAGTACGACGACATGAAGACCGACCCGTCGGGCGGCTCCGGCGCGCGCATCGGCTGCGGGAAGATCGAGGCGGCATCGCCGCCCTGACGGTGGCGCCGACACCGGCGAGTCGCTGCGCGGATCTGGTCACATCCGCGGCAAGACATCTCTCCAATCGAGGCGAATCGAGCGGAATCGCGATTCCAGGCTCACCACGTCTCGCCGAACGGCCGCGCCTCGACCTCGAACGACCAGGCCGAGCGGTGCTGCTGGACGAGCCGGAGCGCGGTCTCCGCCACGGCGTCGGGCTGGACGAAGAACGAGTCGGGCTTGTCCTTGAGGCGCTCCCTCGAGCGCGGCAGGTCGACCACGCCGTCGACGACGATCAGCGCGACGTGGATGCCGGCGGGCCACAGCGCGCGGGCCATCGACTCCGCGAGCAGCCGCTGCGCCCCTTTGGCCGACGCGAACGGCGCGGAGCGGGCGCCGCCCTTGCGTGAGGCGGTGGCGCCGGTGAGGACGATGGCGCCGCGGCCGGCGCGCTTCATCGCCGGGATCGCCTGCTTGGCGCAGAGGAACGCTCCGAGCGCGTTGACGCGCCAGGCGGCTTCCATCTGGGCGGCGGTGGTCTCCTCGATGCCGGTGAAGACGCCGGAGCCGGCGTTGTAGAGCAGCACCTCGGGCTCACCCAGGCCGGCGCGGATGGCGCTGAACGCCTGCGCGACCGATTCTTCGTCGCCCACGTCGCAGCCGAACGCGCGCGCCCGCGGCAGCGACGCCGCGAGCTTCGCGGAAAATCCGGTGCCGCGCGCGAGCAGCGCCACCGCGTAGCCTTCGCTGGCGAAGCGCCGGGCGTACGACGCGCCGATGCCCGGCCCCACCCCTGCGACGACGCACACCGGTTCGCGGATCTCCATCGCTGCCTCCCTGGCTTGCGGACGAGGCTATCGCCTGTCCCACCTTTGCGCACGCGCGACGCGCAAGGTTTGCGCGATCGGGGCCGGACGTGCCGCAAGGGTTGCGCGCGACCCCGCGTCAGCTTGACGCGGGCCATCAACCAATTCGCGACGTCGCTTTGAGCGGTTGAGCGCCGATCGCGTCCGGCGAATGGGCGCCCAAGTATCTTCCCGGCGGACGACGCGAAAAGCCTGCGCGGCGTGGCACGTCGGCTGCACGCCGCCTCGCGCATGGGATCCCAACCATTCGCCTGCGCCCGCGGCCTCCTCCTCGCCGCCGGCCTGCTCGCCCTCTCCGCCTGCCATCGCAAGGCGGCAGAACCTCCGCCTCCGGTGGACCCCGGCTTCCTCGCCATGCCGGTCGATCCGCGTCCGCCTTCGACGCCCGCGCTGGTCGCCCGCGGCCGCGACGTCTTCGCGAAGAACTGCGTCGCCTGCCACGGCCAGAAGGGCGACGGCAAGGGCTACGGCGCGCCCTTCCTCAGCCCGCCGCCGCGCGACTTCACCGCCGGCGTGTTCAAGCTGCGCACCACGCCCTCCGGCTCGATGCCGCGCGACGAGGACCTCTACCGGACCATCTCCCGCGGCGTCACCGGCACCGCCATGCCGGCGTGGAAGTGGTTCCTGCCCGACCCCGCCGATCGCTGGGCGCTGGTGGAGTACATCAAGGCGCTCTCGCCGCGCTGGCAGGCGGAGAAGGCGCAGGCGGCCATCGACCTGCCCGCCGCGCCGCCCGACGTGGACGGCCCCGCCTCGATCGCGAAGGGCAAGGCGGTCTACGAGAGCATGGGCTGCGCGAGCTGCCACGGCAAGGAGGGCATGGGCGACGGCCCTTCCTCGCTCAGCCTGCGCGACGACTGGGACAATCCGCTCGGCGCCCGCGACTTCACCAACGTGGCCGGGTTCAAGGGCGGCTGGAGCGAGCGCGAGATCGCCCGCACCTTCCTCACCGGCCTCGACGGCACGCCGATGCCCTCGTTCGCGGACGCCATGCCGCGCGACCAGATCTGGGCGCTCGCCGCCTACGTCAAGTCGCTGGGCCGGCAGCACCCGATGCGCGACGTGGCCTCGCACGGCACCGCCGGCAAGACGCGCGAGGTGCTGGGCGCGCCCGACGTGCGCATCGCCCTGCTCGAGCGCGGCTGGCACTACGAGCCGAGCGTCGTGCACGTGAAGCAGGGGCAGGTGGTCGAGATCACCCTCACCACCACCGACAACGGCCTCGGCGCAGGCCACGGCTTCTCCATCGACGGAATGGACGACGAGAGCTTCCTCAACGGCGCCACCGTGGGCGCGCCGAAGTCGGTCAAGTTCCGCGCCGCGCGCGCGGGCACCTTCCGCTTCCACTGCGTCACGCAGTGCTCCACCGGCTACCTCCACCCGAACATGACCGGGATGCTGATCGTCGATCCCGACTCGCGCGGCTAAGGGCACACACCATGAAGAAGACCAGCATCGCTGCCACCTCCCTCCTCGTCCTCGCCGCGCTCGCGGTGGCCCCGCTGATCCACTGCGCCGGGCGCTCCGAGCCCTCGTACGCCGAGAAGGTCTACGTGGCGCCGGGACAGCTCGACAAGTACTACGCGTTCCTCTCCGGCGGGCAGTCGGGCGCCATCTTCGTGACCGGCATTCCTTCGGGCCGGCACCTGCGCACCATCCCCGTCTTCGAGCCGCGCTACGCCTACGGCTACGGCGAGCCGGGCACGAAGACCTACGAGATGCTGGAGAAGTCCGGCGGCTTCTGGGGCGACGCGCACCACCCCGCGCTCTCGGAGACCGGCGGCGACTTCGACGGCCGCTGGCTCTTCATCAACGACAAGGCGCACGGGCGCGTCGGCAAGATCGATCTGAAGACGTTCGACACGGTGGCGATCACGAAGATCCCCAACCTGCAGGGCGCGCACGGCATCGCCATCGTCTCGCCGGACAGCAGGTACCTGTTCGTCGACGGCGAATTGGAGGTGCCGGTCCCCAACCACTTCGCCGGGCCGGAGGAGTACCACGGCATGATGGCGTTCCTCGACCCTGCCACCATGGAGGTGAGGTTCGAGGTGCTGATGCCGGGCAACGCCGACATCGCCGACGCCAGCAAGGACGGGCATTACGCCTTCTGCACCGTCTACAACACCGAGCGCGGCATCGACCCGGAGAACATGATCCGCCAGGACCGCGACGCGGTGGCGGCGGTGGACATCCCGCTCGCGGAGAAGGCGCTGAAGGAAAACAAGGACGCCGTCTCGGTGGTGAACGGCATCCCCATCCTCGATCCGGCGCAGGTCCCCGGACTGCTCACGCTCATCCCCGTCCCCAAGAACCCGCACGGCTGCAACGTGACGCCCGAGGGCAAGTACGTGCTCGCCTCCGGCAAGCTCTCGCCCACCGTCACCATCATCGACGCGCACACGCTCAAGATCGTCGCCGAGCCGCAGGTGGGCCTCGGTCCCCTGCACACCACCTTCGACGATCGCGGCAACGCCTACACCTCGCTCTTCATCGACTCGCAGATCGTGAAGTGGAACATCGAGAAGGCGGTCAAGGGCGACCCCGACTACATCGTCGACCGCGTCGACGTGCACTACAACGTCGGCCACACCAAGGCGGTGGGCGCGGACACCATGCACCCCGCCGGCGACTGGCTGATCTCGCTGAACAAGCTCTCCAAGGATCAGTACCTGCCGGTCGGTCCGGCCATGCCGGAGAACCAGGAGCTGATCGACATCAGCGGAAAGCACATGCACGTGGCGCTCTCGTTCCCCACCGATCCCGAGCCGCACGACGCGCAGTTCATCCTCGCCTCGAAGCTCGCCGGCAAGGTGATGCAGACCTACGACCAGCAGCCCGGCGCGGTGAAGCCGGGCGAGGAGCGCATCGAGCGGACCGGACCGCACGCGGTGCACGCGTACATGACCGCGGTGCGCTCCAAGTTCGTCCCCGGCTCGTTCGAGGTGCGCGAAGGCGACAAGGTGACGCTCACGGTGACCAACATCGAGCACGTGCGCGACATGACGCACGGGTTCGCGCTCACCGACCACGAGGTGAACCTGGCCATCGACCCCGGGCAGACGCAGGAGGTGACGTTCGAGGCGGGCAAGCAGGGCATCTACTGGTTCTACTGCACCTGGTTCTGCTCGGCCCTGCACCTCGAGATGCGCGGCAGGATGATCGTCAAGGCGGCCGGCGAGGAGACCGCCACCGGCAAGGTGCAGCAGGACATCCAGACCACCGGCGCGCCCGAAGGCGGGCAGGACGCGCCGCCGCCGCCGGAGCACGCGCACCACACGGAGGCCGGACATGGCAAGTGAGCCGCTCGCCGCGACCCGGGCGCGCCTGTCGCGGCCCGGTGTCGCGCGCCTGCTCGCGGTCCTCGCCGCGGCGGCCGCGCTGGTGGCGCTCGCCCTGCCGCTCTGGGCGTGCGCATTCCACGCGCCGCAGTACTCGGGCGAGCCCATCCGCATCACGCTGGACGCGCGCGGGCTCTCCGGAGACTTCGAGGAGCTGGACCACGTGGATCAGTACGCGGGGGTGCACGTGCCGCGCACGGTTCCGGGGCTCGAACTGTTGCGACCCACGCTCGCGGCGATCGCCGCCCTGCTGCTGGGAGCGGCGGCCCTCAAGGGCGCCGCGGGCACGGTCGCGCGGCGGGCAGCTGCCGCGCTGTTCGCCTGCGCGCTCGGGGCGGTGCTCGCCTGGGGCCAGTGGCAGCTCTACCGCATCGGCCATACCCGCGACGCGCACGCCGTCATCGCCGGCTTCCAGGACTTCACCCCGCTCATCCTCGGGCCCACGCACGTGGGCAACTTCCACGTCGTGGCGCTGCCCGGCGCCGGAGGCTGGCTGCTCGCCGTCGCGGTTGCGCTCGCGTTCGTCTCATGCTGCGCCCTTCGGGCTCCGCCCGTCGGCGGCAAAGCCGCCTCCTCCGGCGCCGGCTGCCCGCACTCGACTAATCGGGGAGCGGCCCATGGCAGCTGAAGCGGCATTTCCCGTCGTCGTCCCCGCGGGTGCTCCTCCCGCGCGCAGGCCCTGGCTGCTCATCCTCGCCGGGATGGGCGCGGTGGTGTGCCTCCTCGTCGCCGGCGTCTGGTTCATTCCCCACGAACAGGTCGGGGTGCCGGGCGGCGCGCGCAAGACCGACGCGGACAAGGTGCGCCTCGACCAGATCTACCTCGACGTCACCTACGCGACGCCGGAGCTGATCCACCGCGTCAAGCTCGACGGCTACCAGGAGAAATACGGCGAGCGCGCGCAGGGCTTTTTGGTCGGCATCAATTCGCACGTCGGCGACATCCACAACTGCCACTTCGCCGGCACGCTCAAGCTGGTGGACTCGAGCGGCCGCGAGTACCCCTCGCTCGGGCAGCCGGTGGTGGTGTCGCACCACCACAACATGTGGATCGCCTTCTTCCCCAGGCTGGACGATTTCGGCAAGCCCATCTTCGACGGGGCGCGGAGGTTCTTCACCATTCGCGCCGACGGCATCGGCGACGTTCCCCGCCGCGAGTACCGCTTCGAGCTGCCGGTGCAGGCCGACGCGGGAGGCGACGGCATCTTCCACAGGCTCGGGCTCTGGCTCGCCGTGGTCGGCGCCATGATGGTCGTCCTCTCGCCCTGCGCGGTGGAGCTGACCGCGTACTACACCGCCATCATCGCCGGCGCGCTCGGCGCCGACCGGCGCGCCTCGGGAGGGGCGGCCTGGGCCGCGGCCTCGGACGAGGACCGCCGCCGCGTGCTGCGCTGCCTGCTCTCGTTCGCGGGCGGCTTCACCCTGCTCTACTCGTTCTCCGGCGCGACGGTGGGCCTGATCGGGCAGAAGGTCGGCGAGGTGACCGAGGTGTTCGGCCCCTACAAGACGGCGCTGCAGATCACCGGCGCGGTGCTGGTCGCCTACTTCGGGCTGCGCGTCCTGGGCGTCCTCGAGCTGAAGCCGGTGGAGCGCCTCCTCTCCGCCACCGCCGGCCGCGTCCATCGCGCGCTGCGCGCGGGCGCCGCCTGGGCCATCCATCGCGTCACCGGACGGCCCGCGCCGCTGCTGAGCGACATGCCGCAGCTCGGCCGCAGCGCGCCGCGGATCACGCCCTTCGCGTCGTTCCTGCTCGGCATCGGCCTCTCCGTCGGCTGCCTCACCTGCATGGGCGGCGCGGTGATCTATCCCTTGATGATCTTCGCCGGCACTTCGCGCTGGTACTGGGGCGGGCTGACGCTCCTCCTCTATTCCGCGGGAATCGCGCTGCCGATGATGCTGATCACGCTCGGCGTCCGCGACCTGCGGCCGGCCTTCGCCCGGCGGGTGGCCATCTCCCGGGTGCTGCAGGGCGCGAGCGGCGCGCTGCTCCTGGTCATCTCCGTGCTGCTGCTCTTCGATCACGAGCGCGCGCTCTTCGACCCGATCTTCCGGCTGCTGGCGAGGATCTGAACGCCGTGCTGCCGCTCCTTGTCGCAGCGCGCATCGCCGTCGGCTGCCCGGGCGCCAGGCCCGCGTCGCTGGCCGATGCGCTTTCCGCGGCGAGCGCCGGCGACGAGATCACCGTCTGCGGCCTGCAGCGGGGGAGCTTCGACGTGCCCTCCGGGGTGGCGGTGATCGGCGGCGACGGCGCCGTCCTCGACGGCGGCGGGGAGGGCGACGTGGTGCGGCTGCACGGCGCTGCACGCCTGACCGACGTGCTCGTGCGCGGGGACGGCGGCAGGCTCGACCACGACGACGCCGCGGTGCGGCTGGAGGGCGAAGGCGGCGTGGTCCTGCGCGTGCGCGTCGAGTCGCGCGCCTTCGGCATCTACCTCCGGCAGGCCTCTCGCGCGCAGGTGACCGACTGCCAGGTGACCGGCGACGTTGCGGTGGCTCAGGCCTCGCGCGGCAACGGCATCCACCTCTGGAACAGCAGGGGCAACCGCATCGAGCGCTGCAAGGTGCACGGCACCCGCGACGGCATCTACCTCTCCTTCGCGCACCACAACCTGATCGCCGGCAATCTCGTGGCCGGCGTGCGCTTCGGCATCCACTACATGTATTCCGACGACAACCGCATCGTGGCCAATCGCCTGGACGGCAACGTCGCCGGCGCCGCTCTGATGTTCTCCAAGCGCAACTTCTTCGAGCGCAACGCCTGCGAGGACAACCGCCGCTACGGCCTGCTCCTCAAGGACGTGGACTCCACCGTGGTGCGCGGCAACGTGCTCGCCCGCGACGGCAACGGCCTCTTCGTGCAGCAGTCCGCAGACGACGAGTTCGAGGGCAACCGGATCCAGGACGACGTGATCGGCGTGCACCTCGGCGCCGGGGCGTCGGGCAACCTCTTCCACGGAAACCTGTTCGCCCACAACGCCCAGCAAGTCCTGGTCCACGGGGCGCGCGACAACCGCTGGGACGACGGCGCGCGCGGCAACTACTGGAGCGACTACACCGGCCCCGACGCGGATGGCGACGGCATCGGCGACATCCCCTACCGGGCCGGCGACCTCGCCGGGTACCTGGCGGACGAGTACCCGCTCGTGCGCGTGCTCGAGGCCGGCCCGGCGTACGACGCGGTCCGCTTCGCCGAGCGCGTCTTTCCGGTCATCGACTACCCGGGGGCAGTCGATCGCCACCCGCTGCTGCGGCCTCCCGGAGGCGACCCGTGACAGCCCTGCTCTCCATTCGCGGGCTCTCGCGCCGGTACGGAGCGCGCGCGGCGCTCGACGACGTCTCGCTGGAGATCGCGGCGGGCGAGGTGTGGGGGCTCGTCGGCGAGAACGGCGCCGGCAAGTCGACGCTCCTGCGCATCCTCGCGGGCGTGCAGCGCGCAGACGCGGGCACCATCTGCTGGCGCGGCGCTCCGCTGGCCGATGGCAATCTGCGCGCGCGCATCGGCTACGCGTCCGAGCGTCCCGCGCTCTATCCCTGCTGGACCGTCGCCGAGAACCTGGTGTTCTTCGCCTCGCTGCGCGGCGCGCGGCCCCTGCCTCCGCCTCCGCAGCTCGCGCTCGAGGATCTGCTCCAGGCTCCGGTGCGCGCTCTTTCGCGCGGGCAACTCCAGCGCGCCGCCCTCGCCGTCGCGCTGCTCGGCGCGCCGCCGCTGCTCCTGCTCGACGAGCCGCACGGCGGCCTGGATCTCCTGCTGCTCGACGCGCTCGACGCCCTGGTGCGCGCCCATGCGGCGGCGGGAGGCGCCGTGCTCATCGCCTCGCACGTGCTGCCGGCGCTGTCGGAGTGCTGCTCGCGGGTGGCGGTGCTGCACCAGGGCCGCATGGTCGCCTGCGGCGCTCCGGCCGAAGTCGCAAGGGTGGCGGGCCTTCCCGCGGAGGCGCCGCTCGACCGCAGCCTTCGCGCGCTGGTGCGGGGATGACGCCGGTTCTGCGCATCGCCTGGAAGGAAGCGCAGGAGGCCGCCCGCAGCCGCTGGCTGTGGGGCGCGGCGCTGCTGCTCGCCACCCTCCCCTTGCTCATCTCGGCGGTCGGCCTCGGCATCGGCGGCGCCATCGCTCCGCACGGCCTCGCGCGCACGACCGCCAGCATGGTGAGCCTCGCCATCTACCTCGTCCCTCTGGTCGGAATCCAGCTCGCGCACGGCAGCGTGGTGGCGGAGGCGGAGCGCGGCACGCTCTGGATCCTGCTCGCGCAGCCCTTGCCGCGCTGGAAGATCCTGGCGGGCAAGTTCGCCGGCCTCGGCGCACTGCTCGCGGTGCTGGTGGGCGGAAGCTTCTCGCTCGCAGGCGCGCTCGTCGCGGCACGCGGCGGCTGGGCGGGAACGGGCGACTACGCGGCCTTCGTGGTCAGCTCCATCGCGCTGGGCTTGTCCTTCGTGGGCATCGGCCTCTGCCTCTCCGCCTTCGCGCGCGACCGCGCGCAGGCGGTCGTCTCCGGCATCGCGCTCTGGCTCTTCTTCTCGCTGGTGCTCGACCTGCTCCTGCTGCTTGCCTTCGCCGCGCTCAGCGCCTGGCTGGTGGCGCCCGGCTACTCGCCGTCGGTGGAGATGGTGCACCGCGAGCTCGCCTCGGGCTTCACCGGCGACGAGGCGCGCTTTCCCTGGATGTCCGCGCTGGTGCTGCTCAATCCCACCGACGTCTTCCGCCTCTGGAACGTGCTCCGCGTCCCGGAGATGCGCAGCGCGCTCGCGCTCACGCGGTCGCTCCCGCCCTGGCTGGGCAGTCCGTGGACGCTCGCAATCTGCAGCCTGGCCTGGATTGGCGCCCCGCTCGCGCTGGCAGCGAAACGCTTCGCCCGCGTGGAACCCGGCTAGTCGTTGGGGGCGCCGTGCGCGTGCCCGCCGCCCGACGTCATCAGCGCGATCTTCTCCACGTAGTGCACGTACTCCACGTACGCGGCCACGTACTTGCGGCCCGCCTCGACGCTGCTGTTCATGCCTTTCCTGGCATCGGCCACCCTGGCCCAGCGCTGGCGGATGCCGGCCGCCACGCTGCCGCTCACGTGCTCGACCAGCGTGTCCACCGGCAGCTTGCCGGCCACGACTTCGTCTGCCGCGACCACCGCGTGGGGCAGGTCGGAACCGGCGGGCTTGAGGCCCGTGTACGGCGCCCCCTCTCCGGCGCGGTGCACGCGCACCAGCGTCTCGAGGAAGTACCGGTCGGCCAGCTCCTTTGCCGCCGGGCTGGTCTTGCGCACCGCGAGCGTCTTCTTGAACGCCGCCGCAAGCTCCGGCTCGGCGTCCTTCTTCACCCACTTGAGCACCGGCGCGATGTCCGCCTTCTCCAGCGCCGCCTGCGCGTCCTTCACCACCGGGCCGTCCATGGTGTCGCAGTGCGCGCGCGCCTCCGACGTGGCGAGAAGTCCCGCCGACATCGCGACGATCCAGACCATGTTCCGCCTCATCGTAGCTCTCCTTGCGGCGCGGACCGGGCCGGCCACGCGGATCTTCACCTTCGACCTCCGCACGGCGCAACGAAACCTTTGCGGCGCCCTGCCCGCGCGGCGCTCACGGCTGCGCTGCGCCGAGTTGCGCGAGCAGCCGCTCGAGCGAAAGTCGCAGCTTGCGAACGCGACGCCTGCCGACCGCCACCGAGGCCAGCGCGCTGAGCGCAATCCATGCGGCCACGATCGCCAGGCCGGCAAATGCGTGCTGCGCGGCGAATCCGGCGCTGAGCCCGATGGCGAGCGTCACCAGGAGCGCGATGCCGGCGGGAAACGCGAGCAGGAGCGCCGCGGCCGTCGCCACCGGCAGGCGGAGATCCTTCGCGTCCGCCCGCAGCTCGGCGCACGATCGGCCTCCTGGAATCGCATAGACGCTGCTCTCGACCGCCGAGCCGATCCACGCCGACGACCCGCGCCAGTTCACCGCGCGCCCGAGCGTATGATGCAGGCCCGCCGCCGGCTCCCATCGCGTCGCATGCGGTCCGCGGCGGACGGGCGCAAGGCCACTCCGTCCCAGCGCCGCCGAGAGCCGCCGCTCGACGACGTCGGCCGGGTCCGCGAACGTCTGCTGGACCACCGCCTCCGCCGGCCGGGTGTCGTCGTCCGTCGGCGCGAGCGCGCCTCCGCTCAGCTCGTCCACCGCCCGCCGGAGCGATTCCGGGCTCAACCCGGACTCCGCCGCGATGCGCTCCAGCTCGCCCGCATCGAGCCGCGGTTCCTCGGCGATGGAGGTGCGCGGCGGCGCGTGCTCGCGATCGAGCTCGGCCGCCCGGCGCAGGACGGCGCGCGTCTCTTCGGCGCCCAGCGGGGGCCGCGTCTTCGTCGCCAATGCCGCCTCCTTGCTGCGAAGCATAACCAATTGCTGCAGCGCGCGGCGGACCTGAAGGCCGGGAACCTGCGCAAGGGCGCGCCTTCCGGTAGACTCCGCCGCTCATTCCCCGGGAGGGACCATGAACGCTTCGTCATTCGCGCGGGCCGCCGCGCTCGCAGCGGGCCTCGCCGCCTGCGCGCAGATGCGCGGCAGCACCGCCGGCTCGGGCAGCAGCGCCGGCAGCGGCTGGCAGACGCTGCTCGACGGCGAGACAGGGCTCGGCAACTGGAACCAGGTCGGCGATGCCAACTGGCGCGCCGAGGGCGGCGCCATCGTGGCCGATCATGGCAAGGGCGGCTATCTCGTCTCGAAGGAGTCCTACCAGGACTTCGAGATCCGCGCGGAGTTCTACGCGGAGGCGGACACGAACAGCGGCGTCTACATCCGCTGCTCGAACCCGCAGAAGATCACCTCGGAGCTCTGCTACGAGGTCAACATCTGGGACATCCGCCCGGACCCGAGGTACGGCACGGGAGCCATCGTCAACGTCGCCGCCGTGCCGGTGCCGCTCGCCAACACCGCCGGCGGCAAGTGGAACACGTACGAGGTCACCGCCAAAGGCGACCAGCTCACCGTCAAGTTGAACGGCGTGGAGACCGCCAGCGCCCGCGACGCAAAGCACCCCGCCGGCCCATTCGCGCTGCAGTACGGCCCGGGCGTGAACGGCGTGGAAGGCGGCCCGATCAAGTGGCGCAAGGTGCAGATCCGGCGGCTGTGACCGCGAGCGCTGGCTCGACTCCTGACCGTCAGCCCATGTGCAGGCCGCCGTTGAGGGAGAAATCGGCCCCGGTGGCGAAGCCGGAGTCGTCGCCGGCGATCCAGCACACGATCGAGGCGATCTCCTCCGGAAGGCCGAGCCGCTTCACCGGAATGCTGGCGACGATCTTCTCCAGCGCTTCCGGTTTGACCGCGCGGACCATCTCCGTCCCGATGTACCCCGGCGAGACCGTGTTGACGGTGACGCCCTTCGACGCGACCTCCTGCGCCAGCGCCATGGTGAAACCGTGGATGCCGGCCTTGGCGGTCGAGTAGTTCACCTGTCCGAACTGACCCTTCTGGCCGTTGACGGAGGAGATGTTGATGATCCGCCCCCAGCCGCGCTCGATCATCGGTTCGATCACCTGCTTGGTGACGTTGAAGAGCGAGTTGAGGTTGGTGTCGATGACGGCGTGCCAGGACTCCCGGGTCATCTTGCGGAAGAGCCCGTCGCGGGTGATCCCGGCGTTGTTCACCAGGATGTCGATGGGCCCGTACTCCTTCTTCGCCAGCTCGAAGGCGGCGCAGGTCGAGTCCCAGTCTGCGACGTTTCCCATCGAGCAGCGGAACTCGTAGCCTTCGGCCTTCTGCTCGGCGAGCCACTTCGCGTGATCGCGGGTGGCGCCGCAACCCGCGATGACGAGGTGTCCGGCGTCCGCGAGCTTGCGGCAGATGGCCGTGCCGATGCCTCCCATGCCGCCGGTGACGTATGCAATGCGCCTGGTCATGTGGTCGCTCCTTCTTCGCGGGCGGAGATCTCGCGACGGAAACACCCACTTGACCACCTTGCTGCAAGGAAAGCGAGCGGCCGGTCAATCCCGGCGCGAGCGGATGAAGGCGCGGAGCCTGGGCGCGATCTCCTCGCGCCAGCGCCGGCCGCTGAAGGTGCCGTAATGGCCCACGTCCGGCTGCAGGTGGTGCTCGCGGCGCTCCTCCGGGATCGAGGAGCAGAGCGCGTGCGCGGCCCGGGTCTGGCCCACGCCGGTGATGTCGTCCTTGCCCCCCTCCA
>DATDMU010000195.1:0-14925 GCA_036518615.1 Myxococcales bacterium
CACCTGTTGGAAATCACGCGGGTTTTTCGATTGGGGAATTTACCCGCGCGGCGGTTTGCTAGCCTCGATCACAAGCCACAGCTTGTCTCTGGTTGTGATCCGCTCGGGGGATCTGCATGGGTTTTTTGCGCTCGTTCGCCGCCGTACTCTGTTGCGGGTCGTCCGCGTTCGCGGCGCAGGTCCGCAGCTCGCAGCCCCTCGGCGCCCAGCCGCGGGTCCCCACGCAGGTGGCCGGAACCAACGCGCCCACCTGCCCGCTCGCGGCCTGCCGGCTCCGCTACTACGGCGGCAAGGTCATCCCCAACGTGAAGGTCTACCAGGTGAACTGGACCGCAGCCGGCCAGCGGGACATGTCGGCCTTCTTCGGCGCGGTGACGAGCAGCAGCTATCTGGATTGGCTCAACGAATACAGCACCAATATCCCGGTGCAGGCCGGGGGCCGCCTCGGCACCCAAGGCAGCGGCCAGTTCGTCGGCCGCGGCGTGTTCGCCGGCAGCTTCACCATCACCCCATCCGCGGCAAACGCGGGCGGCGCGCAGCAATGCGGCGGCGCGATCGCGACCAACTGCTGCCAGCCCGACGTGACGCCGTCCGCGGGAACCGTCTGCATCGCCGATTCGCAGATCTCCGACGAGCTGCGCAGGCAGATCGCCGCCGGCCAGTTGCCGCCGCCCGACGAGAACACGCTCTACTTCGTCTACTTCCCCGCCGGCATCGTCACCAGCCTGCAGGGCCACAGCGCCTGCGTCGCGGGAGGGTTCTGCGGCTATCACAGCACGTATGCGGACCCGGTGTCGCGCCAGAGCGTCTACTACGCCGTCATGCCCAGCCACGAGAACGGCAGCGGATGCGAGCTGGGCTGCGGCGATCAGACCCTCACGTCGGCCTTCGACAAGATCAGCGAGACCTCCTCGCACGAGCTGGCGGAAGCGATCACCGATCCCGAGGTGGGCATCGGTCAGTTCGTCGATTTTCCCCTCGGCTGGTACGACCCGAACAACGCCGAGATCGCGGACATCTGCGATCGCTCCCCCCACGTCACCGTCAATGGATTCGTCGTCGAGACGCTGTTCTCCAACAAGGTGAGCGCGACGGCGCCCACCGCGGCCTGCGTCGCGCAGCGATTCGACGCGACGGACTTCGCCGTCTCCATCGTCCCGAACCACGCCGCGGTGGCGGCCGGCAGCAGCGTGGCGGTGTCGATCTCGACCTCCATCGCCAGCGGCGGGGCGCAGACCCTCAATCTCTCGGTCGCCAATCTTCCCGCGGGAGTGACAGCCACCCTCGATCAGCCGACCGTCAGCGCGGGCTCGCCTTCGACGCTGACGCTCACCGCCGCGCCCGCCTCGACGCCGCGGCAGGACGCCGTGGTCCAGCTGAAGGCGGAGAACGGGTCGGTGACGCACACCGCGGGCCTCCTGCTCCAGCTCATGGCGACGCCGGCGGCCAACGACTTCAGCATCGCCCTCTCGCCCGCCGCCCAGTCGGTGACTGCGGGAAAGTCCGTCGCATACACCGTCACCACCGCCCTCACCAACGGCAGCGCGGAGACCATCCACCTCACCGTCGCGGGACTCCCCCCCGGCGTCGCCGCTTCCTTCGCTTCGACGCAGGCGCCCACGGCGGATATCACGACGGGGACCATCGACACGCTCACCTTGTCCGCGGCGGCGGGTACGGCCGCGACTCCCGCCACGACGTTCACCGTCGACGGCACCACGCCGTCCGTTCCCGCCGGACATCCCGCGTCCGCCACGCTGGCGGTGGCGGTGGCCGCCGACTTCGCCTTGAACCTGCCTGCCGGCATCGCCGTTCCGCGGGGCTCTTCCAACACGATGGTGGTGCAGACCGCAGTGCTGGCGGGATCGCCGCAGCCGGTGGATCTCTCCGCGGTGGGCCTGCCTGCCGGAGTGAGCGCCAGCTTCGTTCCGGCCCACGTGCCGCCGGGCGCCAATTCCATCCTGACGGTCAGCGCGGACACGTCCGCGCATCTCAGCTCCAACGGCAGGCTCTTCACCGTGCTCGCGGGCTCGACGGACGCCGTGCACACCCGCGACGTGGTCCTCACCGTCACCGGTTCCCCGGGCGTTCCGGTCGTCGCCATCGCGAGGCCTGCCGCGGGGTCGGTGTCGGGAACCGTGGAGATCGACGTGAGCGCCTCGCCCGCGACCGGCGCGAACCTCGCCCAGATCGAGGTGTTCGTCGACGGCAACAGCGTCGGCACCAGCCACACCTCGCCGGCGCAGATCTTCTGGCCCTCGGCGCAGGTCCTCGACGGAACGCACGCGCTCACCGCCCGGGCGACGGACGACGACGGCGGCACGGCGACGACGGGGCCGATCGCTTTGACGGTGCTGAACAGCGCATCGTCCGCGGTCAGCGGCACCGCCCCGGCGCACGGCGGCTGCGCCAGCGGCGGCGTGCCCTCCGCGCTCGCGCTGCTCGGCCTCTTCTTCCTGCGGCCTTCGCGGCGGTCAAAGCGGACGAGCTGAGCTCGCGCCTCTCTCAGCGCGGTGCGTGCGATTTCGTTCGCGGCTCGTGCGCGCGGCGGAGGAGCGCCTCGATCTTCTGACGCCACTCGGCGCTCGACCAGTCCACCTCTCCGACGTGCGAGAGCGCGACGGCGCCGTTCGCGCCGATCAGGAAAGTGGTGGGCAGGAGATTCACGTTCCACGCCGTGGTCGCGCTGGAATCGCGGTCGAGCAGCATGGGGAAATGCAGGCCCAGCTCCTGCGCGGTGTCGCTCGAGGTCCGCGCGCTGCCGTCCATCTCGACCGCCAGCACCACGAAGGGCTTCTTCGCCAGGGCCGCGCGCAGCCGCTCGATGCTGGGCAACTCGGCCTTGCACGGTTCGCACCAGGTGGCCCAGAAGTTCAAGAGCACCACCTTGCCGCGGTAGTCGGCGAGGCGGTGCCTTGCGCCCGAGGTGTCGGCCAGGTCCAGCGGCGGCGCCGCGGCGAGCAGCGCGGCGAGGAGCAGCGCCATCAGATCTCGCGCGAGGTGATCGAGTACCTGAACTTGTCGGGATCGAGCTGGTTGAGCCGCTCGCCGCCGGTCTCGCCGTTCGGGTACATGAGGAACGGCACCTTGGGCCCCTTCGAGCCGGGCAGCTCGATGTCATGTCCGGTGTTGAAGGCGACCCAGTTCATCTCCCACGAGCCGAACAGCCGCTTGTCCGCGGCCTCCACTTTCGGGTCCTGCGGGGGCAGGTTCCCGGGCGGCTCTTCGAGCATGACCTTGCGCACGTCGGCCGGATCGACGGGCACCCAGCCGACTCCGTCGGCGAAGAATTCGGCCCGGCAATGTTGCGCCTTGCTGATCGCGGGCGAGGACGTTCCCAGGCTCTTGTAGCCATAGGCCGAGCTGGCGACGCGGATGCCGTAGACGTCGCGCGCGGGAATGCCGAGGGATCTGCAAAACCCCACGAAGAGGCCGTTGAGGTCGGCGCACTTTCCGCCCAGGTTGCCGCTCTCGAGCATGGCCTTGATGTTCCCGGTGCCGCAGCCCGGCGTCTTGGGGTCGCGCGTCGTGTGCTCGACGATCCACTGGTAGATGGAGCGCGCCTTGTCCACGTCGCCGTTCGCGCCCCTGGCCGCGCGCATCAGCGCCGTCTGCCGCACCAGGCCGTCGCAGGGGATGAGATCGGTGGGCGCGGTATAGAGCGCGACCTCGGCGCTGCTCAGCTTGGCTGCCCCGGATCGGGAGAGGTCCACCGCCCGATCGCGGGTGGAAATCCTGCTCTTCAGCTCGACGAAAGGCGCGCCCTCGCCCGGCGCCCATTCCGCGTAGAGCATGGTCACGCCGTACTTGCCGACCTTGACCTCCTCCATGTGCCTTGCATTGCCCGTCCAGGTGTTGCCGAGCGCTCGCTGCCAGTCGGTGTCGGCGGCGAGCGGGACCGGCAGCCAGGCGCGGGAAACGCCCTGCGGCCTGGAGATCTCCGCCCGGGTGGTGACCTCGAAGGTGCGCCACGCCGGCCCTGCGCGCAGGCGGCGCCAGGGGAAGGCTGCCGCAATCACCGTGGCTCCGAGGAATTCGCGTCGTTTCATGGGGCGGGAAGCTAGCGGAAGGCGGTTTGGCTCGCAAGGATGTCGGGCACGCGCGGCCGCCTCGGGTTATGCTGTGCAACACGATGACGACTGCCTTTGCCGCCATCGCGCAGACGCGCCGGGGAATCTGGGCTGCGCTGCGCTCGCGCACATGGGTTCTCCTCGGGGTGGCGGCGGCGGTGGCCGCCTTCAATCTGGTGGCGCCGGTCGCGCTTCTTTCCCTGGCCCGCAAGCCGGTGGACTTCTTCACCTTCAATCCCTGGCTGCGGCGGCTGCCCGACTACCTCGCCTCGCCCGAGCCCCTGGCGGCGAAGCTCTCCTTCCTCTCCCACCTGACCATCGCCTGGGCGAGCGCCGAGGGCGGCCCCGAAGGCATCGAGTGGGGGTTCATCATCGACGTGCCCACCATCGCGCGCATCGTCTTCACCTCGCTGGTGTTCGGCGCGTACTTCGCGGTCCTCTCCTACCAGCGGCAGGCGTGCATCCCCGGCGTCGCCGGCACGCGCCCTGCCGGCGTGGCGGGCGCCATCACCAGCATCTTCGGCCTCACCACCGGCCCCTGCACGCTGGCCGGCTGCGGCGCGCCCGTGCTGCCGGTGCTCGGGCTCGCCTTCACCGGCGTTCCCGGCGCGACGCTCGCTCTCTTCGCCACGCTCTCGCGCTGGGCCATCACCGTGGTGCTTGCGCTGATGAGCATCGCCATCGTCTGGTTCGGATGGCGCGTGGGGGCGGCGGTGCGGCCGGTTTCGCGAGCCGCCTGACGCTGGGACGCATTGCCGCGCCGGTCTTGACGCCTCGATGGCGTGGTTACAATCCGCTCGCGAGAGTTGCCCGGGGCCGCCGGGGCAGAAGATGCCTCGGTAGCGCCTGCCGCGCTGGCGCGACCTCCCGACCGCCGAAGCGCACGCAGGCCTCCTGAACGCTTCCGAAGCCGCCCGCGGCGACCCCGGAGCGCTCTCGCGGGAGGTGACGATCATGCTGGTCCGCAGGGAGTTGCCGACGGTTCGCCCGCTTCCACGGCTTCCGTCGATGGTCGATCTGATGAGGTTCGATCCCTTCCGCGAGATGGCGCCGTTCTTCGAGGAGCCTGAGATCGAGATGCGCTTCGCGCCGTCCTTCGACGTCAAGGAGACCAAAGAGGCCTACGTCTTCAAGGCCGACCTTCCCGGAATCGCGGAGAAGGACATCGACGTATCGCTGACCGGGAACCGGTTGACCGTGAGCGGCAAGCGCGAGGAGGAGAAGAAGGAGGAGGGCGAGGTGTACTACACCTGGGAGCGTTCCTGGGGCGCGTTCACGCGTTCGTTCACGCTTCCGGAGGGCGTCGACCTCGAGCACGTCGAGGCCGGGATGAAGGAGGGTGTGCTCACCATCGTCGCGGCGAAGAAGGCGGAGGTGAAGCCGCGCACCATCTCGCTCAAGGGGCTGATCGAGAAGGTCAAGGGCAAGGAGGAGGTCAAGGCCTGAGCCCGATCATGCCGGGGACGCCGTCGCGGCGCGTCGCGCGCGGGGTGTCCCCGGTGCCTCGAAGAGGCGTGCTAAGAAGCGCGCCGCATGGGAACAGCTCTCGCGGCTCTGCTCAACGGGCGCGCCCGCAAGGTCACCCCCGCGGTCGTGCGCGCCCTCCGGGACGCGCTGCCCGGCTCCACCGTCCTGGTCTCCCACGACTTCGATCAGGCGCGCCGCCACGTGCGCCGGCTCATCGGGGAGCGCCCCGGAATCGTCCTCTCCGGCGGTGGCGACGGCGCGGCGATGCGGCTGCTCAACTTCTGGCGCGAGGAGGGCGGCGGCGAGCTGCCCGTGGTGGGCGTGCTGCGCCTCGGCACCGGCAACGGCTGGGCGCGCGTGGTCGGCGCTCCGGAGTTCTTCACCCACGTGCGCAAGCTGCCGCCGCTTCGCGAGAGCGCGCTGCCCTTGCAGGAGTTCACCCTGGTCGAGGTGGAGGGCCACCTCTGCCACTTCGCCGGCGTGGGCTGGGACGCGCGCATCCTCAACGACTACCGGCGCAACCTCGACAAGCGCGGCGCGCAGCTCGTCGGCAGCAGGTTGGCGTCGTGGCTGCACAAGGGGTTTCGCGGATATCTCTATTCCATTGCGCGCATGACCATCCCCGAGGAATGGAGGCGGCTGACCCGGGAAGGGCAGGCGCGCGTGGTGGTGGAGAACCTGGGGCCGGAGGTCTTCGGCCTCCGCGGCGGAAAGCCGGTCGCGCTCCGGGAGGCGACGCAGCTCCACGAGGGACCCATCAGCGTAGGCGCGGCGTCCACCGTGCCGGAATGGGGCTACGGCCTGCGCGCCTTTCCCCATGCGCGGCTCAAGCCCGGCTTCATCAACGTCCGCATCTACGAGGGTCACGTGGTCGACGCCGTGCTGAACGCGACGAAGCTGTGGCGCGGCATGGAGGTGGCCGGGATGCACGACTGGTTCGCGACCGCGGTGCGGATGCGC
Organism: Myxococcales bacterium; assembly: GCA_036518615.1. Taxonomy (GTDB): domain Bacteria; phylum Myxococcota; class Myxococcia; order Myxococcales; family 40CM-4-68-19; genus 40CM-4-68-19. Next base: position 6,498 of record DATDMU010000195.1, read on the forward strand.
TTCTCGCGACCGATGCCCTTCCAGATCGGCGGCGATGCGATGGGCGAGCGCGACGAGATCGTGCTCCGCGCCGCGCGCGAGACGGTGCGGGTGGTCGACTGGCGCGCCGCCCTCGGCGCGGCCGCATGACGGGCGCCGCCAGGCCACTCGCCCGCGGCGCCTCTCTTGCACGGCTACCGGGATGCCGGGGATGCGGGGCCGTCCACCGGCATTGTTTGCGTGGATCGCGCCGGAGCGCGGCAAACGTCGCGCATGGCGCGAGAAGTACCCGGGTTGCCCTCGGATGCATGTCGAGGGAGGAGTCCGATTCCAATGTGGAAATCCATCGTCTGTGGTGTCGATTCACGGCCCGGCAACGTCGAGTCGCTCCGCGTCGCCGCGCGCCTCGCCCGCGAGCAGTCGGCGTCGCTGGTCCTGCTGCACGTCGAGGAGAGCGGAGGCGAATCCCTGCTCGCCTCGCCGGTGGTGAGGGCCGGCGCCGTGGCGGAGGTCCAGGCCGCGCGCTGGGCGGCGCTGGCGTCCGACCTGCGAGGAGAGCGGGTGCGATGCGAGATGGCGACCGGCGACCCGGCCGACGCGATCGTCGAATTCGCGCGGAAGTCGGGCTGCGACCTCATCGTGGTCGGCTCGCATGCGCGCACCCGGGCGGCGCTGGCCTTGACCTCGGTGGTCGGCAAGCTTCTCGCGCACGCGCGCTGTCCGGTCGTGGTGGTGCCGTCGGGAATGGAAGACTGGCAGTCCGACTTTCCGGGCCAGGTTGCATAGCGGTGAGGGGCGGCGCCGCCGTGGCGCGTTTTACTGCCGGGAGTGCGGCCGGGCGATCGCGCTGAGGGTCCCGGCGACGTCCTCCTGCAGCCACCAGTTGCTCTCCCGCGCCGCGCGCAGCGCGAGATCGTTGAGCGAGATCACGCCGGCAAGGCGCCCGTCCGCCGTCAGCACCGGCAGGCGATGCACCTGGAACTTGCGCATCAACTGCTCCGCCTCGGACACGTGGTCGTCCGGCTTGCAGGAAATCACCCCGGTGGACATCGCGCTTCCGACCTCGAGCTGCGACAGCCGCGCGTCGCGGGACCATGCCGCGATGGTGGCGTCGCGGTCGGTGAGCACGCCGGCGAGCGCGCCGCTCTGGGCGCCGACGACAGGAAGGAATCCGATGTCGTGGTCCCACATCAGCTTCGCGGCGTCGCTCAGCATCGCGCGATCCGTGCAGGTGACCACTTCCTTGTGCATCACGTCGCTCACGCGCATGGCTTCGCCTCCTCGCTCATGGAACGCTGCAATCCGAGGGCCGCGCGGGATTCGTCGCGCGGCTGCCGGCTCGAGCGAAAACCGTGCGCGTTCTCCGGCGCTGCGCGCCTCTCGACCGCGCGAATCGACGGCATGGCGCTTGCGATTCCAGGAGCGCATCCGGCGAGGAGGGGCCGTGGACCGGGAGACGCGACGGATTCGCATGGTCGCCGAGCAGATCGTCGCGCGGGGTGTTCGCGACCCGCTGGTGCTCGCGGCGATGCGCAAGGTTCCCCGCGAGCTGTTCGTGCCCGCCGCCCTGGCCGACTTCGCATACGAGGATTGCGCGCTGCCCATCGAAGAGGGGCAGACCATCTCGCAGCCGTACGTCGTCGCCTGGATGACCGCCGCCCTCGAGCTTCAGCCGGGCGATCGCGCGCTGGAAATCGGCACGGGGTCGGGCTACGCCGCGGCGGTCCTGGCGGAGATCGCGCGGGAGGTGCGCACCGTGGAGCGCCACCGGCCCTTGGCGGAGGGTGCGCGGCGCAGGCTCGCGGACGCCGGTTACGCCAACGTCTTCGTCCGCTGCGGCGACGGCACGCTGGGCTGGGCGGAGCATGCGCCTTACGACGGCATCGTGGTGACCGCCGGCGGGCCGGTGATTCCCGAGGCGCTCCTCGCGCAGCTGGCGACCGGAGGCCGCCTGGTGATGCCGGTCGGCGAAGAGCCGGAGCTGCAGCACCTGGTGCGCGTCAGGCGGGCCGCGGAGCGCGAGCTGCGCATCGAGGAGCTGGGCGATGTGCAGTTCGTGCCGCTCGTAGGCGAGCAGGGGTGGCTGCCCGAAGATCCGGCTCACCAGGGATTCCGCACCTGACCGCCGCGCCGCGGGAGATCGCCGCAGGCTCCGACAAAATCGTCGATCGGGGTCGGGAGCGCGACGCGGTTGTCGCCGGCGCCGGGATCTTCAGAGACGAAATCGACGGACGCGGAGCGCGGCGAGCGGCACCGGCGCGACGCTCCTCCGCTCGCGAAAGCGATGGCGACGCAAGTGTCGGCGAGTCCCGCGGTTCCCACGTTTCCGTAGGTCGCAAATTCATGGCTCCAGAGTGAGGCGGGTTGTCCGAGGTCTGGTCCGGCCGTTGCAACGGCTGCTCCCAGTTCCCTTGCTCAAGGAGAGCCATGACTTTCGCAACCGCCGCATTGCTCATTGCCGAGGCAGCGCCGCCGAAGCTGGAAGACGTCGCCAAGGCCGTCGCCGACAACACCAGCTCCATCAACATGGTCTGGACGCTGGTCGCAGGCTTCCTGGTCATGTTCATGCAGGCCGGCTTCGCCATGGTGGAGACCGGCTTCACCCGTGCCAAGAACGCGGCCCACACCGTCAGCATGAACTTCATGGTCTACGGCGTCGCCATGCTCGCGTACTGGGTGCTGGGCTTCGCCCTCCAGGCGGGCGGAGTGGGCCCGCTCTCCACGCTTGGCGGCTACGACCAGATGAACCGCCTCTTCACCGTCCACCTTGCAGGCCACGACTGGGGCCTCTTCGGCATGCGCGGGTTCTTCCTCACCGGCGTCGCCTACAACGCGTCGGTGTTCGCCTACTTCCTCTTCCAGATGGTGTTCATGGACACCACCGCCACCATTCCCACCGGCGCCCTGGCAGAGCGGTGGAAGTTCTCCGCCTTCTGCATGTTCAGCCTCTTCGTCGGCGGAATCATCTATCCGGTCTTCGCCAACTGGGGCTGGGGCGGCGGATGGCTCTCCGCCCTCGGCTCGAACCTGGGCCTGGGCAACGGCTACGTCGACTTCGCCGGCTCCGGTGTGGTGCATCTCACCGGCGGCACCATCGCTCTCACCACCTGCTGGCTGCTCGGCGCGCGGCGCGGCAAGTTCAACAAGGACGGCTCGCCCAACGCCATTCCCGGCCACGACATCCCCATGGCCATGTACGGCACCTTCATCCTCTGCTTCGGGTGGTTCGGATTCAATGCCGGCTCCACGCTGGCGGGCGGCGACTCGCGCATCGGCGTGATCGCCACCAACACCATGCTGGCAGGCGCGGCCGGCGGCATCTCCGCGATGGTGTACGTCTGGTCGAAGTTCGGAAAGCCGGATCCCTCGATGCTGGCCAACGGCACGCTCGCCGGCCTCGTCGCCATCACCGCCCCCTGCGCGTTCGTCAGCGCTCCTTCCGCGGTGATCATCGGCCTCGTCGCCGGCGTCCTCGTCTGCGTGGCCGTCTCCTTCGTCGAGCGCAAGCTCAAGCTCGACGATCCGGTGGGCGCCATCTCGGTGCACGGCTTCAACGGCGCCTGGGGCCTGCTCTCGGTCGGCCTCTTCGCCGACGGCACGTATGGCGCCGGCCTCAACGGCGTGACCGGGAACGTGGCCGGCCTCTTCCACGGCAACCCCGGCCAGCTCGCCGCGCAGTGCATCGGCATCGTCGCCAACCTCCTCTGGGTGGGCGCCAGCAGCTTCGCGGCGTGGAAGATCGTCGGCCTCGTCACCGACGGCCACCGCGTCAGCGCCGAGGTGGAGGAGATGGGGCTCGACACTCCGGAGATGGGCGTCCCCGCCTATCCCGAGCAGGAAGGCGCGCCCGCCGCGGCGCCGGCGCTGCAGAAGGTGGTGGCCTGATGAAACTGGTCAAGGCTGTGATCAAGCCCTTCAAGATCGACGCGGTGAAAGAGGCGCTCTCCGAAGTGGGGACGACCGGGCTGACCCTCACCGAGGTCAAGGGAATGGGCAGGCAGAAAGGCCACACCGAGCTGTATCGCGGGGCGGAATACACGGTGGATCTCCTGCCCAAGATCAAGCTGGAGATCGTCGTCGCCGACGAGCTGGTGGGGCGCGTGGTCGAGGCCATCATGTCCGCTGCCAGGACCGGGAGCGTCGGCGACGGAAAGATCTTCATCCTGCCCGTCGAGGAAGCCATCCGCGTGCGCACCGGCGAGCGCGGCGAGACCGCGGTCTAGGAGACCAGCCATGCCCAAAGCCAAGGACGTCATCGGATACGCGGCCGACAAGAAGGCCGTGATGGTGGATCTCAAGTTCATGGACTTCATGGGGCTCTGGCAGCACTTCAGCATCCCGCTCGCCGAGCTGACCGAGGCGGTCTTCGAGGAGGGCCTCGGCTTCGACGGCTCGTCGATCCGCGGATGGATGCCCATCCACGCGAGCGACATGCTGGTGGTCCCGGACGCGGACACGGCGACGATGGATCCCTTCATGAAGGATCCGACGCTCTCGCTCATCTGCAACATCGTCGACCCCATCACCAAGGAGCCGTATTCGCGGGATCCGCGCCACGTCGCGCAGAAGGCGGAGAAGTACCTCAAGGCGACGGGCGTCGGCGACGTGGCCTACTTCGGGCCGGAGGCGGAGTTCTTCATCTTCGACGGCATCTCCTACGACGCGGGCGTGAACCACGCTTCCTACCGCATCGAATCGCGCGAGGGGCAGTGGGAGACGGGCAGCCCCAGCGAGAGCACCTTCGACGGAAAGACCGCCGGCACGCGGCCGAACCTCGGTTACAAGCCCCGCTACAAGGAAGGGTACTTCCCGGTCGCGCCCATCGACTCGCAGCAGGACGTGCGCACCGAGATGTGCCGGGTGATGGAGCAGGTGGGCATCCAGGTCGAGCGGCAGCATCACGAGGTGGCCACCGCCGGGCAGGCGGAAATCGACATCCGCTTCGACTCCCTCACCCGCACCGCCGACAAGCTGCTCTGGTTCAAGTACATCGTGAAGAACGTCGCCCTGCGCAACGGCAAGACGGTGACGTTCATGCCCAAGCCCCTCTATGGCGACAACGGCTCGGGGATGCACACGCACCAGAGCATCTGGAAGAACGGAAAGCCGCTCTTCGCCGGCGAGAAATACGCCGGCCTCTCGGAGACGGCGCTCCATTACATGGGCGGCATCCTCAAGCACGCGCGGGCGCTCGCGGCGCTCTGCAATCCCACCACCAACTCGTACAAGCGGCTGGTGCCGGGATTCGAAGCGCCGGTGAACCTCGCCTACAGCTCCCGCAACCGCAGCGCCGCCATCCGCATCCCCATGTATTCGCCGAGCCCGAAGGCGAAGCGGATGGAGTTCCGCTCGCCGGATCCGTCCTGCAACCCCTACCTGGCGTTTGCCGCCATGCTGATGGCCGGCCTCGACGGAGTGGAGAAGCGCATCGACCCCGGACCGCCGCTCGACAAGGACATCTACGGGCTGTCGCCGGAGGAGCTGAAGGACGTGCCCAAGATGCCCGGCTCGCTCGAGGAGGCGCTCGGCGAACTGAAGAAGGACCACCAGTTCCTGCTCAAGGGGGACGTGTTCACGCCCGACGTGATCGAGGCGTGGATCGAGAACAAGGTGGAGCGCGAGCTGAACCCGGTACGCCTGCGCCCCTCGCCCATCGAGTTCGCGCTCTACTTCGACATCTGAACGCCGTCTTCGCCGCAGTGCCCGCGCGCGCTCATCCCGGGCGCGCACGGGATGCCTTTGCCCGCAGCCGCACGCGCACTCGCAGGAGCTCCCGAAATGAAGAAGCTCGCCCCCCTGCTGCTCGCCCTCTGTGCCTTCTCCGCTCGCGCGACACCGACGACCACCGTCTGGGCGCCCTCCAATACCGCCATCCAGCCCTTCCTCACGCCGCACCTCACCTACGATACATACTTCTGGCGGCGCGGGTCGGCAGGCTCCACCAGCTCTCCCATCTACCCGGTGACCACCGGCCTCACCATGGGCGTTCTCCCCTTCGAAACCGTGCAACTGGAGGTGGGATTCGATCTCAGCCTTCCCGCAGACAACCCGCTCCTGCTCAATGCCAAGCTCGGCGTTCCCGAAGACAAGCTGCTCAAATGGATGCCCAGCTTCGCCGTCGGCATCATGGGCGTCGGCACCAAGGGCACCACCGCCACGCATCTCGGCACCGACTACGACATGCTCTACGCCCAGGCCCAGCACTCGCTGCCGTTCGGCGGGTTCGTCTCGGTGGGCGGCTACTACGGGCTGACGCCCAGGCTCTACACCTCGAGCGCCGGCGACGAGCAGCGAGCTGGATTCATCGGAGGCGCCGGCTCTCCCGACGTCAACCTCGATCTGCCCTGGCTGCAGAAGCTGAACTTCAGCGCCGACGTGCAGACCGGCAAGAACACCTTCGGCGCCGCGGGGGGCGCCGTGAACCTCTTCTTCACCGACAAGATCTCGGTGCTGATGGGACCCGTCTACTTCTTCGATCGCGCCCTGCAGCCCGGCAACTCGCAGGTGATGTGGACGGTGCAGCTCGACATCGACATGCCGCTGCGACCGGCACCCGCGGCCTCGCCGGCACCCGCGGCGGCCGCCGCCACCCCCGCGCCGACGTCCGCATCCGCGGAAGCGAAATGAGCGCAAGCACCCGGCGGGTCGATCCCCGCGCAGCGCACGATCGCATGCCCCCCCTCGCCCAGGCCGGCGACCCGCTGTCCGCGAAGACGCGCGACGACGCCGGCGACCTCGCCGTGCTGCTCGAAGTGGGGGAGGCGCTGGCGCGCGAGCAGGAGCTTCGCGAGCGGCTGGAGCAGGTGCTGGAGAAGCTGGAGGACGCGGGAGCCGTTCGCGCGGCGATGATGATGCTCAGCGAGGAGACCGGCGACATCCACGTCGAAGTGTCGCTGGGGTTCGACGCCGAGGGACGGCGGGTACGCTACCAGCTCGGCGAGGGAATCACCGGGCAGGTGGTCCAGAGCGGGCGCGCCATGGTGGTGCCGGCGGTGACCCGGGAGTCGCTCTTCCTTCACCGGGCCATGGACCGGCGCGGCGGCGAGACGAGCTTCGTCTGCGTGCCCATCCTGCTCGACCGCAAGCCCGTCGGCGCGCTCTCGGTGGACCTGCCTTACGACGCGCAGCGCGACTACGACGGAGCGCGGCGCTTCTTCGCGGTGGTGGCGTCGATGATCGCCCAGGCGCTCAAGGTGCATCGCGCCATCGAGGAGGAACGCAGGAGTCTGCTCGACGAGAACAGCCACCTGCGCAGCGAGCTGCAGCAGCGCTACGACCTCGGCAACATCGTCGGCACCAGCGGACCGATGCGGCAGGCGTGCGAGCAGATCGCCCGGATCGCGCCGGCGGATACCACCGCGCTCATCCGCGGCGAGTCGGGCACGGGAAAGGAACTGTTCGCCCGGGCCATCCACTACAACTCGCCCCGGGCAAAGAAGCCCTTCATCAAGGTGAGCGCCGCCGCGCTGCCCGATACGCTGATCGAATCGGAGCTCTTCGGCCACGAGAAGGGCGCGTTCACCGACGCTCTGGCGCGGAGGTGCGGCAGGTTCGAGCTGGCCCAGGGCGGCACGCTCTTCCTCGACGAGGTGGGCGAGCTCACCCCGGCCGCCCAGGTGAAGCTACTGCGCGTGCTCCAGGAGAGGGATTTCGAGCGCGTGGGCGGCACCGAGACGGTCAAGGTGGACGTGCGGCTGATCGCCGCCACCAACAAGGACCTGGAGGCGGCCATCGTCGCCAGGGAGTTCCGCGAGGATCTCTATTACCGGTTGAACGTGTTCTCGATCTTCGTCCCTCCCCTGCGCGATCGCAGGCCGGACATCATGCTGCTCGCCGATCATTTTCTCGGCAAGTACTGCCGGCAGCACGGCAAGAGCATCCGGCGCATCTCCACCACCGCCATCGACATGCTGATGGCGTACCACTGGCCGGGGAACGTCCGCGAGCTGGAAAACACCATCGAGCGCGCGGTCCTGACCTGCGACGGGAACGTGATCCACGGCCATCACCTGCCGCCCACGCTGCAGACCGCGGAGGCCTCGGGGACGGTGACCAACACCTCGCTCTCCGACGCCGTGGAGCAATACGAGAAGGACCTGATTCTCGACGCATTGAAGAGCTCCCGCGGCAACCGCGCCCGCGCGGCCCGGCTCCTCAACTCCACCGAGCGGATCGTCGGCTACAAGATCCGCAAGTACCGGATCGATCCGCGCCGCTTCCGCGCCGCCGCCCTGGACGAGGCAAGTATCTTGCGCAGCTTTGGTAGCAAGACCTACCAGGAATTCCTCCCGCTGTTTGAGCAGGTCGAATTCAAGTTCGTCTTCACGGCCACGCCGAGCCCGAACCGCTACAAGGAACTGATCCACTATGCCGGATTCCTGGGCGTGATGGACACCGGCCAGGCCCTGACACGCTTCTTCCAGCGCGACAGCGAGAAGGCAGGCAATCT
>DATDMU010000196.1:0-6366 GCA_036518615.1 Myxococcales bacterium
CCCTCGAAGATGCGCACCAGCATGATCACGCCGCGGTAGCTGTCGTACCAGCTGTCGAAGATCAGCGCCTTGAGCGGCGCCTCGGGATCGCCCGCGGGAGGCGGCACGGTGTGCACGATCTCCTCGAGCAGCTCCTCGATCCCGACGCCCTCCTTGGCGCTCACCGGCACCGCCTTGGAGGCGTCGAGGCCGATGACCTCCTCGATCTCCCTGCGCGTCTCCTCCACGTCGGCGGAGGGAAGGTCGATCTTGTTGATCACGGGCACCACCGCGAGGTCGTGCTCGAGCGCGAGATAGACGTTGGCGAGGGTCTGCGCCTCCACCCCTTGCGAGGCGTCCACCACCAGCACCGCGCCCTCGCAGGCGGAAAGCGATCGGCTCACCTCGTAGGCGAAGTCCACGTGGCCGGGCGTGTCGATGAGGTTGAGGACGTAGTCCTTGCCGTCGCGCTTGCTCTGCCAGGCCATGCGCACGGATTGCGCCTTGATGGTGATGCCGCGCTCGCGCTCCAGCTCCATGTTGTCGAGGAACTGGTCCTGCGCCTCGCGCGCGGTCACGGTGCCGGTCTTCTCCAGCAGGCGGTCGGAAAGCGTCGACTTGCCGTGATCGATGTGCGCGATGATGGAGAAGTTGCGCAGGTGCCGGTTCTGCTCTGACATGGAAGGTTGCGGGGGATAACATGGGGGGCGGCCATGCACAACGGCTCGAAGAGCGCCGTCCGCGGCAGGCAGGGGGGCGCTCGCGTCCGGGTGCCGCCTCCGCTCTGGTTCCTCGCGGCCGTCATGGTGGGAGCGTTCCTGCCCGGGCTGCGCCTCGGCATCGTGGGCAGCGGTCCGCCCGGCGCCGTTCTCGCGGTGCTGGGAGTGGCGCTGCTGCTCTGGTCGGCGAGGTGGTTCCGGCGCACCGGGCAGGACCTCAAGCCCTGGACGCCGTCGCCCGAGCTGATCCGCCGCGGGCCGTACCGGTTCTCGCGTAATCCGATGTACGTGGGGATGACGGTGCTCACCATCGGCATCGGCGGCCTGCTCGCGCGCGGGTGGATCGCGCTGCTCGCGCCCCTGGCGCTCTGGGCGGTGCACCGGACCGCGGTGCTGCGCGAGGAGGCGTACCTGGCCGAGCAGTTCGGCGAGCCGTACCTGGAGTACACGAAGCGCGTGCGCCGGTATTTGTGAGCGATCAGCGCCGGAGGGCGGTGGCGATCAGGGCCACGCCGCGCGGGACGGCGCCGGCGAGCGCCTGCGCAAGCTCCTCGACGAAGCGCGCGCGCACCTCGTCGCTGGCCCCCGCCGTCCGCATCGCTGCGGCGGCGGGACCCTGGTCGGCAAGCTGCGCCGCGTCGGCTTCGAACGGCTCTTCGAGGCGCGCGATGGAGACCTCTGCGAATCCCGCCTCCGCGAGCAGGCGCCCGAACGCAGCGGAGTCCGCGAGCGCGAACGGGCCGGGCCCGCGGGAAGGATCGGGTACCGGCATCTGCCGCCGCAGCACCTCGACCGGAATGGTGACCCATTCGTTCTCCTGCCACGGTCCCCACACGGCCACCGCCATCCGGCCGCCGGGCCGGAGCGCGCCGCGCAAGTTGCGGAAGGCGGCCGCGGGATCCTCGAAGAACATCACCCCGAAGCGCGAATAGAGCAGGTCGAACTGCTCGGCGAAGCGGTGCGTCTGCGCGTCGGCGAGCAGGTAGCGGGCGCCGGCGGCCGCCTCGGCGCGCGCGGTCTCGATGAACGGCTCGCACACGTCGATGCCCAGCGCGTATCCGGTGCGCCTCGCGAGCTGGAGCGTCGTCTCCCCCTGGCCGCAACCGACGTCGAGCGCGTGTTCCCCGGGCGCCGGCGCGAGCGCGTCCATCGCTGCATTTCCCCAGGGCGCGAGCGGCCGCGTCATCAGCGCGCGCAGCCGCTGCCAGCGCGGCGCGTTGACCTCGTTCCACACACGGATCTGCTCCTCGTTGGCCATCCGCAGATCCATCGCCCGAATCGCCGCCGAGTCAATCCGGCCTTGCGCACTGCTTGTCCGGCATCGACGCCCGCGCCAGACTGCGGCGATGGCGGAACCGACGTGGCTGACCATCGCGCGCGAGCTGCAGGCAATCGCACAGACCGGGCTTGCGTACACGACGGGAGCCTTCGACAAGGAGCGCTACGAGCGCGTGCTCACGCTCGCGGCGTCGCTGATGGCCTCCGGATCCGGGGCGGAGCTGGAGCCGGTGCTCGAGCTCTTCCGGCAGGACACGGGGTACGCGACGCCAAAGGTGGACGTCCGCGGCGCCGCCTTCGTGGACGGCCGCATCCTCATGGTGCGGGAGCGCAGCGACGGCCTCTGGACGCTGCCGGGCGGCTGGGCGGACGTGAACGCGTCGGCGGCCGAGTGCATCGTTCGGGAGATCGCCGAGGAGTCCGGATTCGAGGCGCGCGCAGCGAAGCTCGCAGCCGTCTGGGACTACCGCAGGCAAGGCCATGTCTCGCGACATCCGGCGTCGATCTACAAGATGTTCTTCCTCTGCGAGATCAGCGGCGGGAGCGCCCGCCCCGGCGTGGAGACGAGCGACGTGGCCTTCTTCGCCAGCGACGCCCTGCCCGACCTCTCGCCGGGCCGGATCACCGCGGCGCAGATCCAGCGCATGTTCGCCCACCACGACGAGGAGCAGCTCGCGACGGAGTTCGATTGAAGCGCGCGCTTACAGGCCGAGGGCCTGGCGGAACCACTCCACCGTCGGCCGCAGCCCCTCTTCCAGCGAAACCTTCGGCTCCCACCCGAGCAGCGTGCGCGCGCGGGTGATGTCCGGCTGGCGCTGCCGGGGATCGTTCTCCGGCAGCGGACGCACCGAGCGGACGCGGCCGCCCTTGCCCACCACCCTGCGGACCGTCTCGGCGAACTCGAGCAGCGTCATCTCGCGCGGGTTGCCCAGGTTCACCGGGCGCCCGTCGCCCTTTTCGAGGAGCAGGAGGAGGCCGGTCACCAGATCTTCCACGTAGCAGAAGCTGCGGGTCTGGGTGCCGTCGCCGAAGACGGTGAAGTCCTCGCCCTTCAGCGCCTGGGTGACGAAGGCGGGAACCACGCGCCCGTCGTCGGTGCGCATGCGCGGGCCGTAGGTGTTGAAGATGCGCGCCAGCCGCCAGGGCGTGCCGTGGACGCGCCCGAACGAGGTGATCAGCGCCTCGGAGAAGCGCTTGGCCTCGTCGTAGCAGGCGCGAGGCCCGACGGGGTTCACGTTTCCGAAGTACTCCTCGCGCTGCGGATGTTCGAGCGGGTCGCCGTACACTTCCGAGGTGCTCGCGTGCACCAGGACGGCGCCGGACCGCCGCGCGAGCTCGAGCGCGTTGCGCGTGCCCAGCGAGCCGACGTCCAGCGTCTCCAGCGGCAGCTTCGCGTAGTCGATCGGCGAGGCCGGCGAGGCCAGGTTGAAGACCGCGTCCGCGGGGCCGATCACCGGGATGGGCCGGCAGATGTCGTGGTCCACGAAGGCGTAGCGCGCCTCGCCGCGGTGGCGATCGGCATTGTCGCGCCTGCCGGTGAGGATGTTGTCGACCGCCACCACCTCGTCGCCGCGCGCGAGCAGCCGATCGACGAGATGGCTGCCGACGAACCCCGCTCCGCCCAGCACCACCGCCCGCACTACTTCGTCCTGCCGTACCGGTCCTCGAGCCGGACCACGTCCTGCAGCTCGGGCGTGCTGGCCTCGAGCACGTCGCAGTCGGTCTCCGCGATCATCCGGTGGCGCAAGAGCGGAGTGATGTGGAACGCCTCGCCCGGGCCGAGCACCCGGTCCTGCATCTCTTCGCCCTCGCCGCCGGTCTGGAAGCGCATCCTGCCCGAGAGCATGTAGACGGTCTCGTCCTTCTGCAGATGGTACTGCAGGCTCAGCGCATGGCCGGCCTTGATGTGGAGGATCTTGCCCACGTAGCGGGCCGTGTGCGCCCAGATCAGCTCGTGACCCCAGGGCTTCTCGACGCGGACGGGTTTGGATTCGGGCATGTTCAGCGCGTCGGCATCACGACGGCTGCGGTGCGCAGCTCGCGCTCGACGTCCTTGCGGAAGCGGTTGGCGGAATCCTTGTCGCGGAACGATCCGACCCGGACGCGGTACCAGGTGCCCCTGGCGCCGAGCCTGGCCTCCACCACGTAGGGCTTGAGTCCCGCGCCGCGGACGCGACTCTCCAGCCGCGCGATCTCCGAACGGTCCTGCGAGGCGCCGACCTGCACCGTGTACGCGCCGGGGTCGTGCGGCGGGGGAGTCAGCGCGACGGCTCCCGCGGCGGGCACTTGCACCGGCTCTTCCGCGGCAGGAGCGACGAGCAGCGGCGCCCGCTGCGGCGGGGCCGCCACGGTGGCCGCCCGCACCGGCGCCGGGGCGGCAGTGGCCGGCCTGGCCGCTGCAGGCGGCGTGGCGGCGGGCGCCTCGGGCTGCTGGTGACGCTCCGGCGGCGTGGCGCCCTTGCGCGCGGCCGCGGCGTCCAGCGCCTGGAGGTCTCCCGCAACCGGGGCAGGAGCGCGGGCCGCGCCGAGCCGCCGCCCGAGCATCACCCCCAGCCCGAACACGCCGCCGAAGAGCAGCAGCGCGCAGACGAGCAGCGCCGCCACCTGCCCGTTGTCCAGCGAGAGCGTGAGCCTCTCGCGCAACCGCTCCGCGTCGCGCATCGCGCCCCGATGTACCAGAGGACGGCGGGTGCCCGCTACTCTTCTTCCGCCGGAGCGTCCATCCGCTCCGGCGCGGCCACGCCCAGGACCGAGAGCGCGTTCGCCAGCGTCTGCTTCACCGCCCACACCAGGTACAGGCGCGCGGTGGTCTTGCGCGCGTCGTCGGAGATCACCCGCTCCGTCTTCTTGTACTTCGTGTAGTAGCCGTGGAACTGCGCGATGGTCTCCTGGAGGTAGAAGACCAGCTTGTGCGGCTCGAGCGCAGAGGCGGCATGCGCGATCAGCTCGGGAAGCAGCAGCACCCGCTTGATCAGGTCGATCTCCTCGGGGAGCTGGAGCGCCTGCATCGCCTCCGCGTCCCAGCGCGGCAGGAGCCCCTTCTCCTCCTGCGCCTTGCGCAGGATGGCCGCGCAGCGCGCGTGCCCGTACTGCACGTAGAACACCGGGTTGCTGTTGTCGCGCTTCTGCGAAAGGCCGATGTCGAAGTCGAGCGCCATGTCGCCGCGCCGGAGCAGGAAGAAGACGCGGGTCGCGTCCGCGCCCGCCACCTCCAGCAGATCGCGCAGGGTGACGAAGTTGCCCGCGCGCTTGCTCATCCGGAAGGGCTGCCCGTCCTTCATCAGATTCACCAGCTGGAAGAGGATCACCTCCAGCTCGCCGCCCATTCCCGCGACCGCGGCCTTCATCCGCGAGACGTAGCCGCTGTGGTCGGCGCCCCAGACGTTGATCAGGCGCCGGTACCCGCGCGAGAGCTTGTCGAAGTGGTACGCAACGTCGCCGGCGAAGTAGGTCGGCTCGCCGGTGGTCTTGAAGAGCGGGCGGTCGCGGTCGTCGCCGAACCGCGTGGTCTTCATCACCTTGAGCGGCACCCCCACGTAGTCTTCCTCGCTCGTCTCCAGGCCCTTGGGCGGCGGCAGCACCTCCACCGCGGTCACGCCTTTCTCGTCGAGCACGCGGATGGCGGCCTCGAGGCGCTTCTCGTCGTGCAGCACCTTCTCGCTGAAGAAGCTGTCGAAGCGGATGCCGAAGAGCTGCAGATCCTTCTCGATCAGGTTCTCCACGATCCAGCCGACGGCGAACTTGCGCAGCGGCTCGCGGATCTCCGGAAAGGGCCGAGAAGGGTCGCCGCCCGCCTGCAGCCAGGCGCGGGCCACGTCGGCGATGTAGTCGCCCTGGTAGTCGTCGGCGTCCAGCTCCACCCGCGGCACGTCCGGGCGCAGCTCGGTGGCGCGGGCCAGCACCGCGTGGGCGAGCCGCCACACCTGCCCGCCCGCGTCGTTGATGTAGAACTCGCGGAACACGTGGTAGCCCGCCCAGTCGAGCAGGTTCGCCACCACGTCGCCGATGACCGCGCCCCGGCCGTGGCCCACGTGCATGGGGCCGGTGGGATTGGCGCTGACGAACTCCACCATGGTGCGCAGGCCCTGGCCGGCGTTGCTGCGGCCGAAGCGCTCGCGCTCCTGCCAGACGGCGTGCAGCGCCTTGTGCCAGACGTCCCGGGCGAGGCGCAGGTTGAGAAAGCCCGGCCCGGCGATCTCCGGCTTGCCGGCGAGGAGCCCTTCCCGGTCGTCGATGCGGTCGACCAGCGCCTGGGCGAGCGCGCGCGGATTGGGCTTCTTCGCTCCCGTCGCGGCGGCATGCTCCTTCGCGAACACCATGGCGGCGTTGCAGGAGAAGTCGCCGTGCGCCGCCTGCCGTGGCTCGTCGAGCTGGACGGGATGGTCGCCCG
>DATDMU010000197.1:0-51172 GCA_036518615.1 Myxococcales bacterium
CGCCGCCGCGGAGGCAGTCGAGCAGCTGGCGCAGAAAGGCGCGGTGGCCATCCTCGGGCCGCTCGGCATCGCCGAGGGTCTCGCCGCCGCCACCCGGGCGCAGCAGCTCGGCGTGCCCATCGTCTCGCTCTCGCGCGCGGAGGGGCTGACCGCTCTCGGCGAGTACGTCTTCCGCGACATGCCCACCTCCAGCGCGCAGGCCAAGGCGGTGGCCGACTACGCGCAGAAGAAGCTCAACGCGAAGACCTTCGGCATCCTCCAGCCCGAGTCGTCCTACGGCGACGAGATGTCGGGCTACTTCTGGGAAGCGCTGGACCAGGGCGGCGCGGAGGTGCGCGCCTTCGAGCACTACCCGCTGCGGACCACCACCTTCAAGCCGTTCGTGCAGCACATGGTGGGCCGCTCGCCGGCCGATCTGGCGGAGCGCCAGCAATTCTCCGAAGAGGCGGAGAAGATCACCAGGGAGATCACCGACCCCTACCGCAGGCGCAAGGCGCTGAGCCAGCTGCGAAACCAGCAGGCGCCCATCGTCGACTTCGACGCGCTCTTCATCCCCGACGCGGCGCGGACGGTGCGGCTGATCGCGCCCGCCATCGCCGCCGAGGACGTGATCACCGCCGGCTGCGACACCAAGGAGCTGGAGGTGGTGAAGCACACCACGAAGAACGAGCAGCTCCACACCGTGCAGCTCCTCGGAACCTCGCTGTGGGATTCCCCGGACCTGGTGGACGAGCGGTCGGGCGTGGCCCGCTACGTCCAGTGCAGCATCTTCGTCGAGGTGTTCTTCGCCAACTCGGAGCGGCCCGCGACCAGGCGCTGGGTCGACGAGTTCACCAACACCTACCATCGCGCGCCCGGCTTCCTCGAGGCGCACGCCTACGACGCCGCGAGCCTGCTCAAGAAGGCGATCGAGGAGCGGCGCCCGCAGTCGCGCGACGAGCTGCGGGCGGCGCTCGCCGGCATGAACCGGCCCTTCCCCGGAGCCGCCGGCGACACGGTGTTCGGCAAGGACCGCGAGGCGCAGAAGCCCTTCTTCTGGCTGTGGGTGAACCGCGGCAACATCGTGGAGTTCGATCCGGAGGGCCCGCCGCCGGTGCCTCCCGCGGCAGTCGCGGCGGAAGCGGGGAAACCCCGATAGCTTTCGCGACTGTCCACTCGCACACGAGCCGCCGCCGCCCACCGGCAGTACACTTCCCGGTGGGGGCCGGGACTTGTCCAAGCAGATGATGATCTTCCCCTTCGCCGTGCGGCTGGACGGCGGCGGACGGATGCTGGACGGCGCCCAGGGCGTCTATGCGCGCTCGCTCGCGCGAACGCTGGCGGAGCGCCTGAGCCGGCCGCCGCGGCTGCAGGCCCAGGTGGCGCAGTTGACCGCCGACGGGCCGGTGGACGGCGACGGCGGCGCGGAAGGGCACGGCTTCGTCGTGGCCGCGAAGGCGTGGACGCTGGAGGAGGCATGCCGCGTCGACCTTCCCGAGGGGACGGAATACCTGCTGCACGGCTCGGCGGAGCTGACCGACCGCGTCCGCATCCGCATCCTGCTCGTCGACTCGCCGCAGAAGCACCTCGCGCTCGACCACGTGGTGCTGCGCCCTAGGCAGGAGCTGTTCGCGGCCCTGGACGAGGCGGCGGTGGAGGTCGCGCACGCGCTGGGCGAGGAGCCGCCGCGCGAGCCCTGGCCCACCCGGGACGTCGAGGCCTATGTCGCCTACCTGCGCGGCCGCGACCTCAGCGCCGCGCACGAGATGGGCGTGGCCGTGCCGGACCCGCGCAAGAGCTTCGATCCCTACCTGGAAGCGGTGCGCCGCGACCCGGAGTTCGCCGACGCCCAGGAGCGGCTCCTCGCCCTCGCGCTGTCCTTGGCCGGCCGCGGCCACGCCGAGGCGGAAGCCGCGCGCGCGGCGTGCTGCAACCTGCTCGCGCTGCAGCCCAGGGCCTTCAAGGCCTGCCTCGCGCTGGCGGAGATCGAGCTGCGGGAGCGAAACCCGCGCGCCGCGGAGGAGCGCATCCTGCGCGCGCTGGCCATCGAGCCCGAATGGGCCCCGGCCTTCGAGCGGATGGGCACGTCGCTGCTGCGCCAGAGGCGGTTCGGGGAGGCGGTGGCATGGTTCGAGCGGGCGCTGCGGGAGCGCAAGGACGACGCTGCCGCGCTGCAGGGGCTGGGCCTGGCGCTCGCCGAGTGCGGCCGGGTGGAAGAAGCGATGGGCTGCTGGCGGGCCGCGCTGCTCTGCGGCGTGGCCACGGCCGAGCTGCACGAAAACCTCGCGCGCGGTCACTTCCTGCTCGGCCGCGGACGCGACGCCCGGCGCCACCGTACGATCTCGCGCCGAATCCGCGGGACGCCGCGCTTCGGGCTGGATCTGCTGCGCAACGCATGGCAATGGCTTTCCAATGGACCCGGCGCAGGGCGCTGAAGAGACGCTGTTGCCTCCGGCCCCGCCCGGCCCCGGGACGCTGGGGGCGCTGCGGCCGCCGCTGCTCAACATCCTCCTCTTCCTCCTCACCTTCGCCTCGGCGTTCATCGCCGGCAGCGTGCTCAGCGACACGCAGCTTCCCGAGCCGAACCGGGTGGAGATGCTGCGCCACGGCCTCGGCTTCTCGCTGGCGCTGCTCTTCGTCATGCTCTGCCACGAGATGGGGCACTTCTTTCTCGCCCGCAGGCACGGCGTGGACGCCACCTGGCCCTTCTTCATCCCCGCGCCGCTGCTCTCCATCATCGGCACGCTGGGAGCGGTGATCCGCCTGCGGTCCCTGCCGCGCACCCGGCGGGCGCTCCTCGACATCGGCGCCGCGGGGCCCATCGCCGGCTTCCTCGCCACCATTCCGGTGCTGGTGCTCGGGCTTCGCTGGTCCACCGTGGTGCCGGTCGAGCCGCAGGCGGAGCGCTGGACGCTCTTCAGCGCCCTGCTGCAATGGTTCCACACCGGCACCTGGCCGGCGCTGAAGGAGGCCTTCGACCTCGGCTACCCCGCCGGCATGGTGCTCGCGGAGCGGCTGGTGGTCGGCGCCCTGCCCGCAGGCAAGACGCTGGCGCTGCACCCGGTGGCGGTGGCGGGGTGGTTCGGGTTCTTCCTCACCGCGCTCAACCTGCTGCCGCTGGGACAGCTCGACGGCGGCCACGTGCTCTTCGGCGCCTCGCCCAGGCTGCACCGGCTGGCGGGCCCGCCGCTCTCCGCGGCGCTGCTCGCGCTGGGGGTGTTCACTCCCTTCCCCGGCTGGATCCTCTGGGGCCTGCTCATGGGCCTCGGGCTCGGCTTCCACCCGCCGCTCGCGGAGCCGGAAGAGCGGCTGGATGGTCCGCGGCGCATCCTCGTAGCGGTGTCGCTCTTGCTCTTCCTGCTCTCGTTTTCGCCCGTGCCCGTGGCCCTGCTCGCGGGGTAGAACGGCCGCGTGGCGGATTCGTTGCGCGAGGTGCTGGGTCCCGGCGGCGCGCTCTCGCGCGTGCTGCCCGCGTACGAGCCTCGCGCCTCGCAACTGGCGATGGCGGCCCGCGTGGAGGATGCGCTCAGCCACGGGCGCGCCCTGCTCGTGGAGGCGGGCACGGGCACCGGCAAGACGCTCGCCTACCTGTTGCCCGCGGCCCGCAGCGGCGTGAAGGTGGTGGTCTCCACCGCCACCAAGACGCTGCAGGAGCAGCTGGCCGAAAAGGACGTGCCGCTCCTGCAGTCGCTCGGCGTGGACGCGCGGTTCGCCTTTCTCAAGGGCAGGCAGAACTACCTCTGCCTGTTGCGCTTCGATCAGTTCCTCCGCAACCCCACCTTCGCGGTCCGCGAGGAGGCCGCGCTCTTCGACGGCATCGCGCGCTGGGCGGAGACCACCCGGACCGGCGACCGCGCCGAGCTCAGCGAGCTGCCCGAGAACCTGGCCTCCTGGAAGGACCTCTCCGCCAGCGCGGACCAGTGCACCGGGACCAGGTGCGCGCACTACGACCGCTGCTTCGTCTTCCGCATGCGCAGGCAGGCGGCCGAGGCCGACGTGGTGGTGGTGAACCATCACCTCTTCTTCGCCGACCTGGCCTTGCGCACCTCGTCGGCGGGCGATGGCGGCGCGGCCGTATTGCCCCGGTACGAGGCGGTGGTGTTCGACGAGGCGCACGCCGTGGAGGAGGTGGCGACCGAGCACTTCGGCGCGCAGCTCTCCGGCTTCCGCGTCTCCGAGCTGGCGCGCGATGCCGCCCGGGCGCTGGCGGCGCGGCCGCAGATGCTGGAGGCGGCGGGGCTCGCGGCGCGCCTCTCCAGCTCCGGCCGCGACTTCTTCGAGGCGGCGCTGGAGACGGCGCCGGAAGCGGGCCGCGCCCGCGAGCGCGAGAGCCGCTGGGCGCTGCTCCCCGGCGCGCTCGAGCCGGCGGAAGCCGAGCGCCGGAAGCTCGCCGAGCTGCTGCGCGCGCTCGGCGCCGCGCTCTCCTCCAGCGCCGACGAGGAGCTCGCGCTGCTCGAGCGCCGCTGCCTTTCGCTGAACGCGGACCTGGATCTCTTCGGCGGCGCGGAGCGGCCGCGCGACCTCATCCACTGGGCGGAGGCGCGCGGCGGCAACCTCTTCCTCCACGCCTCGCCCATCGACGTGGCCCGGATCCTCCAGGACAAGCTCTACGACCGGATCGGGCCGGTGGTCTTCACCAGCGCGACCCTGGCGGTGGGCGGGCAGCTCGGCTACTTCGCCCGGCGCGTGGGCCTCGCCGACGAGACGGGGCCGCTCTTCCCCCTCGACGAGGCGGTGCTGGCGTCGCCCTTCGACTACGAGAAGCATGCGGCGCTCTACCTGCCGCAGCGGATGCCCGATCCCCAGGATCCCGGCTTCGCGGAGGCGGTGGCGGAGGAGCTGCGCGCGCTGTTGCCGGTCACCTCCGGGCGCGCCTTCGTGCTCTTCACCTCGCTGCGGAACATGCGGGCGGTGCACGCGCTTCTCGAAGGCGAGCTGCCCTGGCAGGTCCTGCTCCAGGGGCAGGCGCCGAAGGCGCAATTGCTCAAGCGGTTTCGCGAGGCGCCCAGCGTGCTCTTCGCCTCGCAGAGCTTCTGGGAGGGCGTGGACGTCCCCGGCGACGCGCTCAGCCTGGTGGTCATCGACAAGCTGCCCTTCGCCTCGCCCGGCGACCCGATCGTGGCGGCGCGCATCGACCGGCTCCGCGCCGCGGGCGAGGACGCCTTCCATGGCTACCAGGTCCCGCAGGCCGCGCTGTCGCTCAAGCAGGGATTCGGCCGGCTCATCCGCACGGCGACCGATCGCGGCATCGTGGCGGTGCTCGACGCGCGCGTCACCCGCAAGAGCTATGGGCGCCTGTTCATCGACTCGTTGCCGCGCTGCCGGATCCTCCGGACGCCGCAGGAGGCGGCGCGCTTCTGGGACGGCGCTGCGGCCGTCTGAACGCGGGTGCGACATGAGGGCAGGTGCGCCCACCGCCACCCACGGCATTTTCGCCGCGGCGGAAGGAGCTTGGCGTAAAGCGGTGTTGGGTAGACACTAGGACGGAGATCGCTCGCCCAGCATCGGGCGGGTGCGCGGAAAAACGGCGCAATGGGCCTTTCGGGGCCTTGCCGCCGGCAGGGGTGAATCGACGTGCAGTTCAACACGGGGCAACGCGAGCTGACGCTCAAGATCGTCTACTACGGCCCCGGTCTTTCGGGGAAGACGACCAACCTGCGCGCGCTCTACAACCGCATCCAGCCGCACCTGCGCGGGCACCTCATGACGCTGGACACCGCGGACGACCGCACCCTCTTCTTCGACACCCTTCCGCTGGTGTTCACCGCCGGCAACCTCAAGGTGAAGCTCAAGCTCTTCACCGTGCCCGGCCAGGTGATGCACAACTCCACCCGCCGGATCGTCCTGCAGGGGGCCGACGCCATCGCCTTCATCGCCGACAGCCAGCCCGGCAAGCGGCAGGAGAACTACAAGTACTGGCTGAACATGGTGGAGAACCTCAAGGCCAACGGCCTCGACGTGGAGTCGATGCCCAACGTGGTGCAGTGGAACAAGAAGGACCTCGGCGACGCCACCACCGACGAGGCCATCGAGAAGATGCGCCGCGAGAACAAGCAGCCGGTCTACGAGGCGGTGGCGGTGCGCGGGGAGGGGGTGGTGGAAACCTTTCTCGGGCTCGTCGATCTGACCTTCGAGCAGATCGATCGCGTCTACCAGCTCTCGCAGAAGATCGGGCTGGACCGGCGCGCGTTCGTCGAGGAGCTGAGGAAGTGCCTCTTGGACCCGCCGCCCCTCAAGGTCGGCGGGAAGACGGGTTAGTCATCGGTGGCGGAAAGCATCCTCCAGAAGCAGCTCGTCCTCGGCGAACTGCTCGACCTGCCGAGCTTCACCAACGTCTGCAAGACGTTCGTGGACCTCTACAAGATCGGCCTCAAGGTCTTCGACGCCGGAGGCACGAAGCTCGTCGACATGAAGGTCGCCTCCGGAGACTTCTGCGCCTACATGTTCAGCGGACCCAACGGGCGCAGGCTCTGCACCGAGACGGTCACGCACATCAAGGTGCGCCCGCTGGAGACGCAGAACCCGCAGGCCGCGGTGGCCGTGCGCAACTGCTTCAGCGGCCTGCGCTACCTCATGATGCCCATCGTCTACGAGGGCGATCTGCTCGGGCGGATCATCTTCGGGCCCTTCATGCCCGACGAGGTGGGCGAGCTCGGCGCGGAGCTGAAGCAGCTGGAGGGCGAGTTCGACCTGCACAAGGCGAAGCAGCTGATCGACCGCATCCGCCGGGCCCCCGAGACCACCGTCCGCCGCATCCTCGAGCACTTCGCCCGCCTGGTGGACGTGCTGGTGTTCACCTCGCACCGGGCGATGATCTCCTCGCAGCTGCACATCGAGAGCGTGACCGAGAGCTACCGCGAGGTGCAGGAGAAGAACCGCAAGCTCTCCGACGCGCTGGAGCGGCTCCAGGAACTGAGCCGGATGAAGTCGAACTTCCTCGCCACCGTCTCGCACGAGCTGCGCACGCCGCTCACCAGCGTGATCGGCTACAGCGAGATGCTGCTCGCGGGCCTGGCAGGCGACCTCAACGACGAGCAGAAGGAATACCTCAAGACCATCCTCGAGAAGGGCGAGTCGCTCTTGCGGCTCATCTCCTCCATCCTCGACCTCTCCCGCATCGAGGCGCGCGGCGTCCAGCTGGTGCGCAAGCCGGCGAGCCTCGACGAGATCGTGCAGAGCGCGATGGAGAGCGTCTTGCCGCAGAGCTTCAAGAAGAACCTGCAGCTCAAGACCGAGCTGTCTCCGTCGATCCGCAGCGTCACCGTGGACGGCGACAAGGTGCGCCAGTGCGTGGTGAACCTGCTCTCCAACTCGGTCAAGTTCACCCCCGCGGGCGGGCAGATCTCCGTGCAGGCGGGGCCGGCGGAGCGGCCGCCCGCAGGGGCGGGACCCTTCGGCAGCTCGGGGTACTTCCAGATCTCGGTGAGCGACAACGGCATCGGGATTCCCGCCGAGCTGCAGCACAAGGTGTTCGAGACGTTCTTCCAGGCCGATTCCTCGGCCTCGCGCGAGTACGGCGGCGCGGGCCTCGGCCTCTCCATCGTCAAGAGCTACGTCGAGGCGCACGGCGGCGAGGTGTCGGTGAAGAGCGAGATGGGCAGGGGGGCGACCTTCACGCTCATCCTGCCCATCGAGCCGCCCGGCAGCGGCCTCGAGATGCAGCAGCGGAATTGAGCTCCGAGTTCGACCTGATCGACGCCTTCCTTGCCCCCTTCGGGCGGGGCAAGGGAGTGGTGATCGGGCCGGGCAGCGACTGCGCCGCGGTGCAGCCTGCGCGCGGCCTGCGGCTCGTGGCCACGACCGACGCGGTGGTGGAGGGGGTGCACTTCGACCTGCGCCGCTTCTCGCCCGAGGACGTGGGCTGGAAGGCGCTGGCGGTGAATCTCTCCGACCTCGCCGCGGCGGGCGCGCGGCCGCGCTGGTTCCTCTGCGCCCTCGCCATCCCCCGCAGGCAGCGGACGGAGGCGGTTGCCAGGCGCATCGCCCGGGGAATGGCGGCCCTGGCCACCCGGTCCGGTTGCGCGCTGATCGGGGGCAACGTCACCTCCGCCTCGGAGTGGAGCGTGACCATCACCGCGCTCGGCGAGGCGAAGAAGCCGCTTTCGCGGAGCGGCGCGCGCCCCGGAGACGCGCTGGTGGTGGTCGGGCGGCTCGGCGACGCCGCGGCAGGGCTGCGGCCGCTGCCCCACCCGAGCGCCGCGCGCGCCCAGCGCCGCCCGCGGCCGCTCTTTCGCGAGGGCCTGCTGGCGGCGCGCTTCGCCTCCGCGGCCATCGACGTGAGCGACGGCTTCCTCCAGGACCTGCGCCACCTCGCCACCTCGAGCGGGGTGGGGGCGGTGGTCGAATGCAGCTCGCTTCCGCTCGGCCGCGCGGCGCGCTCCTTGCCCGATGGCATGGAGCTGGCCCTGACCGGCGGCGAGGACTACGCGCTCATCCTTTCCGTCCCGCGGCGCAAGCTCGCCGCCCTGCGCCAGCTCCTGGCCTGCGCCGAAGTGGGTCGCATCCTGCGCGGCTCGGGCGTCACCTTGACCGAGCTGGGCCAGCCCCGCCCTCTCCCCCGCCGCGCCGGATTCGATCACCTGAAGTAGTTTGCTCGCCTCCGCGCGCTCTGCGGTTGATCTGGAGAGTCTCCCGCCTTAAACCATGCGCCCCGCCCCGCGCACCGACGCGCGGAGGCGGTCGTGTGCATTGGAAACGACTCCGGCCCATTTCGCCGCCCCCGCCCCGAAGGGCAGCTCCACCGCGCTTCCGGAGCTGATCGCCGCCTTCCGCGGCGGCAACCGGAAGGTGCGCGCGCGCGGCCTCTTCGGAGCGGCCCGCGGGCGGGCGCTGTCGGCGCTGGCGCAGGCGATGAAGCGCCCGCTCGTGTGCGTGGAGCCCGACGAGGAAGCCGCGGACGCGCTGGAGAAGGACCTGCGCTTCTTCCTTCCTGCCGACCGCGCGGTGGTCCGGCTGCCCGCCGACGAGATGCTCCCGTACGAGGGGCTCACTCCGGACCGGTTCGTCGCCCAGCAGCGGCTCGCCTCGCTCTTCCGGCTCCACCTCGGCGAACGCCAGCCGGTGATCGTCTCCTCCGTCCGCTCGCTGGGGCGCCGCGTCCTGCCCCGCAGCGCCCTCGACCGGCGCAGCCTGCAAGTCTCCCTCGAGATGGAGCAGGATCGCGACGAGCTGGCGAAGAAGCTCACCGCAGCGGGATACGCCCGCGTGCCGCTGGTGGAGGACCCCGGCACCTACGCGGTGCGCGGCGGCGTCTTCGACGTCTGGTCTCCGCTGGAGGCGCAGCCGGCGCGGCTGGAGTTCTTCGGCGATCTGGTGGAGAAGATCCGCGCCTTCGATCCGCAGACGCAGCACACCGTCCGCGAGATCCGCGAGATCTCCCTCTGCCCCGCCCGCGAGATCGTCCTCGACGACGAGGGCCGCCGCGCCGCCGTCGCCACGGTGCGGGCCGCGGCCGATGCGGTGGAGACTCCCTCCCGCCAGCTCCGCGAGCTGATCGACGACCTCTCCACGCTCTCGCAAGACGATGAATTGTTTGCTGCGGGGCTCACGGCGATCCTGCCGGGCTTCTATCCGGGCGGGCTGTCGCCGATCACCGAGTACCTGCCCGACGACGCCATCTGGGTGCTCGACGATCCCCTGGAGCTGGAGCGGCAGTGGGGCGATCTCTGGTCCGCCCTGGAAGAGGCCTTCGCCGCGGCGCGCAGCAAGGGCGAACTGGCGCTGCCTCCGGACCAGCACTACCTGCACGAGCGCGACGTGCGGCCGGTGCTGGAGAACGCGCCGGTGCTGGAGCTGTCCGGGCTCACGCTCGGCGGCGCGGAAGCGGCGCTGGGCACCGCCGAGGTGGATTTCGACCTGCAGCCCACGGCGGAGCTGCGCGCCGAGATCCAGAGCCACCATGGCGAGGACGGCGCTCTCTCGCCGCTGGTGCGCCGCCTGGAGGCGTTGCGCGAGCGCGGCGTGGCCGCGGTGGTGGCCTGCCACTCCTCCGCCCAGGCGGAGCGCGCCCGCCGGCTGCTGCTCGACCGCAATCTCATGGCGCAGATCGTGCCCCTCGAGGAGGCCCTCTTCTCGCCCCACGTGCACGCGCACCTGGTGGTCGGCGAGATCAGCGCGGGCTTCGTCGATCCCCACGACCGCATCGCCGTCTACTCCGACGAGGACATCTTCGGCCCGCGCGCGCAGGCCCGCAAGGCGCCGCGCAAGCCGCGGTCTTTTGGTCCGGACGGAGCGGACTTCCGCGACTTGAAGGAAGGCGACCTCGTCGTGCACGTCGACCACGGCATCGCGCGCTACGGCGGCCTCACCCGCCTCAACGTGCGCGGCTTCGCCGCCGACTTCATCCTTCTGCAGTTCGCCGGCAAGGACAAGCTCTACCTGCCGGTGGGGCGGCTGCGGCAGATCCAGAAGTACACCGGCGGAGATCCGGAGAAGGCGAAGCTCGACTCGCTCAAGAGCCAGACCTTCCAGAAGCGCAAGGCGCGGGTCAAGGAGGAGCTGCTCAAGATGGCCGCCGAGCTGCTCGACATCTACGCCGCGCGCGCCGCGCACCAGGGCTACGCCTTCTCGCCGCCCGACGTGATGTACCGCACCTTCGAGGCGGACTTCGAGTTCGACGAGACGCCGGACCAGGAGCGCGCCATCGAAGAGGTGCTGGCCGACATGCAGGCGAAGAAGCCGATGGATCGGCTGGTCTGCGGCGACGTCGGCTACGGCAAGACCGAGGTGGCGCTGCGCGCGGCGTTCAAGGCGGTGGAAGACAAGAAGCAGGTGGCCATCCTGGTGCCCACCACCGTGCTCGCCGCGCAGCACTTCCGCACCATGTCGAAGCGCTTCAAGGACTACCCGGTGACGGTGGAGATGATCTCGCGCCTGCGCGACGAGAAGCAGACGCGGGAGATCCTCGCCCGCGCCCGCGAGGGGAAGGTGGACGTGCTCATCGGCACCCACCGGCTGCTCTCCGCCGACGTGGCCTTCAAGGACCTGGGCCTGGTGGTGGTGGACGAGGAGCAGCGCTTCGGGGTCAAGCACAAGGAGCAGCTCAAGAAGCTCCGCAAGCTGGTGGACGTGCTCACGCTCACCGCCACCCCCATCCCGCGCACGCTGCACATGTCGATGATGGGGGTGCGCGACCTCTCCATCATCGGCACCCCGCCGGTTGACCGCCGCGCCATCCGCACCTTCGTCTCCAAATTCGACGGCGCCACCATCAAGGAGGCGATCGAGCGCGAGCTCGCGCGCGGCGGGCAGGTCTTCTTCCTGCACAACCGCATCGAGACCATCCGCGGCGTGCTCGAGTACCTCTCGAAGCTGGTCCCGCAGGCGAAGATCGCCATCGCCCACGGACAGATGGCCCAGGGCAAGCTGGAGAAGGTGATGACCGAGTTCGTGGACAAGCAGCACGACGTGCTGCTCTGCACCGCGATCATCGAAAGCGGGCTCGACATCCCCTCCGCCAACACGATTCTCGTGAACCGCGCCGACACCTTCGGGCTCTCGCAGCTCTACCAGATCCGCGGCCGGGTGGGCCGCAGCCGCGAGCGCGCCTACGCCTACCTGCTCATCCCCGCCCGCCGCAGCATCACCCGCGACGCGCAGAAGCGCCTTCAGGTATTGCAGCAGTTCACCGAGCTGGGGGCGGGCTTCCAGATCGCCTCGCACGACCTGGAGATCCGCGGCGCGGGGAACCTGCTCGGTCCGGACCAGAGCGGGAACATCGCCTCGGTGGGCTTCGATCTCTACACCCAGCTCATGGAAGAGGCGGTGGCGCAGCTCAAGGGCGAAGAGGTGCGGCAGGACTTCGAGCCGGACGTGGAGCTGCCGGTGCCGGCGCTGATCCCCGAGGACTACGTGCCCGAGGTGCAGCAGCGGCTCTTCTTCTACAAGCGGCTGGCGTCGGCCGTCAGCGAAGAGGCGCTCTACGAGGTGAAGGGAGAGCTGCGCGACCAGTGCGGCGAGCCGCCGGCGGAGGTGGACGCGCTCGTGGAGGTGATGTCGCTGAAGAATGAGCTGCGCGCGCTGCGGATGCGCGGCCTCAAGCACGGCCCGGGCAGGCTGGTGGTGCAGCTCGGGCCCGACGCCGCGCTCGACGCGGTGCGGCTCGCCCAGCTCGTCGCGAAGGGAAAAGGGCGATATCGCCTTACACCGGGCATGGAGCTGGTCGCCGCCGTGGACGAGCAGGCCGCCGTGCTGGAAAGCGCCCGGGGGCTGCTGCAGGACTTGCGCAAGTGCGCGGCCTGAAAGCCCTTTGAGGAACCGGCTGCCTGGAAGTAAACCTTTGCGGGCGCTGTTCGTCCTGATATCTCCGCTCGGCCCTCTCACGAAGGACCCGTCGAATGACCACCCGCCTTGCAGCCATCTTCCTCGCGGCAGCCGCCTTCGCGGCCTGCAGCAAGTCCTCGAAGTCGTCCGGCCCGGTCGTGGCCAAGGTCGGCGATCAGGTGATCACCGCCAGCGACGTGAAGGAACGGCTCAACGAGACCAGCCCCTTTCTCCGCGCGCGCTACAACACCCTCGAGCGCAAGAAGGAGTTCGTCGAGAACCTGGTCCGCAACGAGCTGCTCGCCCAGGAGGCGGTGCGCCAGGGGTTCGACAAGAGCCCGGCGGTGAAGGAGCAGGCGAAGCGCGCGATGATCCAGGAGCTGATCAAGCACCAGCTCGACGAGAAGCTCACCGGCGCCGACATCAGCGAAGACGAGATGAAGAAGTTCTACCAGACGCACATCGACGACTTCGTCAAGCCGGAGCGCGCGCGCGTCTACCACATCTTCCTGCCCGCCACGACCGCGAAGGAGAAGGCGGAGGCGAAGAAGAAGGCCACGGCGCTGCTCAAGGACATCTCCGCGCGGGAGCAGAAGGGCGAGGCCAGCGCCTTCCAGGGCGTCGCCATGCGCGAGAGCAAGGACATGGCCTCCTCGGCGCTGGGCGGCGATCTGCGCTTCCTCTCCAGGGACGAGTTGACCAGGTCCTACAGCAAGGAGCTGGCGGACGCGGCCTTCAGCATCATCATGCCCGGCGCGATCGCCGGCCCGGTCGAGACGCCCACCGGCATCGAGCTGGTGAAGATGCAGGTGAAGACGGTGGCGATGAACCACTCCTTCGAGGAGAGCAAGGACAGCATCCGCCAGCGCATGGCGCGCGAGCGGCGCAGCCGCGACTACGACGAGTGGCTGAAGAAGCTCCGCGAGAGCACCGCCGTGACCATCAACGACGCGGAGCTGGAGAAGGTGCAGCCGGACGCTGCGACCCCGGTTCCGGCGGTGCCGCACACGCCGCCGCAGTTCACCAGCCATTCGGTGATGGTGCCCGCCGCGCAGGCCACCCCGCCGGCGCAGAACCCGGCGCCCGCGCAGGCCACCACCCCGCCCGCGCAGACCCCGCCGACGACCACTTCGAAGATCGGCGGGAACTAAGGCCGCCGTGAAGCCGGTGCGTACCTGGGGAGGCCGCGGCGCGCCGATCGCGCTCGGCCTCCTCGTCTTTTTCGTCGCCTGCAAGCGCGCGGCGCCGCCTTCGCCCCCTTCGCCTCCCGCTCTCGCGGTGGTGAACGGCGATCCGATTCCGGTGAGCCGCATCCAGGCGGAGCTGGACCGGATGCGGCGTGGGACCGGCCAGGGCGAGGCCAAGGTCGCCGCGCAGGACGTGCCCAGGCTCGCGCGCGCCCTGCTCGACGCGCAGATCGACCGCGTCATCGTGCTGCAGCGGGCCAGGGCCGCAGGCATGACCGTCAGCGAGGCGGAAGTCCAGCGCGCCACCGACGCGCTGGCCGACGACGCGCGCAAGGGCGGCGCGGCCTGGAACGAACAGCTCGCGCGCGACGGGCAGAGCGCGGAGCAGCTCTCCGACGAGATGCGCGAACGGCTCCTCGCGGCGCGCTACGTGATGGAAGAGACGCGGGGCGAGCGGGCCTCTGCCGCCGAGACGCGCGCCTTCTACGACACGCACCGCGCGCTCTTCGAGGAGCCGGAGGCGGTGCACTGCCTGCAGATCGCCGTGCGCACTCCCGACGAGGCGAAGAGCATCCTCGACCAGCTCCGCGCCGGCGCCGCGTTCGACAAGCTCGCGCGCCAGGCGGGAATCTCCCCCGACGCGCGGGCGGGCGGCGACCTGGGCTGGATCTCGAGGGGCACCATGCCCAAGGTCTTCGAGGACACCTGCTTCTCGCTGCAGAGCGGGAAGATCTCCGGCGTGGTGCAGTCGTCGTACGGCTACCACGTCTTCAAGTCGCTGGGCCGCCGCGCGGCGCGGGCGAGGAAGTTCGAAGAGGTGAAGGCGGAAGCGCAGCGGCGGGCCACGGCGGAAAAGCGGGCCCAGGCCGAGCGCCAGCTCCTCCAGCAGCTGCGCGCGTCCGCCACCATCCAGATCGACAGCAGCGCGCTGGCGCTGGTTCGCTGAACGGACGGCCGGTTGATCTGCATCGGGGATCCGTTATGTTCCGCAGCCTGATGAAGAAGCTTCTCCTCGCGTGTCTGTTGCCGCTTGCCGTCCGGGCCGAGATCAAGGACCGCATCGCGGCGGTGGTGAATGGGCATCCCATCACCTTGTCGGAGGCGGAAGAGCGCGTCTCCCCCGAGCTGGCGCGGGTGCCCGCCGGTCCGGCCGGCGCCGAGCAGCGCCTGGAGCTGATCAAGCGCGCCGTCAACGAGCTCATCGACGAGCGCCTGATCGAGAGCGAGGCGACCTCCCTGGGCATCGACGTGCCGGACGACGAGGTGCAGAAGCTCGTCGAGCAGCTCGCCAAGCAGAACGGCCTCGACATGCCGCACTTCCGCGAGGCGCTGGCGCAGCAGGGAATGACCCTCGACACCGTGCGCGAGTCGCTCAAGCGCCAGCAGCTGATGATCCGCCTGCTCCAGTACAAGGTGAAGCCGCGCAAGGTGAGCGACGAAGAGGTGCAGACCGCCTACGCGAACATGAACAAGGACCCGGAGTACGAGGTGCGGGCGCGGGACATCTACATCGCCGCGCCGGAGGGGGCCACTCCCGACCAGCTCCGCGCCGCCCAGGCGCGGGCGGACGCCGCGCTCCGGCGCATCAAGCAGGGCGAGAGCTTCGCCAAGGTGGCGCGCGATCTCTCCGAGGGCCCCACCGCGAAAGAGGGCGGGGACCTCGGCTATTTCCGCCGCGGGCAGATGCTGCAGGCGCTGGAAGACCCCGCCTTCTCGCTGCCGCCCGGCCAGCCCTCCGGACTCATCCGCGTGCCGGGGCAGCACGGCGGGTACCACATCGTGATGGTGGAGGACCGCCGCAAGCTGCCGCCCAAGCCGCTCGCCGAGGTGCAGGAGCAGATCCGGCAGAAGCTCGCCGGCGAGTCCGTGCTCAAGGAGCGCGAGCACTACCTCTCGCAGCTCCGCAAGACCGCGCAGGTGGACGAGAAGCTCTGATGCCGGCGGTCGCCATCTCGATGGGCGATCCGCTGGGGATCGGCCCCGAGGTGGTGGCGCTGGCGCTCGCGCAGGCAAAGGTCCGCGGCGCGCTCGAGCCGGTGGTCTTCGGCGACCGCGAGACGCTGGAGCGGGCCGCCCGGCTGCGCGGCGTCGCCTTCGACGCGCGGGTGGTCCAGATCGGATCGCCGCGGCGCGACCCGTCTCCGCAGCAGGCCGGAGCGCTGGCGCTGGAGTGCGTCGATCGCGCCGCCCGGGCCTGCATCGCGCGCGAGGTGGCTGCGCTGTGCACGGCGCCCCTCTCCAAGCACCGGGTCTCGCTCTCGGCGCCGGACTTCGTCGGGCACACCGAGCACCTCGCGGCGATGACGTCGGCGCAGGTGGCGATGATGATGGCCGGCCCCCGCCTGCGGGTGGTGCTCGCCACCAATCACCTCGCCCTCGCGGAAGTGCCGAAGAAGATCTCCGCCGCGCAGATCGCCTTCGTGGCGCAGCTCGCGTCGCGGGAGCTGCGCGAGCGATGGGGCGTGGCGAGTCCGCGCGTTGCCGTGTGCGGGCTCAACCCGCACGCCGGAGACGGCGGCATCTTCGGGGACGAAGAGGAGCGGGTGGTGAGGCCCGCCATCGAGAGAGCGCGCGCGGCGGGGGTCCTGGCCTCCGGACCGTGGCCGGCGGACGGGCTCTTCCCGCTGGCCGCCAGAGGCGAGTACGACGCGGTGGTGGCGCTCTATCACGACCAGGGCCTGATCCCGGCGAAGCTGCTCGACTTCGCGGCGACGGTGAACGTGACCCTGGGGCTTCCCTTCCCGCGGACCAGCCCCGACCACGGCACCGCCGACTCCATCGCCTGGAAGGGCGAGGCCGACCCCGAGCCGATGATCTCCGCGCTCCTCCTCGCGAGCAGGCTCGCCTCGAGGTGAAGGCTACTTCTGGTGCCTGGCTTCTTCGGCGTTCAGCTCGTCGAAGGCCTTGTCCGCGTTGGCGCGCACGGCGTCGCGCACCTTGGGGTCCAGCCCCTTCATCCGGTCCATGTTGCCCTTGAAGGTGTCCAGATCGATCGCCGCGAGCGCGTATTCGTTTCCGTCGTTGTCGACCCAGTGATCGATGATCTGCACGCTGGACAGCTCGCTCTGCGAGTAGTCCTTGAGCGCCTGCTCCAGGTGCTCCCCTTCCGGCGCGTCCTTCACGTCGGTGGCGCTCGCCGACGCCTTGTAGTCCCTGCCCAGGACCGAGGCGTAGGATTCGAGGATCTTCGAGATTTCCGAACGGGCGCGCGCGTCGCTGGTGGATCTGCGCATGGCGGCGTTGCGGATGCCGCTCGCGATGCCCACTCCGTAGAAGCTCTTGCCCTTGTCGCTTCCGAAGGCGCCCGAGGAGCGATACACCCAGTCTGGACCGTTGGCGTGCTGCACCTGGTTGGCCATCTCGGGCTTGTTGCCGCCGCCGCCGCAGGCCACCAGCGAAACGGCCATCGTGAAGCCAAGGATCTTCTTCACTGTCGTTCCTCCTTACTTCGCACCCATGGCCTCGGGCGCCGCCGTCTGTCCGGCGAGCTTCCTCGAGTCCGCCTGCAGCCGGTGGATGTTGTCGATCTCGCCGAGCATCTCCTTCTGGTTGGAGAGCGTCCAGGCCTTGTTCACCATCGCCTCCGCCTTGTCGTAGTCGCCGGCGTACTCGTAGGAGAGGCCCAGGTTCCAATAGCATTTGGCGACCTGCCCCGCCTTGAGCTTGACGTTCTTCTCCGCCTCCTGCGCCGCGGCGTTGAAGGTCTCCTGCGCCTTCTTCCAGTCGCCCCGCTCCGCCCAGCCGATGCCGCCTTCGAGCTGCGGGATGTCGGAGTCCTTCTGGAAGTTCGCGAACATGAACTCCTGGTGGGGGACGATGGACTTCATGAAGCGGTCCACCACCGCCCGCCTCGCCGCGTTCTCCAGCGACAGGCGATCGATGGCCTGCGGCCGCTTGTCGGTCGCGCGGTTGGTGTCGTCGCGCTTCTCCTCGTAGGTCTTGGCCACGATCAGGCGCCCGGTCGAGACGTCGACGATGCGGAAGGTGGCGCGAACGTACGCCTCGCCCCGCAGGGTGTAGAGCGCGTGCGGCTTGCCCTTCTCGTCCTTGAACCGGTCCTCGTCCGGCTCCTCGCGGTAGGTCGAGTGCACGTCGCCGAAGATCAGCGCCTCCGCGGTGATCACCTTGCCGAGCTTCGCCGCGGAGCGGGGATCGGCGAGGTCGCTGGCGGAGAGCTTCAATTCGCGCATCACCGACGAGACGTGCTCGCGGTCCACCACCGTGAACCGGTTGCTGCCGACCAGCGCCTCCTCCAGCGTGTCGCCCATGGGCCTCTGGCCGATGCCGTTCATCTCGCCGACGGCCACGGTCTGGTAGCCGGTCATGTTGACTTCCGCCGGCCTCATCACGGGGACGCGAACGGCCACCGCGCCGCAGGCGCACATCAGCGCCGCACACGGCGCAAACAGGTGAATCTTCATATCGTTTTCCCCGACGGACCGGCGAGTTGGGCAGGCGATCGGTAGCACCCCCCTCGCGGCAGGGTCAACTTGTCGATGACCGTGGTCGCATGCGCCCTTTTCCGCACCCCTTAGCGCGTGGTTCGGGAAAGCGCGCTCTGCCGGTGATGGACGCTCTTCGATCACACCAGGGGGCGACTCGCGTCTCCCCCTGGACCCCCACGCGAAACTGCACCCGGGCGTGCGTGCGCTCACACGTTGAACAAAAAGTGCATCACGTCTCCGTCCTGGACGACGTACTCCTTGCCCTCGATGCGCATGGCTCCCTTGCTCTTCGCCGCTGCTTCCGAGCCGTAGCGCAACAGCTCGTCCCAGCGGATCACCTCCGCCTTGATGAACCCGCGCTCGAAGTCGGTGTGGATCACGCCTGCCGCCTGCGGGGCTCTTGCGCCCTTCTTCACCACCCAGGCGCGGCACTCGTCCTCGCCGGCGGTGAAGTAGCTCTGCAGCCCGAGCAGCGTGAACCCCTCGCGCACCAGCTTGTTCAGGCCGGGCTCCGAGAGACCCACGGTGGCGAGGAACTCCTTGCGCTCCGCCTCCGGCAGTTGCTGGATCTCCGCCTCCACCTTGCTGCAGATGGCCACCATGCGCGCGCCCTCGGCCTGCGCCAGCTCGCGGACGCGCGCGACCAGGGGGTCCGTCTCCAGCCTGCCCAGCTGCGCCTCGTCGACGTTGGCCACGTAGAGGACGGGCTTTGCGGTGAGCAGGAACAGCTCGCGCGCGCGCGGCTTCTCCTCGTCGCTGAGCGCCACGCTGCGCGCAGGCCGCCCTGCCTCCAGCGCCGCCTGCAGCCTGTCGTAGAGGGCCAGGTCCGCCCGCGCCTCCTCTCCGGGCTTGCCCGGCGCCTTCGCGTCCTTGGCCCTGCGCTCGCGCTTCTTCTCCAGCGAGTCGAGGTCCTTGAGCGCAAGCTCGGTGTCCACCACCTCCTTGTCGCGCAGGGGGTCGACGGCGCCGTCCACGTGAACCACGTCCGGATCCGCAAAGCAGCGCAGCACGTGCGCCACCGCGTCCACCTCGCGGATGTTGCCGAGGAACTGGTTGCCGAGCCCCTCGCCCTTCGAGGCTCCCTTCACCAGGCCCGCGATGTCCACGAACTCCAGCGCGGCGTGGGTGGTCTTCTTCGGCTCGTAGAGCGCGGCCAGCCGGTCCAGGCGCTCGTCGGGGACGGGCACCACGCCCACGTTCGGGTCCTTGGTGGCGAACGGGTAGTTGGCGGCGAGCACGGAGGCGCCCGACAGCGCGTTGAAGAGCGTGCTCTTGCCCACGTTGGGAAGGCCGACGATGCCGATGGAAAGCGCCATGAGGCGTGCGATCTACACCAAAGAGGCACACCTTCGCCCGGCCAATCCACCGCGCCGGCGTTAGAGTCCGCGCTCTCCGGGATGGCTTGCAGGAGCGATGGCGCATGCCCCATACCCTCGCCGCACAAGAGCTTGCGCTGCTGGATGCCTGGTGGCGCGCGGCCAACTACCTCACCATCGGCCAGATCTACCTGCAGGCCAATCCGCTCCTGCGCGAGCCGCTGAGGCCGGAGCACGTGAAGCCGCGCCTGCTCGGCCACTGGGGCACCTCGCCCGGCCTCTCGCTGCTCTACGCGCACATGAACCGGCTCATCCGCAAGCGCAACGTGGACGCCATCTTCATGGCCGGGCCCGGGCACGGCGGGCCGGCGCTGATCGCGAACGTCTGGCTGGAGGGAACCTGGACCGAGATCTACCCGGAGGTCGGCCAGGACCAGGAGGGCATGCGCAAGCTCTTCCGGCAGTTCTCGACGCCCTACGGGGTTCCCAGCCACGTGAGCCCGCCGGTGCCGGGATCCATCCACGAGGGCGGCGAGCTCGGGTACGTGCTCACCCACGCCTTCGGCGCGGCCTTCGACAACCGCGACCTGCTCGTGCTCGCGGTGGTGGGCGACGGAGAGGCGGAGACCGGGCCCCTGGAAGGCTCGTGGAAGGGCGTCAGCTTCCTCAACCCGGCGCGCGACGGGGCGGTGCTGCCCGTGCTCCACCTCAACGGCTACAAGATCGCCAGCCCCACCGTGCTCGGCCGCAAGCCCGACGCGGAGATCGCCTCGCTCTTTCGCGGCCACGGCTACGACCCGTACTTCGTCGTCGGCGACGAGCCGGCCCGCGTGCACGCGGCGCTCGCCGAGACCCTGGACGCCTGCTACGACCGCATCCGCGAGATCCAGCATCGCGCCGCGCGCGAAGGCGCGCGTTCGGCGCGCTGGCCGATGATCGTCCTGCGCACGCCCAAGGGGTGGACGGGCCCGAAGGAGGTGGACGGCGTGCAGGTGGAAGGCACCTTCCGCGCCCACCAGGTGCCCCTCCCGCAGGTGCGCGAGAACCCCGCGCACCTGGCCGCGCTGGAGAGCTGGCTCAAGTCGTACCGGCCCGAGGAGCTGTTCGACCCCGCCATCGGGCCAAGAGAGACCGTCCGGGCGCTCGCGCCGGTGGGGCTGAAGCGGATGAGCGCGAGCCCGCACGCCAACGGCGGCCGCGTGCTCGTCCCCCTGGACCTGCCCGACTACACGCAGTACGCGGTCGAGGTGAAGTCGCCCGCCACGGTGCGCGCCGAGTCGACTCGCCAGCTCGGCGTCATGCTGCGCGACGTGCTGGTGCGCAACCAGCGGCAGCAGAACTTCCGCATCTTCTGCCCCGACGAGCTGACCTCGAACCGGCTGGGCGCCGTCCTGGAGGTCACGGGCCGCGCCTGGATGGAGGAGCGCGTGGCGGGCGACGACCACCTCGCCGCCGACGGCCGCGTCCTCGAGGTGCTCTCCGAGCACAACTGCGAGGGATGGCTGGAGGGCTACGTCCTCACCGGGCGCCACGGCCTCTTCTGCACCTACGAGGCGTTCGCCATGGTGGTGGCGTCGATGGCCACCCAGCACGCCAAGTGGCTGGAGATGTGCCGCGACCTTCCCTGGCGCGCGCCGGTGTCGTCCCTCAACGTGCTGCTCACCTCGACCTGCTGGCGCAACGACCACAACGGCTTCTCGCACCAGGGGCCGGGCTTCATCGACACCATCGTCTCCAAGCAGGGCACGGTGGCGCGCGTCTACCTGCCGCCGGACGCCAACTGCCTGCTCTCGGTGGCCGATCACTGCCTGCGCAGCCGCGACTACGTGAACCTGATCGTCATCGACAAGCAGCCGCAGCTCCAGTGGCTGGACATGGACCAGGCGCGCGCGCATTGCGCCCGCGGCGCGGGAATCTGGGACTGGGCGTCGAACACCAGGGGCGAGCCGGACGTGATCCTCGCCTGCGCGGGAGACGTGCCCACCATGGAGACGGTGGCCGCCGCGTGGTGGCTGAGGAGGAAGGCGCCGCATCTGGCGGTGCGGGTGGTGAACGTGGTGGACCTCTTCTCCATCGCCGATCCGCTGGAGCACCCGCACGGCATGCCCGGCGACCAGTTCGCGCAGATCTTCACCCGCGACACCGACGTGGTCTTCGCCTTCCACGGCTATCCCGGGCTGCTCCACGGCATCCTCCACGGCAGGCCCAACGCCGGCCGGTTCCACGTCCGCGGCTACCGCGAGGAGGGCACCACCACCACGCCCTTCGACATGGTGGTGCTCAACGGGATGAGCCGCTTCCACCTCTGCATCGAGGCGCTGCGGCGGGCGCGGCGGCGGCCGGAGAACGCCGACGAGCTGATCGACGACTGCGAGCTGTCCTTGCGCAAGCACACCGCGTACGTGAAGCAGCACCTCGAGGACATGCCCGCCATCCGCGACTGGACCTGGACGACGCCGTGATCCTGGCGCTGAACTGCGGTTCGTCTTCCCTCAAGTACGCGAGCTTCGAAGGCGACCGCCGCGTCTCGGGAGGCACGGTGTCGGGCATCGGCGTGCCCGGCGGACACGCAACCCACGCGCACGCCGTGCACGAGGCGCTCTCGCGCTTGCCGCCGCCGCAGGCGGTGGGACATCGCCTGGTCCACGGCGGTCCCCGCCTGCTCGAGCCGGTGCGCATCGACGAACCGGTGCTGCGCGAGCTGCGCGCGGCCGTGCCGTTCGCGCCGCTGCACCTGCCCGCGGCGATCGGAGCCATCGAGGCGGTGGCAGAGCGCCATCCCGAGGTCCCCCAGGTCGCGTGCTTCGACACCGCCTTCCACCGCACGCTGCCGGAGGTGGCGCGCAGGTTTCCGCTGCCCGGGCGCATCGACGATTTGGGCGTGCGCCGCTACGGCTTTCATGGGCTCTCGTACGAGTGGGCCGTCTCCGAGCTGACGCTGCCTGCGCGGACGGTGATCGCGCACCTGGGCAACGGCGCATCCATGTGCGCCGTCCGCGAGGGCGTGAGCATCGACACCACCATGGGACTCACGCCCGCGGGCGGCTTCATGATGGGCACCCGCTCGGGCGACCTGGACCCGGGCGTGATCCTCTTCCTGCTCTGGCGGATGTCGCGCGAGGAGCTGGAGCGGCTGGTGGAGCGCGAATCCGGCCTCCTCGGCGTCTCCGGAACGACTTCCGACATGAAGGCGCTGCTCGCATCCACGGAGCCGCGGGCGAAGCTCGCGGTGGAGATGTTCTGCTCCCAGGCGCGCAAGGCGGTGGCGGCGATGGCCGCGGCGCTCGGGGGAATCGAGGCGCTGGTCTTTACCGGCGGCATCGGCGAGCACGCTGCCGAGGTGCGCGAGCGCATCTGCTCCGGCCTTTCCTGGCTGGGCAGGTTCGAGGTGCGCGTGATCGCCGCCGACGAGGAGCGGGTGATCGCGCGGCACGTGCGCCGCCTCGTGCGCACCGATTGAAGGCGTCCCGTTTCCGGGACGGCCGATCCCGCGATCGGCCGGGGCGGTGGCGCGCGCGCTGCTGCCGTCCTGGCATGGAATTCGCTCCGTCCGAGCGGATGGACACCGCCCTGCAAGACCTCAAGTACGCCGTCCGCACGCTCGCGCGAACGCCGGCGTTCACCGCGGCGGCCATCCTCGCCATCGCACTCGGCGTCGGCGGCAGCAGCGCCATGTTCAGCGTCCTCGAGGGCGTGGTGCTGCGGCCGCTGGCCTCGCCCCACCCGGAGCGCCTCGCCCGCGTCTACGAGGTGGGCCGCGACGGCTACCGCGGCTCGTGGTCGGTGCCCGACTACTTCGACTTCGCGAAGGAGAACGGCTCCTTCGAATCCACTGCGGCGCTGCGGCGCGCGACGGTCAACATGACCACCGACGCGGGCCCGGTGCAGATCCCCGGCGCGCAGGTGTCGTCCGGGTTCTTCGCCACGCTGGGCGTCCATCCCGCCATGGGCCGCGGCTTCACCGGCGAAGAGGATCGCGAGGGCGGCGCGCATGTCGCCGTGCTCACCGACGGGCTCTGGAAGCGCGAATTCGGCGGCGACCGGCGCATCCTCGGGCAGTCGGTGGTGCTCGACGCGGGCAGCTACACCATCGTCGGCGTGATGCCGAAGTCCTTCTCCCTGCCGCTCATGCGCCAGGCGGAGATCCTGCTTCCTCTCGAGGCGACGAAGAGGGACCTGGAAAATCGCGGCCTGCACATGCTGACGGTGGTCGCGCGCCTCAAGAGTGGCGTTTCGCTGCAAGGGGCGCAGGCGGACCTCGACGTGCTCGGGCCGCGGATCGCCTCGCGCCTGCCGGACCACGCCGGGCAGAAGCTGGCCGCGGTCTCGCTGCTCGACGACCTGGTCGGGAACGTGAAGCCGGTGCTCCAGGCGCTGCTCGGCGCGGTCGCCATCGTGCTGCTGATCGCCTGTGCCAACGTCGCCAGCATGCTGCTTGCGCGGGGGGCGGCGCGGCAGCGCGAGCTGGCCATCCGCTCCGCTCTGGGGAGCGGGCGCGGCCGGATCATCCGCCAGCTCCTCACCGAGTCGGTGCTCCTCGGCGTCGTCGGAGGCGCGCTCGGGGTCTTGCTCTCGGCGTGGGGCGTGGACGGGCTGGTGGCGCTCGCGCCCAGGTCGATTCCGCGCCTCGACGAGGTGCGCCTCGACGGCATCGTGCTCGCGTTCGCCCTGCTCGTCTCGGTCGCTTCCGGAGTGCTCGCGGGCGTGGTGCCCGCCATCCAGGCCAGCCGGCCCGACCTGGTCGAGACGCTGAAGAACGGCGCCGCCACCACCGCGCGCAGCCGTGCTCGCGGCGCGCTGGTCGTGGCCGAGATCGCCCTCGCCCTCGTGCTGGTGGTGAGCGCCGGCCTGATGATCCGCACGCTGGTGCGGCTGCTCGACGTGCGCACGGGGATGTCCGCGGACCCGGCGCACGTGCTGGTCGCGGACGTGACCCTTCCCCGCGCCCGCTATCCCGACACGGCGAGCATGCAGTCGTTCCAGAACCGCTTGCTCGAGCGCGCTGCCCTCCTTCCCGGCGTCCAGACCGCGGCGCTGGCCAGCTCGGTTCCGCTCGATCCGCAATTCCAGGCGGTGCTCAGCGCCGAGATCGAAGGCGAGCCCGTGCCGGCCCCGTCCGAGGCGCCGGAGGCGGAGGTGAACTGGATCACGCCCGGCTACCTCGATGCGCTCGGCGTCCAACTCGTGCAGGGCCGTCCGCTCTCTTCCTCGGACACGGCGGCCTCGGGGCAGGTGGTGCTCGTCAACCAGGCGTTCGTGCGCAAGTACCTGCACGGCCGCGACGCCGTCGGGCGGCGGCTGCTCAAGTTCCGCGGCGACGACGACAAGGGCTGGACCATCGTGGGCGTCGTCGGCGACGTGCATACGCAGGCGCTCGACAAGCTGCCGCAGCCGATGATCCTCGTGCCGCGCTCGCAATGGGCGCAGTCGTACATGCGGGTGCTCTTGCGGACCTCGGGAAATCCGATGGCGCTCGCGCCGCTCTTGCGCACCGAGGTGCTGGCGCTGGACAAGGACCAGCCGGTGGCGAACCCGCGCACGCTCGAGAACGTCATCGCGGAGTCGGTGGGAGAACGCCGCTTCCAGATGACCTTGCTCACCGGGTTCGGCCTGGTGGCGCTCTTGCTCGCGGCGGTGGGCATCTACGGCGTGGTCGCGTATTCGGTCGCGCAGCGGTCGAAGGAGATCGGCATCCGCATGGCGCTCGGCGCGCAGCGCACGTCGGTGCTGCGCATGGTGGTGGGAGCGGGCGTCCGCCTCGCCATCTTCGGCGTGGTGCTGGGCCTTCTCGCCGCGTTTGCGGTCACGCATGCGCTGGAGCGGGCGCTCTACGGCGTGAGCGCCACCGATCCCCTCACCTTCGCGGCCGTCTCCGCGCTCCTGCTCGGCATCGCCGCTCTCGCGAGCTGGGCGCCCGCCCGCCGCGCCACCCGCGTGGATCCGATGGTGTCCTTGCGCGCGGAGTAGACTTCGGCGCATGGCCCAACTCCTCGCGGTGGCCCTCACGCTCGACGCGAGCGCCGCCTCGCATTTCGCCAGGCTCGCGCTCAAGTGCGTGCGGCAGGAATATCCCAACAAGCTCGATCACGTGATGAACGGCGCCCAGGAAGTGCAACCGCCCCGAACGCTGCACCCCGCCTTCTACGGCTGCTACGACTGGCACTCCTCGGTGCACGGCCACTGGATGCTCGCGCGGCTCTTGCAGCGCTTTCCCCAGCTCCCCGAGGCCTCGGAGATCCGCGCCGCGCTCGACGAGCACCTCGCGCCGCCGGCCATCGCAACCGAGGTCGCCTACTTCGGCCAGCCCAACCGCAAGAGCTTCGAGCGCACGTATGGCTGGGCCTGGCTGCTGAAGCTGTCCGCCGAGCTGCGCGGCTGGGACTCGCCGGACGCGAGGCGCTGGGCGCAGGCGCTGCAGCCGCTCGCCGACACGGTCGTGCACGCCTTCGAGGATTTCCTGCCCCGCCAGACCTATCCCATCCGCACCGGCGTGCACCCGAACACGGCGTACGCGCTCTCCCTCGCCCTCGACTATGCGAAAGCGGCGCGCGACGAGGCGCTCGCGTCGCTCGTCGCCGAGCGGGCGCGGACGTATTTCGCCAGGGACACGGGCGCGCCGATGAAATGGGAGCCGGGGGGCGAGGATTTCCTTTCGCCGTCTCTGGAAGAGGCCGCGCTCATGGCGCGCGTGCTGGAGAAGAAGCAGTTCGCCTCCTGGTGGCAGAAGTTCCTGCCGCGCCTGGCGCTCACGCCGGCGGTGGTGTCCGACCGGACCGACCCCAAGATCGTGCACCTCGACGGCCTCAACCTCTCCCGCGCGCGTTGCCTGTACGAGCTGTCCACGGCGCTCTCGCGGCCCGCGCTCTCGCGCCTCGGGGACACGCACGCGGAGGCGTCATTGCCCTTCATCGCGAGCGGCAGCTACGAGGGAGAGCACTGGCTCGCCACCTTCGCGGTGCAGATGCTCGACGCGCGCGCCGGCGCCCTCAGCCGCTGACCCCTGCGTCAAGGACGAAGCGCCAGGATCCGTCGGACTGCAGCCGCCAGACGGTGAGATAGCTCCCCCGGGCCGACGGTGCCTGCCAGGCGCCGACGGTGTAGCCCAGATCCGCGGCCATCCCCTCGGCTGCTGGCGCCCAGCGGAGCAGCGGAGCGCGCGCGAGCAGGTCGCGGATCGCGTCGCGGCCGAACACCATGCTGCCGGCGAGTTGGACCGCGTCCTGCGACGCGTAGGTGGTGAAGGCGTCCTGCATGCTGCCCGTCACCTGCGCGAGCGCGGCGAAGGCGACGTCTGCGTTGGAGACGCTCTGCGCCGCGGGCGGCGGCACCCCGCGCTCTCCCCGGAACGGGCCGAACCAGGCGGGCGGCGCAGCGCCCTGCGTCCTCGCCGGCTTGCGCAGGAAGACGGCCAGCTTCCAGTCGCCGCTCTGGCGCTTCCACACCGCTGCGTAGAGCCCGCGGCCCTCGGCGGCGGAGATCCATCCGAAGGTGTAGCCCAGCGTGCCGGTGGCGGAGACGTCGCCGCGCGCCACCGTCCAGGTGAAGGGCGCGCTCGCGCGCAGCAAGCGGCGAAGCTCCTGGCCTGCGATGGCGCCCTTCCCCTGCGAGAGGAATCGCGCATCGGGGAGCAGCGCCTCCGCGAACGCGTCCGCCGGGCCTCGCTGCTGGACCGCGTGCTGCAGCGCGCGGTCGGCGTCGAGAAGCTGCTCGCGGCCGCAGCTCACCGGTCCCGTGCAAGAGAGCCCCGCGAGCGGCGGCCTCGTCGCGCCGCTGCACGCGGCGGCGAGGAGAGCTGCGGGAGCGATGGTCTTGGCGAGGCGGGTCATCGGCGCGGGTGGGAACGCGCGGATGGTGATGCGGCGCGCGCCCTCTGTGCAAAGCAAGCAGCGGGCCGCTCCTGCCCTGCAGCAGGCTGCCGGCGGGCGAGGCGGGAAGCGGCCCGAATGCCGTCGCCGGCGCCTCCGGACGTGCGCCGCTCCGCCTCTGTGCCGCACGGACTACCGCGCGGTTCGCGAACGATTTTCGCCCTGGCGCCTCGCCGTTGCGCCGCCCGGACAGAGCGGGACTCCTGCCGCGCGATCGTCTTGCGCCGCGCCCTCGGCACGCGATTCGCAGCCTTCTGGCACCGGGGGTCCGAACGCGAAGGAGGACCGTCATGAAAGTCTCCGAGTTGATGACGCCCGAGGTCTTCACCTGCACCGATCGGTCGATGCTCGCGGAAGCGGTCAAGCTGATGTGGGAGCACGACGTCGGCTTCATCCCGGTGGTCTCGGCGGAGAGCGGCGCGCTGGTCGGCGTGGTCACCGACCGCGATGCCTGCATCTGCGCCTTCTTCCAGGGCAAGCCGCTCTGGGAGATCCCCGTCGCCAGCGCCGTCTCCGCCCGCACCGTCACCGTCCGGCCCGACGCCGAGGTGGACGAGGCCGAGGAGACCATGAGCGAGTTCCAGGTCCATCGCCTCCCCGTCGTCGACCAGGCAGGCAAGCTCGTGGGGGTGATTTCGCTCAACGACCTGGCGCGGCGCGCCGCGGGAGAGGCGGACGAGGAGTTCGAGGAGGAGGTCGCGCTCACGCTCGGCGCCATCTCCCATCCGAGGGACTCGTCGGCAAACGCAGGCTGACACGGCGCGAAGCCTACGCGACGCCCGGCCGGGCTGCGCCGCGGCGCAGGCGCAGCCGCTTGAGCAGGTCGACCCAGAGCGCAGTCGCGAGGCCGAGGGCGATGCCAGCGCCCACCGCCGCGGCCGGCGGCGAGCCGAAATGAAAGAGCCCGCGCAACTCGGGAACGGCGATCACCAGCGAGAGCACCGCCGTGGCGCCGCCGAGCACCCACCAGAGCGCGGGGTTCCTCGCTCGCAGCATCGCGCCCGAGCCCCGCGCCGCGGACCGGTTGCCAAGGATCATCACCAGATTCGCCAGCACGACGGCGACGAACGCGGAGGCGCGCGACTCCGCCGGGCCGGCCCCGAAACGCCGCGCCGCCACGAAGGCGAGGAGCGCCGCGCCGAGCGCACCGACGCCCTGCAGCACCGCCCAGGCCACCGCCGCGCGGGAGAAGAGGCGCTGGTGCGGGTCGCGCGGCGGCCTGCGCATCACGTCCGCCTCCTCGGCCTCCGCCTCGAACACCAGCGAGCAGGCAGGGTCGATGATCAGCTCGAGGAAGACCACGTGCACGGGAAGGAGCAGGGAAGGCCAGCCGGGAATGAGCACCGGCACGAGCGAGAGCCCGACGATGGGGACGTGAACCGCCAGCACGTAGGTGAACGCCTTGCCGATGTTGTCGAAGATGCGCCGGCCCAGCGCCACCGCCGCCACGATGGAGGGGAACTCGTCGTCGAGCAGCACCAGGCTCGCCGCCTCGCGCGCAACGTCGGTGCCGCGGCCGCCCATGGCGATGCCGATGTGCGCGGCCTTCAGGGCCGGCGCGTCGTTGATGCCGTCGCCGGTCATCGCCACCACCTCGCCCCGCGACTGCAGCGCGCGGACGATGCGCAGCTTCTGCTCGGGCAATACGCGCGCGAATACCGACGACGCTCCGGCGCGCACGGAGAGCTCCTCGTCGCCCAGGCTGTCGATGGCCGTTCCCGAAATCACCTCGCCCGCCTGGGGAATGCCGGCGGCGCGAGCGATGCTCTGCGCGGTGACCGGCGAGTCGCCGGTGATCATCACCACGCGGATGCCGGCGGCCCGGCACTCTCCCACCGCCGCGGGAACGGTGGGCCGCACCGGATCTTCCAGCGCAAGAAGGCCCAGCAGGTCCAGCTTCAGGTCCTCATGCTCCTCTGGAAGGTCGCTCTCGGGCAGGCTTCGCGAAGCCACGGCGAGGACGCGCAGCCCGTCGCGCGCCAGCGCCGCCGAGCCGGCGCTCAACTCCGTCTCGGGAATGCCGCACAGCTTCGCCACCGCTTCCGGCGCTCCCTTGGTGGCGACGAGCAGCGGCTCGCCCGGCGCCAGCCGCCAGGCCTGCGACATGGCGGCGAAGCGCGGCGTGAAGGGATACTCGCGAACCAGGGCCGCCCCGGGGGGAATCGCATCCGGCGCCGCCTCGCGCAGCGCGCGCTCCATCGGGTCGAACGGATTCTCGCGGCTGGCCAAGGCAGCCGCGCGCAGGACGCCGCGCACTTCGTCCGGCGCCTCCCGGCTGCGGGGCAGGTCGAAGCGCGTGCCGTGCCGCACCACCGCGGCCACCGACATCTGGTTGAGCGTCAGCGTGCCGGTCTTGTCCACGCAGAGCACGGTGGCGGCGCCCAGCGTCTCCACCGCCGCGATCCGGCGCGTGAGCACGCGGCTGCGCGAGATGCGCCACGCGCCCAGGGCGAGGAAGACGGTGAGCACCACCGGGAACTCCTCGGGCAGGATGGCCATGGCCAGCGCGATGCCGGCCAGAGCCCCGTCGCGCCAGGCGGCCGCGCTGCCGCCGTTGAGCAGCGCGTGGGCGACGACCAGGATGGCGGAGAGCGAGAGCCCGACCACGGCGAGAGTGCGCACGAGGCTGCCGGTGGCGATCTGCAGGGGCGTGGGCTCGGGCTCTACCGACTGCAGGCTCTTGCCGATCTTGCCCAGCTGCGTGCGCGGGCCGGTGGCCATGACCTCCGCGGTGCCTTGCCCCGCGGCGATCAGGGTGCCGGAGAAGAGCGAAGGCAGCCCGTCCGGGCCGGGGCGGTCCAACTCGGCGGCCGCGGGCGAGGGCGTCTTCTCCACCGGCGCCGACTCGCCGGTGAGCAGCGACTCGTCGGCGCGAACGTTGCTGCCCGCCCGCAGGAGCGCATCGGCAGGGACGCGATCTCCCTCGGAGAGGACGAGCAGATCTCCCCGCGCCACGTCCCTGCCCGCGATGCGCTGCGGGACGCCGTCGCGGATCACCAGCGCGCGCGGGCTGGAGAGGTCGCGCAGCGCCGTGAGCGCGTGCTCGGTGCGCCGCTCCTGGAAGATGGTGATGCCCATGATGATGCAGACGAACCCCAGCAGCATCAGCGCATCGCCGAGGCTCCCCATGGTGAGGTAGAGCACGC
Organism: Myxococcales bacterium; assembly: GCA_036518615.1. GTDB lineage: Bacteria > Myxococcota > Myxococcia > Myxococcales > 40CM-4-68-19 > 40CM-4-68-19. The sequence continues at coordinate 30,200 of DATDMU010000197.1, forward strand.
CGGCGCCCACCAGCATGAGGAACATCGGCTCCCGCGCCACCTCCAGCGCGATGCGAAACACCCCCCGCTGCTTGTCCTGCGGCAGCTCGTTGGGCCCTTCCGCCGCGAGCCGCGCCGCGGCCTCCGCCGACGTGAGCCCCTGCACGACGCCCTGCATGGGCCGGGCTTCTGCGTCATTCGCACGCCGGGCGCAAGAGCGCTATCGCCGCACGCGAGAGTTGGGGCGGATGGATTCGAACCATCATAGCGGGATTCAAAGTCCCGCGTCCTGCCTTTAGACGACGCCCCAGGAGCCCCGGGTTCTAGCGCGGGCGGGCCTCACCCGCCAACTGACCGATGGGCGGCGGGCCGCGACCGTTCCAGACTGCCCGCATGCTGCAGAGCGAAGACGGGCAGGCGGTGGTGGAGGCGGCGCTGGTCTTGCCGGCGATGATCTTCCTGCTCCTCCTCACCATCCAGCTCACCCAGCTCCAGCGGGCGCGCATCCTGGCGGACTACGCGGCGTTCGCGGCCGCCCGCACCGGCATCGTCTTCAACGGCGACCCGGACAAGATGAAGGACGCCGCCTCCCTGGCCATCCTGCCGGGCTACGGTCCCACCGACAATCTCACCCAGGTCGGCACGACACTGGCGCGCTTCAAGGTCAGCGAGGCGGCGCTGACGCCGTTCGGGCTCGAGCAGCTTCGCATCTACGTGCGCAACCCCGTGCAGGCGGACTTCAGGACCTTCGGCGCGCACCTCGACGCGCAGGAGATCGACTTCGACGACGTCCGCCCCGCCGCCGCCGAGGCCACCCTGCTCTCGCTTCAAGTCCGCTACCTCTACGAGCTGCGCGTGCCCTTCGCGAACCGGATGATCCAGGCCATCTGGATGGCCGCGCACGCAGGGCTCCTCTCGATGTGGCGCGGCTCGGACTGGACGGGCCCGAAGTTCGGCACCGCGACCGGCCCGGACGCTGTGACCTTGTCCGGCCCGCTCGCAGCCGGAAAGACGGTCCAGGACGGCACGCCCGAAGGCATCGGGCTCACCGGGCTCTATGCCGCGGCGGCAGCCGGACACTTCTACCTGCCGGTGGAGGCCTTCTACACCATGCGCATGCAGTCGAACCCCTACCTGAAATGGGCGCGCGAATGATCGCCGCCATCCACTCCGTGCGCCGCTCCGAGGAGGGGCAGGCGCTGGTGCTCGCCGCCATCTTCGGCCTGGTGCTGATGCTCTGCGCCCTCGGCACCGTCAACCTGGGCCGCGCCGTCTACGACAAGGTGCAGCTCCAGGCAGCGGCGGATTCCGCTGCCTACTCGCAGGCCGCGGTGGAGGCGCGCGTCTTCAACTTTACCGCCTACACCAACCGCGCCATGGTGGTGCACTACGCGTCGTTGATGGCGGCCACCTCCTACCTCACCTACCTGCACTTCGAGTGGCCGTTCCTCAAGGCCGCGCTCGACCTGGCGAAGTTCGTGCCCGAAGTTGGGCCCGCCTTCGCGGCCATCGAAGAGGTGATCACCGTGGTCATCAAAGCGCTCGACGCCGGCGTGATGGCGTTCGCGCCGCTGATCACGGCCGCCAACATCGCGCTCTACGCGCTGCAGGAGGGCGTCTGGGCGAGCGTCTACGGTCTGCTGAACAGCGGGCTGCCGCCGGAGGCGCACTCCGGCGACTCGGCCGACCATCCCTACGAGGCAATCTGGCCCAAGATGATCCCGGCCGCGAACGCGGCGGTCTTCGCGCAGACGCGCGGCCACGTCGACCTGCCCAGGGATACGGGGGAGACGGCGAAGATTCTCCTCAACGCGACATCCGATGCGGTCCAGGAGGCGCGACTGCACATGCTGGAGATCGCCAACTCCGCGCGGCAGCCGTGGGTGGCGTACGGTGACGGCCGCGGCGATCCGTCGAAGTCGCCCGCGGCCCGGCATTTCCAATGGACGCTGCTGCCGAGCGTGCTCTCGTTCGGCAACCGCGCTCGCACCGAGCTCGGCTCCTTCCCTCCTCCGGTGAACGCGGGCACGGCGGTGAAGACCACGTCGCAGATCTGGAGCGGCCAGCAGAACTGGCTGCACTACGACATCAGCATCGCCGGCTTCGGCTTTTCCGATACCGTGCCGCTCTTCACCTTCGTCGGCATGGACCAGATCGCGCCCACCGTCTCGCCGTTCACCGCTTCGTATTTCGGCGGGTTCGACGCGGGAACCATCGTGAAAGGGGCGCTGTACATGATCTTCCCGCCGCTGGCCGCCGTCGAGGGGGGCTTGGCCGACTACGCGCAGCAGACGAAGATCGATCCGGCCTTCGACAAGCGCATCTTCGCGCTCTCGCCCTACGTCTACTTCGCTCCGCGCGCGCAGAGCAGGCCGGGCGCTGGACCGCTGGGCGAGCTGGGCAACTTCGCCCAGCCCGACGTGCTGGTGGGCCTTGCCAAGCAGGGCAAGGACTACAACGAGGAGGCAAGCGCGGCCACCGCCGGAAGGCGCTTCTCCTGGAACGGCAACTCGCCCGCGCCCGCAGCCACTGATTTTCGCTACGTGGACGCGGACTGGCCCAGGCTCAAGGACATGCCGGAGAACCTCCAGATCCTCCACCGCGGCCTCAACGCCTTCGCGGCGGCGCAGGTCTACTACCACCGGCCCGGCGACTGGAAGGAGCAGCCCAACTTCTTCAACCCGCTCTGGGGCGCGCGGCTGATGCCGGTGCTGGAGTCGAACGTGGCCGCAAAGCTCGGGCTCACTGTCGCGCCGGTGTCCACGGTCTTCCAGCACCTCCTCCTCCACTGACATGCGCATCCGTCATCCAGAGGATGGATCGGCGCTGGTCGAGGCGGCCATCATCTTCCCCGTGCTCATCCTGATCCTCTACTGGTCGTCCGCGCTGACCGACGTGCTGGTGCTCAAGCTGAAGGCGGCGGAGGCGGTGCGCTATGCGCTCTGGGAGACCACGGTCTTCAAGCCGCCCGCGCAGATCCAGGACGATCTTGCCCGCAAGTACATCGACCTGCGCTCGCCGCGGGACGTGCAGGTGGCGGGAACGGGGCTGCTCCTCTATCCGAACCTGCCGCAGCCGGGGTTTCGCGTGGACCTCGATACCACCTCGGAGAAGGTGGGCATCGGTGGAGAGGTGAACCGTCCGGAGAACCTCGGCGTTCTCGGCACCGTCCTCGACAAGGTGTTCGGCACGCTTGCCAGGTCCATCGACAAGGAGTTGGAGCGGGAGCGGTTCAACGTCCACGGCAAGGCGGTGGCGCGGGTTTCGCTTGGGCCCGGCAAGCCCGCCGGGGCCCATGTCCTCGGCGGCGGCGATGTGATCGGGCTGGGCACCCGCAACGATCCCGAAGGGCCTTCTGCGCTCGCGAAGATGGCGCTGGAGGCGCCCCTGCCGTCGGAGCGGCCGATGCAGCTCGTCTTCGATACCTGGAAGGCGTGGCCGAAGCCCGCGGAGTACACGACCGACGGCGCGCCCACGAACGTGAGCGTGTCGCCGATGCGCACGTATCCCGTGGTGGAAGAGCAGGTCAGCGCGCAGGTGGACAAGATTGTGTTCTTCGGCATGAACCAGAACAGCTGGTTCGGGACGATGCGGTTCCTCGGCCGCACGGTCGCGGAGAAGGTGGGGTACCTGACGGGCGGCTCGCTTCCCGATGTCTTCTCCGCGGCGCGCATGGACGGCCCGGACCGCGGCCCCATCACCATCCTTCCGCCGGAACCGGCAGACGCCTTCTGGGTTCCGTCGGAGTGCGACGTGCAGGGGCATGGCGAGCCCTGCGCCACCCAGCGTCTGGGTGACCTGCGCACATCCAAGGCAGGGCCGGCTTTTCTCGACGATACGGAAACGCTCGGGTCGCGCGTGGACAGGACCCGGTACACCCTGCCGTTCCGGATCAATACGCAATATTGGACGGAGTCCGGCGGGACCAACTCTGGCGACGGCACGGGCGGTGAGCGGCACCTCGCGGCGCCGGATGCCAAGCTGACCGGCGAGAACGAGTATGTGAGGACCTATCACTGCCGCGGCCATTTTTTCGCCGGCGCGCAGCACGCGCAGGAATCCGATCCTGCCAACCGCTACGCGAAGGAGTGCTCTCAATGAACCGCGCTGTGAAGATGGTCGTCTCGCTTTCCGTCGCGTGCGCGGCGCTGCTCGCAGGGGCGTGGGCCGGAGGAGCCGGCAATGCGCGCGCCGAACCCGGGGCGCCGCCGCGCGCGGAGGCGGGGCCCGAATATGCGCGGCGCGACGGCGGCGAGATTCCGGTGGGCGACTCGCTGGAGGTCAGCGGCCAGCCCATGCAGCTCTCCATCTTCTACACGGGCGATGCGCCGAAGGACGTGGTGCTCTTCTATGCCCGCGCGTTCGAGGCGCGCGGCGTGCTGCCGGTCGTCTCCAGCGAGGCGAATTTCGCGCACGTCTCGGGTTTCGACCGCAAGGACGGGCTGCAGCACTTCATCACCGCCATGCCGCAGCCCTCGGGGCAGACGCTGGTGATGCTGGGGGTGACCAACCCGCGCCGGCCGCCGCGGCTGACGCACGGCGCGCAGGATGCCGGGTTTCCCGTGCCGGAACAGAGCCGCGCATACCTGGGGTACCGCTCCTCCGACGCGAGCGGCGATGCCGAGAGCGCGCAGTTCGTCAGCTCGCTCTCGCCCGCCGACGTGCTGGCGTTCTACCGGCGCGAGCTCGCCTCGCGGCGATGGACGGAACGCGCCGGTGCAGGCTCGGCGGCGCTGGGCGTGTTCGCGCGCGGCGGCGAGGTGCTCTCGGTGGCGGTGCAGGCGCTGGGAGACAAGGGCGGCGCCGCCGTCTTCGTGAACCACACCGGCGAGGGAGGCGCGCCGTGATGCGCCGCTGGAAGCGCCTTTTGCTGCGGGGAGAGCGCGGCCAGGCGCTCGTGGAGGAGGGCATCCTCCTCGCCACGCTGTTGGGCGCGCTCGTGGTCGGCGGCATGTGGGTGGCGAAGACGCAGCCGGGGATGATGAAGGCCATCGACACGCAGATCCGCGGCGACTACTTCCTGCTCTCGTTGCCCTTCCCTTGATCGAACTCCGGGGGGAATACCGTGCGCGCGCCGCTCTGGCCAAATGCGATCAGCTCGACGCGCCGCCCTGGCTCCAGGGCGCGCACGAGGCCCCAGAGCGGCACTCCGTCCGAGTGCCAGACGCGCGCCGGACCGACCTCGATCAGCTCCGCCCGGAAGCTCCCCGCGGCGACGCGGACCTCCTGCATGCCCCTTCGCCGCACCCGGGGGAGCGGCCTCCGCGGCAGCGGCGGCGCGGCGTGCGCGTCGTCGTCGAGCGGGAACTCCATCGGCGCCTGCCCTCCGACGTAGACGTAGAGGCGTTCCATGTTCTCGATGCGGCCGGGCGGGCCGTGCAGGAGCATCCGCGTGGCGACCGGCGGCCCGTCCTGGGACTGACTCGCGGACTCGAGCCAGTAGCGGCCTTGCGAGAGCAATGGCGAGAGCACCGAGAGCCGCAGCCGCGTCTGCGGTCCTTTGCGCGGAATGATGGCGTATTCCACCCACGCGCCGGCGTGCGGCTGGAATTCGCCGAGCGCCTCCGCGAGCCGCGGATCGGCGAAGAGCGGCACCTCCGGCGGCTTCTGCGCGGAGGCGGCGAGCAGCAGCGCGAGAAGCATCGCGGCGAGGGTAACGCAGATTTGAGGCAGAATGCGCCGGTGGTTCGCATCGCCTATTTCTGCGCGTACGCCGTCGTCGCGGCGCTGGGCGAGGCTCTGGTGGCGCGCCCCGGCCTGCTCTGGCTGCGCTCGCAGGGGATCCTGCGGCCGGCCCTCGCCTGGGATGTCCCGCTCGGCGGCCTGCTGCTCCTCTCCGCTGCGCTGCTGGCGGTCTTCACGCTCTGGCTCGCTTCCCACGTGGCCCAGGGCCTTCGCCCGCGCATGCCGCTCCACGCGGCGTTCCTCCTGCTCTTCGGCATCTGCTTCGTCCTGCGCTCGACCGCCGGAGATCCGCGGCCTCCGCGCGACCCGGGCCCGTCGCTTCTCGACGGCCTGCGCGCCGTGGCCGACGAGCTGGACCGCTCCTACGCCGGCCAGTACGCGCCCGACGCCGCCCAGTTCAGCTCCGCGCTGGCCCAGGTGGCGCCGCCCGGCTTCCGCCGCCTGGGCCGCAGCATCCCCCTGCACGTGCGGGTTCTCTCGGCCGCGGACGGCGCCATCCTGGAGCCGCTGGAAGGCGACCTCCCCGGCACGATCTACGTGTCGATCTCGAAGGACCGGCAGAGCGCCTGGCTCACGGCGCTGGCCGGGGGCAATGCGATCCTCAGGCTCGCCTCGCGCCAGCCTGCCGTCATCGAGGCGCACGCCGGCACGCATTCGCTGCCCGGACTCGACCCGCTGGTGCCCGCCTACCCGCACGCGCGGCCGGTCGGGCCCTGAGCGCAGCCGGCTAGATGTCCAGGTTGGTCGCGTCCAGCGCGTGCTTCTCGATGAACTCGCGCCGTGGCTCCACCGCGTCGCCCATCAGCGTGGTGAACATCAGCTCGGCTTCCGCCATGTCGTCGGCGTGCACCTCGAGCAGCGTGCGCCGCTCCGGGTCCATGGTGGTCTGCCAGAGCTGCTCCGGGTTCATCTCGCCCAGGCCCTTGTAGCGCTGGATCTCCAGGCCCTTCGAGGCCGCGCGCTTCACCATCTCCACCAGCTCGATGGGGTTCTTCGCGCTCTGCTCCGCCGCGCCGTCCTTCGCGGTCAGGGCGTAGGGCGGCTCGCCGAGCGCGGAGAAGTCGTGCCGCAGGCGCTCCAACTCGGCGAAGTCGGGCCCGCTCAAGAGCACGTGGTCCACCGCGGTCTCCCGCATGGCGCCGTTGTGCCCCATGCGCACCACGATCTTCTGGCAGCCGTGCTCCGGATCGTCCGCGATCTCCACCGACAGCGACTCGTTGGGGTTCTCCCTGGCCAGCGCCGCCTCCAGCGCGCCCTTCTCCTTCTGCAGCACCGCCGGGTCGCGCAGCGCGTCCGCATCGAGGTGCGTCGAGGAGAGGGCCGCCTCCAGCACGCGCCCGTCGAGCCGCTTGTCGAGCTTCGCGACCAGGCGCCGGTAGCGCAGCACCTTGTCGAGCAGCAGCTTGAGCTGCTCGCCGGAGATGCCCTCGCCCGCGGCGCCGCGCACGATGGCTCCCTCGGTGCCGAGGTTGAGCAGGTGGGCGTCCATGGCCGCGTCGTCCTTCAGGTAGATCTCGCTCTTGCCCTTCTTCACCCGGTAGAGCGGCGGCTGCGCGATGTAGAGGTGGTGCTTGAGCGCGCCGTCCTCCATCTGCCGCGTCACCACGTCGTGCATCTGCCGGTAGAAGAAGGTCAAGAGCAGCGTGCGGATGTGGCTGCCGTCCACGTCCGCGTCGGTCATGAGGATGATCTTGTGGTAGCGCAGCTTCTCGATGGAGAACTCGTCGTGGATGCCGGTGCCGAGCGCGGTGATCATCGTCGAGATCTCCGCCGACGCCAGCATCTTGTCGAAGCGCGCCTTCTCCACGTTGAGGATCTTGCCGCGCAGGGGAAGGATGGCCTGGTAGCGGCGGTCGCGTCCCTGCTTGGCGGAGCCGCCTGCGGAATCTCCCTCGACGATGTAGAGCTCGCACTTCTCCGGATCGCGCTCCTGGCAGTCGGCGAGCTTGCCGGGGAGCGAGGCCGAGTCGAGGGCGCCCTTGCGGCGCACCGTCTCGCGCGCCTTGCGCGCCGCGATCCGCGCCCGGGCGGCGTCGGCCACCTTGGCCATCACCCGCTTGGCGACGGCGGGGTTCTGCTCCCAGAACTCGGTCAGCTTGCGCCCGACCAGATCCTCGACGATTCCCTTCGCCTCGGTATTGACCAGCTTGCCCTTGAGGTTTCCCTCGAACTGCGCGCCGGGGATCTTCACCGACACCACCGCGGTGAGGCCTTCGCGGATGTCCTCGCCGGAGGGAGACTCCTTGATCTCCTTCCACGCGCCCTTCTCTTCCCCGTACTTGATCACCGTCCGGGTGAGCGCGCTCTTGAAGCCCACCAGGTGCGGGCCGCCGTCGACGGTGTTGATGTTGTTCGCGAAGGAGAAGACCTTCTCGTCGAAGGCGTCGTTCCACTGCAGGGCGACGTGCACCTCGGCGCCGTTCACCTCGCCGCGAACCGAAATGGGGGCGTCGAAGAGCGTCGTCTTGTTGGTGTTGAGCAGCTCCACGTAGGCGACGATGCCGCCGTCGTACTTGAAGTCGTGGCTCTTGTTGTTGCGCTCGTCGCGCATGACGATGCGCAGGCCCGGGTTGAGGAACGCGAGCTCGCGCATGCGGTTGGAGAGCACGTCGAAGTTGAACTCGGTGGCCTCGAGCACGGTCGAGTCGGGCTTGAAGGTCACCTTGGTGCCGCGCAAGGAGGTGGTGCCGATGGGCTTCACCTGCCCCGCAGGGATGCCGGTCATATACCGCTGCTTGTAGATCTGCCCGTCGCGGTAGACCTCCACTTCCATCCATTCGCTGAGCGCGTTGACGCAGGAAACGCCCACGCCGTGCAGGCCGCCGGAGACCTTGTAGCTGCCCTGGTCGAACTTGCCGCCGGCGTGGAGCTTGGTCATCACCACGTCGAGCGTGTCCATGCTCTCGGTCGGATGGGGACCCACGGGAATGCCGCGGCCGTCGTCCTGGACGCTGAGGGAGCCGTTGGCGTGGATGGTCAGCTCGATGGTCTTCGCGTAGCCGCCCAGCGCCTCGTCCACCGAGTTGTCCACGACTTCGTAGACGAGGTGGTGCAGGCCTTCGGTGCCGACGCCGCGGATGTACATGTGCGGCCGCTTGCGGACCGCTTCCAGTCCTTCGAGGACCTTGATGCTGTCGGCGGAATACTCACCGGGAACGGGCGCGCCAGACGGCGCCCGCTTTTCCTGCGCTGGCTCCAAATCCACACCTCGGGGAAGTGCCCGGGAGTATCACGCGGAAACGCTCGGAAGCAAGGCGAAAAGCCGCCTGGATCACTCTGAAAACACTGCATTTTCAGGTGCGATCCGGCCGCGCTCCACGCGCTGGAAAACCGCTCCGCGCGGAGCCGTCGCGGCGACCAGTTTCGCGTCGGTGGTGGTGAGCACCACCTGCCCCTCCAGCGAGGCAAGGTACGCCATGAGAAAGGCGTTGCGGGCAGGGTCCAGCTCGCTGGACACGTCGTCGAGCAGGAGCAGCGGCGCCCTGCCCTGCGCGCTGCGCAGGTTCTCGATCTCCCCGATCTTGAAGGCGAGCACCACCGCGCGCGACTGCCCCTGGCTCGCGTAGAGCCGCGCCGGCCGCTCGCCGAGAGCGAGGCCCAGATCGTCCGCGTGCGGTCCGATGCTCGTGTAGCCGCGCTCCCTGTCGCGCGGCAGGCGGCGGTGCAGCGCCCGGGTCAGACGCTCCTCCAGCGAGGGCCCGCCCGCCAGGAGTTCGTCCGATTCCCTGCCCGCGGCCAGGTACGAGAGCGAGAGCGCCGCCTCCGCCCGCGCGACCTCCGCGAACGCCCGCTCGGCGTGCGGCCGGATCTCCTCCAGCACTTCCTCGCGCCGGGTCCGCAGGCGCGCGCCGAGCCGCGCCAGCGGAGCGTCGAAGGCCGCAACCAGCGCCGCGTCCGCCTCCTGGCGCAGGAGCTGGTTGCGCGATCGCAGCGCCCGCAGATATTCGCGCGCGTCGCCCAGGTGCGCGGGGTGGCGGTTCTGCACCGCGCGATCGAGCAGCCGGCGGCGGCCTTCCGGTCCCCCCTTCACCACCGCGAGATCGTCCGGCGTGAAAGCGACCGTGGCGAGGCCGCCGAAGAGCTCGTCGGCATCCCGCACGGGCTTGCCGTCCACCCGGGCAAGGCGCCCTTCCCTGCCTGCTTCCAGCTCCACCTCGCGGACGCCGCCGGGCGACTCGAAGCGGCCGCTCACGCGCGCGGGACCTTCCGACCCGAGCTTCACCAGCTCGACGAGCTTCTGCGCGCGCAGCGGGCGCAGCGTGGAGACGAGGTAGCAGGCCTCGAGGAAGTTCGTCTTCCCCTGCCCGTTTTCGCCGAAGAGCACGGTGGTGTGCGGCGCCAGGGGCACGCGCTGGTCTTCCAGGTTGCGGAAGTCGCGCGTGCTGACGTCCAGCAGCAGCACCTATTGCTTCACGCACATGTCGAGCGGGACGTCGCTGCTCGCGCTCCTGCACTCGTACGTCGGCGGACAGCGCGGCGGCGGCGGCTTCGCCTTGCGGCTCACGTCCACCGGCGCTCCCGGCGTCACCTTCTGCGTTCCCGCCTCGAAGGACGCGCAGGGCAGCACGCAGAAACCGGCCGCGGTGGACTTGCCCGAGGCGTCGCTCTGATGGATGCAGCGCTGCGCGCGGTGCTTGCAGTCGCTGTTCTTGCGGCAGCTCTTCCCCAGCCCTTCCGTGCGCGGATCGCGCGAGGGATGCTTCGCCGGCCGGCTTCCGGCGGCGCCGAGCAAGAGCAGCGCGGCGAAGAGCGCCTGCATCAGATCCGCATCGGCATGATCACTGCCGTGTAGCGCGCACCCGCGCCCGGATCGCCCGCGGGCTTGAGCACGCCGGGCGACAGCTCGTCGCACAATTCCACGTTCATCTGCGCCGCGTCCACCACCTGCAGCACGTCCATCAGGTAGCGCGCGTTGAAGCCGATCTGCAGCGGGAGCCCGTTGTAGCTGACGGGAATCTCCTCTCGCGCGTCGCCGAGGTCCGGGTTCTGCGAGGTCACCCGCAGGGAGCCCTCGGTCAGCTCGAAGCGCACCGCGTTGGTGGCGCGGTCGCTGGAGAGCAGGCTCATGCGCTTGAGCGTATCGAGCAGGCGCGGCCGGTCCACCACCACCGTCCGGTCCGCCTCCTTGGGGATCACCTGCATGTAGTCCGGGAAGGTGCCGTCGATCAGGCGCATCACCATGGTGACGTCGCCGCGGCGGAAGACGCCGGAGGTCTCGGTGAACCCCAACTCGCAGACGCCGGTCTGGTCCTCGACCAGGAGCCTGCGCAGCTCCAGCAGCCCCTTGCGCGGGACGATGACGCCGCGCTTGAGGTTGAACTGCCCGTCCAGCGGCATCTGCACGAGGCTGAGGCGGTGGCCGTCGGTGGCCACCATGCGGACGATGCCTTCGCTGGTGTCGAAGAAGACGCCGTTCAGGTTGTGGCGGGTCTCGTCGGCGGAGATGGCGAACTGGGTCTTCTCGATCATCTCCAGCAAGGCCCCGGGCTCCACCGCGACGAAGCCCACCTTCTCCGCGCGGGGAAAGGGCGGATAGTCCTCCGCCGCCTGGCCGACGATGTTGAACTCGGCGGCGCCGCACGTGAGCTTGACGCGGTTGTTGGCCTCGCGCCTCAGGACCAGGGTCTTCTCCGGGAGCGCGCGGACGATGTCGTAGAGCTCCTTGTGCTTGAGCGCGACCGAGCCCGCCTTGCGCACCTCGCACGGATGCGTGCCGGTGACGCCGATTTCCAGGTCGAAGGCGGAGACGCGCAGGCGGCCGTCCTCGCCCGCCTCGAGCAGCACCGAGGCGAGGATGGGCATGGTGCTCTTCTTCTCGACGATGCCCTGCGCCCGATAGAGAGCGCGGGAGAATTCGTCGGTCCCGATCTGGATCTCCATCTGGTGCATGCCTTTCAGGAGAAGAGGATCTCGTAGTCCTGGTAGAGCCTGTGGATCTGTGGAAGGCGGAGCCTGGGCCGCAGGATCGTTGATCTTCGCCTTGCGGACAACCTCGAATCCTTGCTGTGCGCGCCCTGTGCAGCGTCAGATGGGAGAACGGTCAACACGCTCCGGGGCAGCTTGTTCACAGGGGGAAAGCCTTCAGGAATGGAGGCGGCGGAGGAGGGACTCGACGGTCTTGGCGAGGTCCGGCTCTTCGCCCATCAGCTGCTCGATGCGCTGCTCGGCGTTGATCACGGTGGAGTGGTCCTTGCCGCCGAACTTCTCGCCGATGACCGGGTAGCTGAGCGCGGTGATCTTGCGGGTCAGGTACATGGCCACCTGGCGCGCGCGGGCGATGTTCTGCTGCCGCCGGTCTCCCTTGATGTCCTGCGCTTTCACCTGCATCGCTTCGGCGGCGACCTTGATGATGGTCTCGACGTCGGGCTTGTCCCCGCGGACGACGAGGATGTTCTTGAGCACGTCCTGGGCCAGCTCCACCGTCAGCGCGGCGCCGGTGAGCGAGGCGAAGGCGGCGAGGCGGATGAGCGATCCTTCCAGCTCCCGCACGTTGCTGCGGATGTGCGTGCCGAGGAAGAGGGCGACGTCGTCCGGCAGGACGATGTGGTCGGTGGCGGCCTTCTTCTTGAGGATGGCGACCCGCGTCTCCACCTCCGGAGGCTGGATGTCGGCGATGAGGCCCCACTGGAACCGGCTGCGCAGGCGCTCCTCGAAGCCCTCGATCTCGGTGGGGAGCTTGTCGGAGGTGACGAAGATCTGCTTGCCCCCTTCGTGGAGCGCGTTGAAGGTGTGGAAGAACTCCTCCATCGTCTGCTTCTTGTTGGAGAGGAACTGGATGTCGTCGAGCAGGAGGATGTCGCACTTCTCGCGGTAGCGCGCGCGGAACTCGGGCATCCGGTGTTGCTCGAGCGCGTGGATGAGGTCGTTGGTGAACGACTCCGACGAGAGATAGACCACGTGGCAGTTGGGGTTCTGCCGCAGGGCGTGGTTGCCCACCGCGTGCACGAGGTGGGTCTTGCCCAGGCCCACGCCGCCGTAGAGGAAGAGCGGGTTGTAGGCCTTGCCCGGCGCGTTCGCGACGGCGGTGCAGGCGGCCACCGCGAACTGGTTGGAGGGCCCCACCACGAAGGAGTCGAAGCTGTACTTGGGGTTGATCTGCAGCTGGCGGGAGGAGGGCGGGTTCTCCGCCGCAGGCTGGGTGACGGGAGGCCGGCGTTCGGGCGAGGAGGGCGACTCCACGGCCGCCTCGTCGGCGCCGGGCCGCTCGCGGACGACGAACTTCACCGCGCATCGCGCGCCGTACTGCGCCTCGAGGTCCTGGAGCAGGACGTCGAGCAGGTTGTCCCGGACCCAGTCGATCATGAACTTGCTCGAATGGGCGAGCGTCAGCTCGTCGCCCACCAGGCCGATGGGCTTGATCGGTTCGAAATACGTCTGGAAGGTGTGGCGGGAGAGCCTGCCCCGCAGGCGGTCGATGGCCCGCATCCAGAGGTCGGCTGCGGCTCTCTCGGACTCGAGGGAAAGGTCTGCTGCAGGGCCGTCCACAGGGTTGTTCACAGCTGTGGACAAGGAGCCGGGCATCGATGAACCCCCGTGGAAAGATTCACGAAAAAATATGTGCCCTTCGAGCCGCAGCGCGGCTCGGGGGCCGTGGGTTCGCTTCGCTTTCTGATCTGTTCGCCGGACGACGGGGTTCGAAACCGCGGCCGGACCCTAGCAAACGGGGCGAAAGAGGATCAAGCGGGATCTCCAAAGTGGGCGGATCGACGCAGGATCGCCGAGCGGACAGGCGCCCTCTGGCTGAAATGAAAGCGCAACATTTCGGGCGCCGCCTCCAACGCCTGCGAGTTCCTTGACTTGGCTGCTCCTGCGTGGTTTCTTGCCGCGCTTTTCGCTCTCAGGAGGCAGTCGTCGTGAAGCGCACGTACCAGCCGAGCAAGGTCCGCCGCAACCGCGAGCACGGATTCCGCAAGCGCAACGCCACCCGCGCGGGCCGCAACGTCCTCAAGCGCCGCCGCGCGAAGGGCCGCAAGCGGCTCGTGGTCAGCGCGCCGAAGAAGTAGCGGGGAGGCCGTTGCGCCCCTGCAGCTTTCCCAAGACCGCGCGCCTGTTGCGACGCGCGGAGTTCACCTCGGTTCGGAACGGGGGTCGCAATTTCGCCGACGGGCCGCTCGCAGCAAGCTTCAGGCCGCGCGAGCCCTCGCCCGTGCGGCAGGGAATTCCAGGGGCGGTCGCACGGGTTGGACTGACCGTCTCGTCGAAGGTGGGAGGCGCGGTGGTGCGCAACCGGATCCGAAGGCGGTTGCGCGAGGCCGTGCGGCTGGAGTTGAACACGCTGCCTGCAGTGGACCTGGTGATCGTGGCACGCGCGTCGTCGACTCGCGCGTCGGTGGCCGACTTCAGATCCTGGTTGCGCAGGGCGTCCGCGCGGATAGGCAAGGGGGCCACATGATGCGCGTCCTCTCGCTGCCGCTGCTGGCGCTGCTCTGGGTCTACCGCAGGCTGGTTTCCCCAGTCATTCCGCCATCTTGCCGCTACTACCCGAGCTGCTCGCAGTACGCCCAGGAGGCGGTGCGCGCGCACGGACCGCTCGCCGGCGCGTGGCTGGCCGTGCGGCGGCTGTCGCGTTGCCATCCGTGGGCCGCGGGCGGGCCCGACCCGGTGCCGCCCCCGCGTCCCCGAAAGAGACTCGCATGAGCAATCAGAACCGGAACCTGCTCGTCGCCGTGACGCTGTGGCTCGCCCTCATGTTCGGGTTGAACCTGCTCTTCCCGAACCTCATGGGCGTGCGGCATCCGCCGCCGGCGCAGCGCAAGGCGGAGCCTGCAGCGCAGCAGGCCGCGCCGCCTGCGCCCGCCCCGGCCACCGGAGCCAGCGCCGCGGCCGCCGCGCCGAAGGCGGCGGATGTTCCACGTGGAACGACGGCGCCGCGCCCGCCGCTGAAGACGGTCACCTTCGAGACGCCGCGCACGCGGGTGGTCGCGACCAGCGAGGGAGCGGCGGTGAAGAGCATCCTGCTGCTCGGCGACAAGTGGACGCGGCACAAGGGCGCAAAGGACGAATCGCAGGTCGATCTGGTGCTCGCGCATGCCGGCGAACCGCTGCCGCTCTCGACCGTCGTCCGCGGCGCGGACGGGGCGGCCCTCATCCCGGCTGACGCCGCCTACGCGGTGGTCCAGCAGGACGCCACCCGGGCGACGTTCCGGGCAGAGCAGGGTGGGGTGACCGTCACCAAGACGCTCTCGGTGAATCCGCAGACCTACGGCATCACCCTGGCCGTGGAGGTGGCTGCGGCGCAGGAGGTGAAGGGGACGCTGGCCGTGCTCTCCGGCGGTCACGCGGAGGAGCCGGCGGGCGGCCTCTTCGCCTCGCGCACCAACACCCCGGCGCGGACCATCTGCGTTCACGGCAAGGACAAGGTCGAGCGGCTGGCCATCGGGGCCAAGACGCCGGTCTTCGAGGCGCCGGCCGCCGAGTTCTCCGGCATCGACGAGCAGTACTTCCTCACCGCGATGACGCCACCCGCCGGGGTGGCCGCCTCCTGCCGCCTGGAGGCGCAGGGACAGAAGGTGGGCTCGCTCATCTCCTCCCTCGTCGTCCCGCTCTCGGTGAACCAGGGGGCCGCCGCGTCGCTGACCTTCAAGGGCTATGCGGGTCCCAAGAACGACGTCGAGCTCGAGGCGGTGGCCGCGCCGCTCAAGCACTCCATCGACTGGGGCTTCTGGTCGGTCATCGCCGAGGTGCTGCTCTCGGTGATGAAGTTCTTCCAGCGCATCGTCCCCGGGCACAACTGGGGCGTTTCCATCATCCTGCTCACGCTCGCGATGAAGGTCGTGACCTTCCCGCTGCAGCACAAGAGCATGAAGTCGATGCAGGAGATGCAGCGCATCCAGCCCCAGCTGGACGCGCTCAAGAAGAAGTACGCGGGCGACACGCAGCGGCAGAACCTGGAGCAGATGAAGCTGTTCAAGGAGCACGGGGTGAACCCGATGGGCTCCTGCCTGCCCATGCTGATCCAGATGCCGATCTGGTTCGCGCTGTACACCACGCTTCAAGTCTCGGTGGAGCTCTACAACGCGCCCTTCATCCACGGCTGGCTCGAGGACCTGACGGCGGCCGACCCGTACTACGTGCTTCCCGTCGCCATGGGCATCACCATGATCCTGACGCAGGTGCTCACGCCCACGCCCATGTCCAACCCGAGCCAGAAGACCATGGGGTACGTGATGAGCGGCTTCTTCTCCCTGCTCATGCTCACGCTTCCTTCCGGGCTGACGCTCTACATCTTCACCAACAACGTGCTCTCGATCGGCCAGCAGATGTATCTCCGCCGCCAGCTCCATCCCCATCCGCCGCGCGCCGGCGACCAGACCATCGAGGTCGAAAAGAAGAAGGACGACCGCTCCGGTGGTAGTGGTGGCGGCGCGGAGCGAGCAAAGATCCGGGCTTGAGATGGCGAACTCTGCGCGAAAGCCGCCGGCGCGCAAGAGCCCGCTCTTCGGGGCGGCGGTGGTCAAGGCCGTGCTCCGCAAGCGGGGCGGCGTTCGCGCGACCAGCGAGCTGTACGAAGGGATCCTGCGCGATCTGGGGATCACCGACGCGCAGGTCGAGGACTATCTCGCGGATCATGCGGTGGAAGTGGAGCAGGCGATCAAGAGCCACGGCCGCCGCGGGGACTGAAAGGTATGGCTGACGTGCACGGCACCCTCTTCGTCGCCCGAACGGCCGGGCCCGGCCAGGTCAGCGAGGACCAGGTTCCCTTCTCCGACCTGCAGGGCCTGCTCGATGCCTGCGTCGAGCATGCGGAGGGGGAGGCGTTCGTGCGGGTGCAGATCAGCGGGACCAGCTCGGGCGAGCGGCGCCGGCTGGTGCTCGACTTCGGCTACTTCGGCCGCGACGACGAGGAGTGAGCGTGGACCCTGCGCAGCTCAAGAGGATCGCAGAGGGGGCGGCGCAAATGGGCCTTTCGCTCGGCCCCGAGCAGCTCAAGCTCCTCGGGCGGCACGTGGATCTGCTGCTCAAGTGGAACAAGTCGATCAACCTGACCGCGATCACCGACCCGGAGGAGGTGGCGGAAAAGCACGTGCTCGACTCCCTGGCGGTGGTTCCGGTGCTCCCGAGCGGGAGCCTTCTGGACGCCGGAACGGGAGGAGGCTTTCCCGGCATCCCGGTGGCGATCGCGCGGCCCGAGCTCGAGGTCACGCTGGTGGACTCGGTGCAGAAGAAGGTGGCCTTTCTCAAGAGCGCGCTGGCGGAGTTGAGGCTGCCCAAGGTCCGGGCCTACGCGGCGCGGCTGGAGGGCAATCCGTCCCGCGAGGATCTGCCGCGCGTCCACGCCGCCGTGGCCCGGGCCTTCGCGGCGCCCGCCCAATGGCTGACGCTCGCCGAGCAGTACGTGCTCCCCGGAGGGGTGGCCATCTGCATGCTGGGGCCCACCGACGAGGTGCCCGACCGGGTGGGCGACCTGGCGCTTCAGGAAGAGCTCTCCTACGTGCTGCCGTACTCCGGCTCGCAGCGCCGGCTGGCGATCTACAAACACGTCTAAGACGCGTCTCGCAACGTCCAGATCCAACGCCACAGGCGTAGTCCCTGAGCCGCCGCCGGCGGCCGGGCCTAGCCCTGTTCCACGTGGAACAGGGCTTCCGGTCTTCGCCTACGTATGCGCCGGCGCCTGTGAATTGCGGGCGGGCTGGCGGTGGTCGGTGTCGGAGCCTTCGATGTGGTCGACGATGGCTTCCGAGAACGCCTTGAGGTCGTCCGGCTTGCGGCTGGTGATCCAGTTGCGATCGATGACGACCGGCTCGTCCTTCACGGTGGCGCCGATCTGCTTCAGGTCGTCCTGGATGGTCTGCCAGGCGGTCATCGTCCTGCCCCTGACGAGGTGCGCGGCGATGAGCAGCTGCGGCCCGTGGCAGACCGCCGCCACCAGCTTGCCGCTCTCGTCGAACGCCTTGACGAAATCGACCATGCGCTTGTCCACCCTCAAGTGGTCGGGCGACTGCCCGCCGGGGATGAGCAGCGCGTCGTAGTCGTCGGCGTTCACCTGGTCGATGCTCTTGTCGGCCTTCACCTTCTCCTTGCCCTTGTAGCCCTTCAGCTCCTCCCCGGCCTTGAGACCGATGACGTCGACCTGGTAGCCCTCCGCCTTGAGGCGGTCGTACGGAACGCGGAACTCGGAATCCTCGAAACCCTGGCCCAACACGCAAGCGATCTTCATCTCGGCCTCCCGAAGTCTGGACGGCGCAAAGATGCGGGGCGGTCGTCGCGCACGGAACCCCGAGGCGCGGAAAAAAGATCGCCGCCGCGTTCCACGTGAAACGGCCTCCCGCTCGCTTGCCCGATGTGGGACCCGCGTGGTACTCGCGCCTCACCACGGGAGGGCGGTGATGGCGCTGGCGCTGGCGGTGGTCAACCAGAAGGGCGGGGTGGGGAAGACCACCACGGCGGTGAACCTGGCCGCCTCGCTCGCCGCGCGGGAGAAGCGCGTGCTCCTCGTGGACCTCGACCCGCAGGGCAATGCGACCAGCGGCCTGGGCATCTCCCGCGAGCAGGGCGACCGCCCCACCATCTACCAGGCGCTGCTCGGCGAGGCCGACGCGCGCTCCGCCGTGCTGCCCACCGACGTGCCGCACCTGTTCCTGCTCCCCGCCAGCACCGACCTGGTCGGAGCGGAGCTGGAGCTGGTCGGGGTCGATGCCCGCGAATCGCGCCTTCGCGCCGCCATCGATCCCTTGCGCGAGGCGCACGACTACATCCTCATCGACTGCCCGCCCTCGCTGGGGCTGCTCACCGTCAACGCGCTGGTCGCCGCCGACCGCGTGCTGGTGCCGCTGCAGTGCGAGTACTACGCGCTGGAGGGGCTGGGCTCGCTCTTGCGGACCATCGATCTGGTCAAGAGCTCGCTCAAGCCCGAGCTGGAGGTCGAGGGCGTGGTGCTCACCATGTTCGACCAGCGCAACAACCTGGCGCGGCAGGTGATGAAGGACGTGCAGGCCAACCTCCCCGGCCAGGTCTACGACACGGTCATCCCCCGCAACGTCCGCCTGAGCGAGGCGCCCAGCCACGGCATTCCCGCCATCCTCTACGACATCGAGTCGAAGGGCGCGCAGAGCTACCTGCAGCTCGCAGAAGAGCTGCTCCAGCGCCATCACGCCCGCACCACGACGCGCAAGCGCGCATGATTCCAGGAGGATCCAGGTGATCGATCCGAAGGCGCAGTTGAAGCGGCCGGCGCTCGGGCGCGGTCTCGGAGCGCTCATCCCCGGCGGTTCTCCGGCGGAGCGCAAGGGCGTGATGAACCTCGGCATCGAGGAGATCCGCCCGGACAAGGCGCAGCCGCGCCGGCACTTCGACGAGGTGCACATCGAGGAGCTGGCCGAGTCGATCCGCAGCAAGGGGGTGCTCTCGCCGGTGATCGTGCGCCGCTCCAGCCAGGGCTACGTGCTGGTCGCCGGCGAGCGGCGCTGGCGGGCGGCGCAGAAGGCGGGCCTGCGCGAGCTGCCGGTGATGGTCCGCGAGGTCAGCGAGAAGGAGGCCTTCGAGCTGGCGCTGATCGAGAACATCCAGCGCGAGGACCTGAACCCGGTGGAGGAGGCGGAGGCGTTCCGGCGCCTCATCGACGAGCACGGGCTCACCCAGGAGGCGCTGGCGGCGCGGGTGGGCAAGGATCGGAGCACGGTGGCGAACGCGCTGCGCCTCTTGCGCCTGCCGGAGGCGATCAAGCGCGCCATCGTCACCGGCGAGCTGAGCATGGGCCATGCCCGCGCGCTGCTCGCCATCGCCGACGAGGGAGACCTGCGCAAGGCGGCGGAGAAGGTGATGGCGGAGGGCCTGTCGGTGCGCGCGGCGGAGGCGCTGGTGCAGCGGCTCAAGTCGAAGCGCCTGCCGCGGCAGGCGCGCGAGGCGGGCGCGAGCGCGCAGGTCAAGCACCTGGTGGAGAAGCTGCAGCGCAAGCTCGGCGCAAAGGTCGAGCTGAAGGACAAGGGCGGCAGCGGCACGCTGGAGATCCGCTACGGGACGCTGCAGGAACTGGATCGGGTGCTCGCCGCGATCCTGGGGGAGTGACCATGGCGGAGAGCAAGGCCGGAGCGCCCGACGCGCCGGCGCCGGAGATCCGCGCCGCGAGCGGCCCCGCAGCCGCTCCGCGCACGGCGCCGGGAGCGGCGCCGAAGCTGGAGCTGACCGGCCGCGCCGTCTGCGTGGCGGTGGTGGTCGCGGCGGTGATGGGCGCCGCCGAGCCGGTGGTGGTGCTGAAGATCGGATACGGCCCCAACATCTCGGTGGTGAGCGCGTTCCTCGGCTTCATCGCCATCTCGCTGCTCGGGCTGGTCACCGGCACGCGCGGCACCCGCTGGGAGAACAACCTTGTGCAGACCGCCGGCACCGCGGCGGGCTCCGGCGTGGGGTTCATGGCCGTGGTGCTCGCCGCCATCGACATGCTCAACGACCGCGGGCTGCTGAACCTCCACCTCTCGGCGCTGCAGATCTTCGCCTGGCTCGCGCCCAGCGGGCTTTTGGGCGTGCTGCTCGCGGTGCCCCTGCGCAAGCACTACATCGATCAGGAGCACCTCACCTTCGCCGACGGCACCGCCGCAGGCGAGATGCTGCTCGTCCTCGACGAAGGCCCAAGGCAGGCCCGGCCGCGCGTCGCCGCTCTCGGCATCGGCGGGGCCATCTCCGCCCTGTTCACCCTCGCGCGGCAGACGCTCGGGTGGATTCCCGAGACGGTGAGCTTCGGCTTCCTCTCGCCCCACGCGGCGGCGCTGCGGCTGGGCACCGAGGTGGGCGTCCTCTCGCTGGGCGCCGGGCTGCTCATCGGCCTGCGCGTCACGCTCTCCATGGCGCTGGGCATGGTGCTCGCGTGGGTGGTCGCTCCCGAGCCGCTCTTCCGCGCGGGCCTGGTGCCGTCGCTCACCTTCAATGCCGTCCTCCAGCGCTGGATCATGTGGCCGGCCACGGGCCTGATGGTGGCGGGAGGTCTCGCGGCGCTGGCGCTGAAGTGGAACGTCATCGCCAAGACCTTCCACGGGCTCGGGTCCAGCGACGTGGACGCAGGCGGCGACTTCCCCATGAAGTGGGTGGTCCGCGGGGCCATCGCCTGCGCCGTCGCCCTCGCCGCGGTGCAGAAGCTCTCGCTCGGATTTCCCCTCTGGCTCTCCTTCGTCTCCATCGGGCTGTCGCTCGTCCTCATGCTGGTGGGCATCCGCGTGCTGGGCGAGACGAACTGGGCGCCCATCAGCGCGATGGCCAACGTGATGCAGGCGGTCTTCGCCGTGCTCGCGCCCGGCCACGTGCCGGTCAACATGATCGGCTCGGGCATGAGCGGCGCGGTGGCCGCGAACGGCGAGCACCTCATGCAGGACTACCGGG
>DATDMU010000198.1:0-11278 GCA_036518615.1 Myxococcales bacterium
CGTCAGCGCGATGAGGAAGAAGATGACGATGTGGCCCGCCACCATGTTGGCGAAGAGGCGGACGGTGAGCGCGAAGGGCTTGGTGAAGAGCCCGAAGAACTCGATCACGAACATCAAGGGCCAGAGCGCCTTGGGAACGCCCCCCGGCACCAGGTGCGCCCAGTAGCCCACCACGCCCTGCGCGCGCATCCCGGCGATCTGGGTGAAGACGAAGGTGAAGAGCGCGAGCACCACCGTGACCGAGAGATTGCCGGTGGCGGTGGAGATGCCGGGAAAGCCGCGCCAGGCGGGGATGGGCAGAAGCCCGCTGATGTTCATGAAGAGGATGAAGAAGAACGCCGAGCAGAGATAGGGCGTGTAGAGATCGGCGTGGTGGCCGATGTTCTTCACCGAGATCTCGTCGCGGACGAACATCACCAGCGACTCGAGCAGGTTGTAGCCGCCCTTGGGGATCAGCGCCCGCTTGCGCGCTCCCAGCCCGACGACGATGAGCAGGATGCCGGCGGCGATCCACATGTTGATGACGTGCTTGGTGATGTCGAGGCGGATGTAATGGTTGCCCGCCCAGAAGCCGAGCGGCACCACCGTCTGGTCCTGCACGTGGTGGAAGATGTGGGAGGCGATGCCTTCTTCTTCCTTCTCCTCCGCCGCCTCGCGCGCGGTCTCGTTTTCCCCGCCGTGGCCTTCGCTCACCGCCTCCTGTTGCGCGGGCTCGGCGGCAGGCGGGCGGCCGGGTTCGGCCTGGGCGAGGAGGAGTGCTGCGAAAAGCACCATCATGGAGTCGCTCCCTGCGGACGCGAGCTTCGGTGGACGAACAGGACCTCGACCAGTTGCGTGGCGGCGTACAGGGTAAAGAAAGCGCCGGTGTAGACCAGCGCCAGATTGCCGCGCGCGCCGGAGGCGAAGAGCCCTGCCGCGACCAGGACCGCGCGGCAGAGGAACCCGACGGTGAAGCCGGCGAGGAGGCCGTTGATGCCCTTTCCGGCCCAGAGCGAAAGGGCGCCGAGGCCGCAGATGGCCCCCAGCGAGGCGGCGGCAACGCCGTAGAGCGCCGCGCCGCGGGCGGCTCCGGCGACCAGCAGGCAGAGCGCCGCGCCCAGCGCGCAGGCAGAAGCGCTGGCGAGGGCGAATGGCGCGAGGCGGGTGGGAGCGGCGGCGGTCACTTCGGTCCCTTGCCCAGAGTCATGAGGATCTTGAAGAACAGGTAGAAACCGACGCCGATGCCGAAGAGCGACCCGCCCACCAGGAGCCACGGCCCGGTGCCGAGCTTCTTGTCCAACCACCACCCGGCGAGCGTCCCCAGCCCGACCGCGCCGGCCAGTTGCCAGCTCGCGTCGATGTAGGGGCCGGCCTTGCGGTACGCCGAGCCGATCCCTTCGCCGATGCTCTCGCCCGGACGGTCGTTCTTCTCCTTGCCCGCCATCCGCGCCCTTCCCCGAAAAAGCAGCGCCGTTTAGCACGCTGCCGGAGTGCCCGTCAAACGCGGCGTGTTATGGTTTTCTGAATGGTCCGACCGTCCAGCAGCCTCCTCGGAAGCTCCCGCGCCGCCCGCCGCGCCAACGTCCGCGCCGCGGCCTTGCGCGCCGCGCTGCAGCTCTTCCGCAAGCTCAGGCACTTCGTCGCGACGGTCCTCGGCCTCGCCGTCGATCTGCTCCTGCTCTGCGCGCTGCCGTTCTGCTATCTCGCCGCCGCCTACCTGGTCCTCGACCTGCCTCTGCGCTGGTTATCGCACAGAAGCACACCCGGCGGCTGGACCCTGGCGCTCTTCGCGGGCTCGGCGATCGTCTGCCTCACCGGCGTCTCGCGGGCGCTGCAGAACGTGCCGCCCATCGCGCCCGTACGGCCGGTGTTCGCCAAGGCGATGTTCGGCCTCTCCTGGGTCGCGGCGCTGCTCCTGGTCCTCGGCGACTTCGCCTAACGCGCGGGGAGCGCCGAGCGGAAGGCCGCGACCGTCTCCTCGATCTCCTTCGCGCCGTGAGCGGACGAGACGAAGGCGGCCTCGAACTGCGACGGAGGAAGGTAGACGCCGCGCTCGAGAAGCGCGCGGTGGACCCGGCCGAAGCGGCCCGTGTCCGACTTCTTCGCGCTGGCGTAGTCGTAGACCTCGCCGGGCGCGAAGAAGCAGGTCCACATCGAGCCGACCTGGTTGACCTGCGCGGCGACGCCGGCCCGCCGGCACTCCTCGCGCAAGCGCGCGCAGAGCTCCACCGTGCGCTGCTCGATGCCCTCGGTGAATCCGGGCTGGGAAACCAGGTCCAGCATCGCGATGCCCGCCGCCATGGCCAGCGGATTTCCCGACAGGGTCCCCGCCTGGTAGATGGGCCCGTCCGGCGCGACCTGGCCCATGATCTCCTCGCGCCCGCCGTACGCGCCCACCGGGAGCCCGCCGCCGATCACCTTGCCCAGGCAGGAGAGGTCCGGCTCGATGCCGTAGCGCTCCTGCGCTCCGCCGCGCGCCACCCGGAATCCGGTCATCACCTCGTCGCAGATGAAGAGCGCGCCGGCGCGGCGGGTCTCCTCGCGGAGCGCCTCGAGAAACCCCGGCCGCGGCAGGAGAAGGCCCATGTTCCCCACCACCGGCTCGATGATGGCGGCGGCGGTCTCCTTGCCTTGCGGTCCGCGGAAGAAGTCCCGCACCGCGCCCGCGTCGTTGTAGGGCAGCACCGTGGTCAGCGCCGCCAGCGCCTTGGGCACGCCGGGCGAGTCGGGCAGTCCCAGCGTCTCCACTCCCGACCCGGCGCGCACGAGCAGCGAGTCGGTGGCGCCGTGAAAGCACCCCTCGAACTTGACGATGCGCTCCCGCCGCGTGAACCCGCGCGCCACGCGCAAGGCCGCCTGGGTGGCCTCGGTGCCGGAGCTGACGAAGCGCAGCTTCTGCATCGACGGCACCAGCGCCCGGACCTTCTCGCCCAGGGTGCTCTCGCGAGCGGTAGGAGCGCCGAAGCTCGTTCCCAGCGCCGCGGCCTCCTGGATGGCGGCGAGGATCTTCGGATGGGCATGGCCCGCGAGCAAGGGCCCCCAGGAGAGGACGTAGTCGACGAAGCCGTTGCCGTCCTCGTCGTAGAGCCGGGCCCCCTCGCCGCGCGCGATGAAGAGCGGGTCGCCCCCCACGCCCTTGTAGGCGCGCACCGGCGAGTTCACGCCGCCCGGGAAGAGTCCCCTCGCCCTGGCAAACTCCCGCCTCGAAGCATCCGTTTTCATGGGCATGACGGGCAGGGTGTATCGCCCCCGCCTGCCACCGTAAAGCGGGTCAGTGCGTGGAGGCGCGCCGCTGGGCGAGGCTGCGGTCCCAGACCGCCGCCCAGTTGTGCGGATTGACGGCCTTGCCGCGCTCCAGCCGGCGCTCGGCGCGCTCGAGGGCGAACTGGACCGCCTCGGGCGAGTCGTGGCGCGCGAGCGCCGCCGTATAGGCCTTCACCGCGCCCTCGTCGTCGCCCAGCTCCGCGAGGCAGTTGCCCTTCTCGAAGAGCGCCTCCGCGCCCTTCTGCGTGCCGTGGAACTTGGCCTCCACCTTGTCGTAGGCGGCGATGGCGTCGGCGTGGCGGCCGGAGAGATGGAAGGTCGAGGCGGAGAGCAGGGCTGCCGCGGCGGCGAGGGGCGACTGCGGCCAGCGGCTCTGCAGCTCGGAGGCCGCTGCGCGCGCCTGCTGGTATTCGCCGTGCTCCACCAGGGCGCGCGCGATCTTCAATTGCGCCATGTCCGCGCCCGGCCGGTCCGGCGCCGCCGCCACCTGGTCGCGCCACGCCTCGATGGCGCCGCGCACGTCTCCGTTGCGGATGTTCAGGTCGCCGAGCCGCTCGCGCGCCTCGAACGATTCGGGCGCGGTGGGATACCGCTTCACCAGCTGCCGGTATTCGCTGGCGGCGCAGCGCGGATCGTCCAGGTACACCGCGCAGAGGTCGCCGGCGAGCTTGAGCGCGCCGCGGCGGATGGCGTCGGCCTGCTCGCCGTCCTCGTCGCGCAGGGTGAGCAGGACCGCGCGCGCCTCCAGCAGCGCCGTCTTGTGGTGGCCGGCCAGGGCGAGGTCCCGGGCCTGCTGCAGCCGCCCGGCGGGACCTCCGCAAGCGCAGACGGAGGCGGCGAGCAATCCGGCGAGGACGAGCGGGCGCTTCACGCAGATCGACGTACCATTGCCGCAGCGGGGCCGCAACGACGCAATCGTGCGGAGAGGTGGGTGGATCAGCGCCTGTACGCAGGCGCGGCGAAGGCGGCCGCATGGCCGTCCTGGTTCGTCCAGAAGATCGCCCCGTGCGCGATCGAAGGAGCCGCGAAGGTGGCGACCGGCGTGGCGAAGGCGCGCAGGACGTTGCCGCTCAGGGCGTCGAGGATCATCAGCGAGCTGCTGGAGAAGTCGGGCGCGCTGGTCTCCAGCGCGAGGATCTCGCCGGCGGCGGCGATGGGCGCGATCACGTAGCCGGGCAGGTCGCGCTGCCACACCACCTTGCCGGTGTCCGGCTGGAAGGCGACCACCTGCCCCGGCGCGCCCTTCGGCGTGCGGCCGCCCGCCGCATAGAGCAGGCCGTGCGCCACCGCGGGCGTCGAGATGCTGCCGAACCCGATGGTCGGGTCTCCGCCCACGGTCGGGTTCGACGGATCGATGGTGGCGATGGGAAAGGTCCAGACCGGTCCGGCGGAGAGTGCGTCGCGGCGGAGGACGTAGAGGTTCCCGTCCTTGCTGGTCGCCGCGATCAGCTTGAGCCCGCCCGCGTCCACCAAGGCCGGCGAGCTGCCGAAGTCCGCGTTCTCCAGCGCGGTGGGGTTCTGCCAGCGGTCGAGGATCTGGAGGCTGTGCGGGTCGAGGGCGAGGAAGGCCTGCGCGTTGGGCTCGGCGGCGGCGGGGCCGATGCGGTTGCCGGTGGTGGCGTAGATGCGGTTCTCGTCCTCGGCGATGGCGATGCTGCTCCAGATGGTGGCGCCCTGCTGCCCCGGGTTGACCAGCGGCTGCGACTGCACCGCGCCGGTGGCGAGATCCACCGCGACGATGCGGCCGGCCACCTCGTCGCAGTGCTCCGAGGAGGCGACGCCCAGGTAGAGCCTGCCGAAGGCGGTGGAGACCGCCGGCGACGACTGCACGAACTCGCCGTGGCCGGCGGCGGTGGGGTCGGCCACCCGCGCAGACCAGATGATCGATCCGTCGCCCGCGCGCAGCGCGTAGGCATGTCCGTCCGGCGAGGCGACGTAGACGACGCCGTTCTCGATGGCGGCCGCCGCCCAGTATCCGGTCTGCTTGGAGCCGTTGCAGGCGGTGCTGATGAGCGAGGTCAGGTCCTCGCGGCGCCAGCGCTCGCGGCCGCTGGCCTGGTCGAAGGCGACCACGTGACCGCTGAAGGCAGTGGTGTAGACGACGAGGCCGTCGCCGACCACCGCCTGCGTGTAGACGAACTGGCCAAGCTCGTTCGCGGGCCAGGCCTCGCGCAGGTTCGCCACTTCCGCCGCGGCGAAGACGCCGGCATTCTCCGAGCCGCCCCGCGCATCGTGGCGGTACTGGCGCCAGTCGCCGCCGCCCAGCGGTCCCGCGTCGGGGAGCCCGGCGTCGGGGAGGCCGGCGTCCACCCCGGAATCGGGCAGGCCCGCGTCGATTCCCGCGTCGGGAAGGACGATCCCCGCGTCGGGAACGGAGACGATGCTTCCGTTGCCTCCTGCATCGGGGGCCTGGGCGATGCTCCCGCCGCCGCCCGACGCGCACGCGGCGGCGCACAGCAGCAAAGCGCACCAACCCCTGCCCATGGAGTCCCCCGCCGCCAAAGCTTTGCAGCCCGGGGCGGGGGAGCAAGCCCTACGTCTCCGTCTCGCCGTCGGGCGGCGACCCGTCGTCGTCCTCGTTGCCTGCCTGGTCGGCCGCGACCGCCGCCGCGGCGTCCGCCTCCCGCTCCTCGGGCGCGCGGGTGGCGCCGACCACCTTCTCGCCGTCCTGCGACAGCGCCATCACCCGCACCCCCTGGGTGTTGCGGCCGATGATCGACACGTCGGCGACGCGGCTGCGGATGAGCGTGCCCTTGTTGGTGATGATCATCACCTGGTCCGCGTCGGTGACCTGGAGCATCGCCACCACGCTGCCGTTCCGGTCGCCGGTCTTGATGTCGATGACGCCCTTGCCGCCGCGGTGGGTCATCCGGTACTCGTCGATGGCGGTGCGCTTGCCGTAGCCGTTCTCGGTGATGGTGAAGAGCGTGGCGCCGGCGCGCGACAGCTCGGCGCCCACCACCCGATCTCCCGCCTCGAGCGTGATGCCCTTGACGCCGAACGCCGTGCGGCCCATCGCCCGCGCTTCCTTCTGGTCGAAGCGGATGGCCATGCCCTGCGAGGTGCCGATGAGGATGTCCTCGTCGCCCTTGGCCAGCATCACCGCCACCAGCGAGTCGCTCTCCTCGATGGAGAGGGCCTTGAGGCCGGAGGGCCGCGGCCGCGCGAAGGCGGCGAGCTTGGTGCGCTTGACGAGGCCGTTGCGGGTGACGAACACGATGTAGGGGCCCTGCGCGACCTGGAGCGCCTTCGACGCCACCCGGGCCGCCTCGCTCTCCTCCACCTCTTCGCCGTCGCCCGCGGGAGCGGCCGCCTCCTCCGCGGCGGGCGCTTCCTCGTCCGGCCCGTCGTCCTCGCCCTTCCTGGTGGAGGTCAGCTCCTTCACCGGCAACAGCGCCGCGATCTGCTCGTCCTGCTGCAGCGGCACGAGGTTGACGATGGCCTTGCCGCGGGCGGCGCGCCCGGCCTGCGGCAGCTCGTGCACCTTGAGCCAGAAGACCCGGCCCTTGCTGGTGAAGATGAGCACGTACGCGTGCGTCGAGGCGACGAAGATCTGCTCGATGAAATCCTCGTCGGTGGTGCCGGCGCCCGCCTTGCCGCGGCCGCCGCGGCGCTGGGCGCGGTAGAGCGAGACCGGGTTCCGCTTCACGTAGCCCTGGTGGGAGAAGGTCACCACCATGTCCTCCTCGGCGATCAGGTCCTCGTCGGAGAGATCGGAGGCCTCGCCCTGGATCTCGGTGCGCCGGGGATCGCCGAAGAGCTCCTTCACCTCGCGCAGCTCGTCCTTGATCACCCCCAGCAGCAGCTCCTCGCTGGAGAGGATGGCGGACAGGCGCGTGATCAGCGCCTGCACCTCGGCCAGCTCGGCGAGGATCTTCTCCTTCTCCAGGCCGGTGAGGCGCTGCAGCTGCATCTCGAGGATGGCCTTGGCCTGGATCTCGCTGAGCGCATAGAAGGACTGCAGCTTGTGCGAGGCCTCCTCGCGGGAGGCGCTGGCCTTGATCAGCGCGATGATCTCGTCGATGTGGTCGAGGGCGATGCGGTAGCCGAGCAGGATGTGCTCGCGCTCCTTCGCCTTGCGCAGCTCGTAGCGGGTGCGGCGGGTGACCACGTCGCGGCGGTGCGCGATGAAGCGCTCGAGGATGGCCTTGAGCGAGAGCGTGCGCGGCTGGCCGTGGTCGATGGAGAGCATGGTGGCGCCGAACGAGTCCTGGAAGAGCGAGCTGTGCTGGTAGAGGTTGTTGAGCACCACGCCGGTGATGGCGTCGCGCTTGGTCTCGATCACCGCGCGGATGCCCTCCCGCGAGGACTCGTCGCGCAGGTCGGAGATGCCCTCCAGCTTCTTGTCCTTGACCAGATCGGCGATGGACTGGATGGCCCGCGCCTTGTTGATCTGGTACGGCACTTCCGTCACCACGATGCGCTCGCGCTCGGTCCTCTTGTCGGTTTCGATCTCCACCCTGGCGCGCATGCGCAGGATGCCGCGGCCGCTCTCGTAGAGCGCGCGGATGGGGGAGACGCCCATGAGGATGCCGCCGGTGGGAAAGTCGGGCCCCTGGATGCCGCCGGGCAGCGTGCCGCCGAGCCGGGGGTCGAGGAGCTGGGAGAGCGGCGCCTCCGGGTTGTCGATGAGGTGGATGCAGCTCACGATCACCTCGCCGAGATTGTGCGGCGGGATGTTGGTGGCCATGCCCACCGCGATGCCCGCGCTGCCGTTGACGAGCAGGTTGGGAAAGCGGCAGGGCAGGACCAGCGGCTCGGTGGTGGAGTCGTCGAAGTTCGGGCCGAAGTCGACCGTCTCCTTGTCGATGTCGGCCAGCATGAACTCCGCCAGCCGGGTGAGCCGCGCCTCGGTGTAGCGGTAGGCCGCAGCCGCGTCGCCGTCGATGCTGCCGAAGTTCCCCTGCCCGTCCACCAGCAGGGCGCGCAGGTTCCACTCCTGCGCGAGGCGGACCAGCGCGTCGTAGACCGAGGCGTCGCCGTGGGGGTGATACTTCTTCAGCACTTCCCCGACGGTTCCGGCGCACTTGCTGTAGCGCTTGTTGTGCAGCATCCCCTGCTCGAACATCGCGTAGAGGATGCGGCGGTGGACCGGCTTGAGGCCGTCGCGCACGTCGGGCAGCGCGCGCCCGACGATGACCGACATCGAGTAGTCGAGATACGCCTGCCGCATCTCGTCTTCGATGGCGACGGGGACGAGCTGGGGACCGGTTGCTTCTGCCATTGCCTTGCCTCGGGGAAAGAGGCGCTGTTGTACCGGTTTCGGGCGGCTGCGGCCACGGGAAAAGCAGGCAGAAAAGCGCCGTGGTTTCAGTGAGTTGTGTGCGCTGGCCGGCTGCGCCGCGCGGGGGCGGCGGCGAGCCTATTCGAGGTTGTCGAGGTGGCGGCGGGCTTCGCGTCCGGACTCGCTCCGCGGGTCCGCCTCCTCGGCCTTCTCGAAGCATGCCCGCGCCGCCGGCTTGTCTCCCTTGAGCTTGAGCGCGATGCCCTTGCCGAGGAGCGCGCCGGCATGGCGCCGGTCCATGGCCAGCGCCTTGTCGAACTCGGCGATCGCCTTTTCCAGCTCGCCGTCGCCGAGGAGCTTGCGCCCTTCGGTGACGTGGTGGTCGGCGTTGGAGACGAACTCCACCTCCAGCACGGCCTTGCCGACGACGTGGCCGATCACCACGCGCAGCGGGCCGAACCACCAGAAGCTCGCCACCTCTGCGGCGGCGACCACCGCGATGGGCAGCTCGGCGATCTGCTTGCCGCGGAACTTGATGCGCACGCGCGTGTGCTGGCCCTTGGCCATGAGATCCCGCGCCTGCTCGGAGATCCTGTCGAACGCGCTGTCGATTCCGCCGGAGAGGTCTACCGCCATGCGCTCCGCCGCGGGCCGCGCCTTGTCGGCCAGCTCGCGCACTTTCTTCGCGGCGCGGTCGGCCAGGTCGGTCCAGTCGCCTCCGCCGTTGGGTTTCGCGCTGCGCGGCGGCGGCGCCTCTTCGCGCGGCTTCTCCGCGGGACGGCGGACCTTGCGCGTGACTTTTCTGCGGCGGCTCTTCGCCTCGGCCATCTGGAGGACCTCCCTCGTGCAGTATGCCCGCGGCAGACGGAGCCCGCCACGGGTCGAGGGAAACCCCCCGGCCCGGGACCCCAAGTCCCGCACGCCGACGCGCACCCGCACGCGCACCCGATCCCGCGAGCGCAAGTTCGCGAGCCCCCGATCCGCCGTTGCCCTTTGCCGACCTCCCCCCTAGGCTCCGCGCATGCCCGTGACCCGAGAGCGAGTCGATCCGCAGCGCGACCAGAGCGACCTGGGACTCGTGCACCGGCGCTGGCTGCTCCCCGACGACGTGCGCCGGGAGATCTCCCTGCCGCAGCTGGCGCGGCTGTGGCGCGGGCTGCTCGAGCTGGGCGTCCTCAACTCCCGCGAGGAGGTGCGGCTGGAACGGTTCGGCGCGGAGGCCGCGGACATGCCCGCGCCGGCGAGCCCGGGCGCGCTGCTGGCAGGCAGCGGATCCTCCAGCCTGGTCACGCAGGTGGTGTGGACCGACGAGGAGGGCCGCCGCGACCCGTACGCGCTGGAGGGCGAACCGGATCCGGACGGCTTCCGCGACTACACGCTGTATGCGGCGGGGTCGCCGTCGCGGCTGTTCCTGCCGCTGGTGCCGGTGGCCTGGCTCTGCTCGCGGTGCCAGAAGCGCTCCGCGCCGGAGCTGCCGCGCTTCGGGGAAGGCGTCCTGCTCGATCTCGAGTCTCCGCTCTGCGGGTGCGGGGCGCTCCCCGACCTCGGCGCGGACCGCGCCGAGCTGCGCAACGGCGCCGTCTTCCTGCTCGAGGAGCTCGCCTGCAGGGCGGCGCTGAGCATCGAGCTGCCGCGCGCGCCGCAGAGCGAGGAGCTGCCCGACGCGAAGGTCGCGCAGCTGGTGCAGGAGGCGTTCGGCGGCACCGACGAGCTGGCCGACGACGAGGTGCCGCCCGCGGAGTAGCGCGCGCGGGCAGGCCTCGATCTTGCGAACACCGCCCGCGCGCGGCGCAGGCGTCTCGAAGCGAGACGCCGCCGCGGCGGGGGACGTCGCATGTCGGATCGCTGGACGCGGCCGGTGGTCGCGGCTGCAGGGGAGGTGCATCTCGCTCTCGGACCGGGGCTGCCGGAAACCGTCTACAAGCTCGCGCTCGCAGAGGAGCTGCGCAGCCGCCGCGTGCCGTTCGCACGCAACCTCGCGGTCCCGATTCGCTACCGGGGTCTCGTTCTCGACGCCGGCCTGCAGCTCGATCTCGTCGTGGGCGGCGAGCTCATCGTCGACGTCCACAGCGTCGAGCGCCTCAGCGACTGGCACAAGGCGCAGCTGCTCACGCACATGCGCTTCTCCGGCTGCGCGCGCGGGCTCCTCATCAACTTCAACATCGCCGTGCTGCGGCGGGGCATCTGGCGGGCACGCCTCCCGCGACCGGGCTGAGCGCTTCAGCGGCGGGAGGCCACCAGCGCACGCGCCGCAGCGCGCTCGAGCTGCGCGCGGTCGGCCGCGTAGGAGGGGTCTTCCTGGTCCACCCCGGAGAGCTTGCCCTGCAGCGCCTTCAGCTCGCTCTGGGCGCGCGCGGCGTCGATGTCTCCTGCCCGCGTGGCCTCCTCCACCAGGATGCGGACGCGATCGTCGCTGACCTCGGCGAAGCCCTCGCCCACCGCGAAGCGGTGCTCCGTGCCGCCGGAGACGTAGACCAGCTCTCCCGCCGCGAGCCCGGCGACGAGCGGCGTATGGCCGGGCCGGATTCCGAAGCTGCCCTCCACCCCGGGCAGCCGCACCTCGTCGCACTCGGTGGTGAGGACGCGCTGCTCGGGAGTGACGATCTCGATGGAGAGCGGCATCAGCGCACCAGCGTCTTGGCCTTCTCCACGGCCTCGTCGATGTTGCCCACCATGTAGAAGGCCTGCTCGGGCAGGTTGTCGTGCTTGCCGTCGAGCAGCTCCTCGAAGGAGCGGATGGTGTCCTCGATCTTCACGTACTTGCCGGGGAAGCCGGTGAACTGCTCGGCCACGTGGAAGGGCTGGCTGAGG
>DATDMU010000199.1:0-24402 GCA_036518615.1 Myxococcales bacterium
GTGCCGGAGGGTGCGCCGCCGCTCACCGCGGCGCTGCTCGACGCCGGACCGGATCGGGCCGATCTCACGCTGCTCGACGCCGGCCGGCCGGTGCTGGCGCGGGCTCTCGCCAGCTCCAACGCCAACTCCTGGGCCGCGGCCGAGACCGACGAGGCCGCGCGCAACCGGCTGCTCACGCTGCTCCTGCGCGATCTCAAGATCTCGCTGCGCACGCGCCGCTTCGCGCCCCAGCGGCTCCTGCTCGCGGGCCGGCTGGCGCAACTGCCCTCCGCGGCGGAGCGGCTCTCGGCGGAGACGCAGCTTCCCGCCGAGCCGCTGGCGCTGCCCGCAGGAGATGCCAGCTCCGCGCTGGCGCTCGGCCTCGCGCTTCGGGCCCAGACGCCCCGCGGACGGATCAACCTGCGCAAGGGGGAGTTCGCATTCACCCGCGACCTCTCCAACGTGCGCGCGCAGATGATCCGCCTGTGCATCGCCGCGGCGGTGCTGCTCCTGCTCGGCTTCGGCCTCGGCATGGCGCGGCTCTCCTCGCTGCACCGGCAGGCGGCCGCCTACGACGAGGCGGTCTGCACCGCCACCAAGCGGATTCTCGGCACCTGCACCACCGACTACCGCCAGGCCATCGGCCAGCTCTCCGGAGGCCGCTCGCGGGCGGCCGGCATCCCGCGCGTCTCCGGCGCCGACGTCCTCGCCGAGCTGGTCGCGCACATGCCGGAGGGTTCCATGCCGCTGCTCGACGACGTCGAGGTGACCACCACCGCGGTGCGGGTGAAGGGAACCGCGGAGAACTTCGGCAAGGTGGACGAGATCGTCGCCTCGCTGCGCAAGGACAAGTGCTTCGGGGAGATCAAGCAGCCGCGCACCGAGAAGGCGCGCGACGGGAGCAAGGTCGTCTTCGCGCTCGACTTCCCCTACACCTGCTCCGGCGAAACCCCGGGAGGCGCGTGATGGACAAGCTTCGGGCGCTGTGGGCCGACGCGCAGGCCTGGCTCTCCGCCGCCACTCCCCGCGAGAGGCGGCTTCTCGGCCTGGCCGCGGCCGGGGTGGTGCTCTTCGTCGTCCTCGTCACCTGGGCCAGCTTCTCCAGCGCCATCCGCCGCGCGCAGGCCTCGCTCGACGAGAAGCGCTCCGACTTCGAGAAGATCTCCCGCCTTGCCGGCGGCTACAACGCGCTCGAGCGCGAGCGCCAGCTCATGGAAGCGCGGCTGCGGCAGAGCCCGCCGGCGCTGATGGGCTTCGTGGACACCACCGCGAGGAACGACGGCGTGGACGTCGCCGGCATGATCGACCGGGGCGTGGTCACCTCCGGCCAGGACGGCCGCCCCCGCGAGTCGTCGGTGGAGGTCAACCTCGGCAAGGTGCCGCTCGACAAGCTGGTCAAGCTGCTCGCGGACATCGAGCACAGCCCCGGCGTGGTCCGGGTGCGCCGCCTGCGGCTGCGGAAGTCGTTCGACAACAAGGACGTGCTCGACGTCTCCCTCAACGTGAGCGCCTGGCAGGGCTCCTGATGGCGCCGGATCTGGCGTTCTTCCGCCGGCATCCCCGGGTGCGGCGCCTGCTCGTCCCCGCGGGCGGGGTGCTCGCCTTCGGCCTGTTCCTGGTGCTCACCTTCCCCTACGACGTGCTCGCGCGGCGGATCGAGGTGGAGGCCAAGAGCGCCGGGGCGGATCTGACCATCGGCAGCATGGGCGGATCCGGCCTCGTGGGCGTGCGCGCCCGCGACGTCCGCCTGCGCATGTCGTCCGCGCCCGGCGCGGAGCCGGCGCCGGAATTGCGCTTCGAGAGGGCCGATATCCGCCCCGATCTGCTCGCCCTCATCCTGCGCCGCACCTCGTTCGGGTTCGCCCTCGCCGCCTACGGCGGCACCGCGCGCGGCCACCTGGCGCTCAGCAACGACCCGCGCAACCCGGGGGTCTCCTCCTTCCGCATCGACGCGCGCGACGTGGACGTCTCCCGGCTGCCGCTGCGCGAGTGGGGCGGCCTCGCCGCCGTCGGCAAGCTGCAGCTCAACGCGGACCTCCCCTCGCTCCTGCCGGCAGCGAACGCGAACGGGTCGCTCAGCCTCTCGCTCGACGGAGGCGCCGTCACCGGCGGGACGGTGATGGGATTCGCCTTGCCCAGGACTGCGCTCGGGCACGTGGAGGGCTCCGTCGCCGTGGAGAAGGGCACCGCCCGCGTCGAGAAGACCAGCGCGCGCGGCGGCGACATCGATGCGGACGTGGACGGCAACATCAACCTGCGGCCGCTGCTCTCGCTCTCGCAAGCCGATCTGCACGTCCGCTTCCATCCCAGCGACCGCTGGCTCAACGAGAACCCCGCCATCCGCGGCATGATGGGATTCATGCAGAACGCGCGGCAGGGCGACGGGAGCTATCTCTTCACCTTCACCGGCCCCCTCTCGCGCATGCAGCCGCGGCCGGGGCGGTAGCCGAACACCGCTTGGCGGTCGATCCGAAGTGTGCGAGCGTCGCGGCATGCGCTGCGCACTGCCGCTCTTCGCCGTGCTCGCATGCACTTCGCGGCCGCCCGCGTTTCACGACGACCCGCAGGCCCTGGCCTGGCGGAGCCGCGCCAAGGTTCCCGACGATGCCGCCCGCCACATCGCGGCGGAGGCGGTCGGCGATGCGCGCCGGCGCCCCGCGTGGAACGAGCCGAACCACGTCCACGCCGCGGACGGGCCCATCGGCGACGGAAAGGACAAGTTCCTCTTCGGCGAGGCGCGGCTCTACCTCGGCGAGTACGAGACCGATCCGGGCAGGTTCCGCGAGGTGGACCCGAACGACGACGCCCTGATGGCGTACGCCGACGCGCTCTTCACCGTGCAGCAGCTCCAGGAATGGTCGCGCAGCTACGGCGCGTCCTGGGACGTCCAGTTCGGACGTCTGAAGGGGCGGGTGGACGGAAGCGGCCCTGACGCGTCGGCGCAGAAGATGCTGGCGGAGCTGGCCCGCCGCGCGGGGGGCGCCACACCGCGGCAGGCGGAGATGGAGCGCATGAAGCTGGACGAGAAATACCGCGACCGCCGCTAGTCCGACGCGGCGCGCGGACCGCCGCGGCGCGCGGCTACGCCTGCGAGATCTCCCGCGCGATCGCGTCGGCGGCTGCCCCGGGATCGGGCGCGTCGCGCAGCGGCCGGCCCACCACCAGGAGCGATGCGCCAGCCCTCACGGCCTCGGCCGGGGTGCCGGTGCGGCGCTGATCGGCGGCGGCGGCGCCTGCCGGGCGGATTCCGGGGACGACCAGAAGCGGCGAAGGCCCGAGCAGCGCGCGCAACGCGGCCACCTCGAGCGGCGAGCAGACCACCCCGTCCGCGCCGGCCTCCACCGCCAGCCGCGCCAGCCGCGGCACCGCGTCGCGAGCGAGGCCCACGGCGTCCAGGTCCGAAGGGCCCAGCGAGGTGAGCGCGGTGACCGCCAGCAGCTTCGTGCGCGGCAGCTCGCGCCTGGCCGCGCGCACCATCTCCGCCCCGCCGCTCGCATGCACCGTGACGTACTCGACGCCGAGCGCGGAGACGCCCCGCGCCGCGCTCGCCACGGTCTGCGGGATGTCGTGGAGCTTGAGATCGAGGAAGAGGGGCAGGCCGAAACCGCGGACCGCGTCCAGCGCCGCGCGGCCGTGGGCGACGAAGAGCTCGAGGCCGATCTTGAAGACGCCCACGTGCCCCGCGAGCTTGCCGGCCAGGACCGCGGCCTGCGCGGGATCGGGAACGTCGAGCGCCGCGCAGATGCGGTTCACCGCGAGAGCCTTCCCCCGCCCTCGCGCACCGCCTGCGTCGCCCTCGCCACCACGTCGGAGAGCGCGACCAGCTCCACCTGCGCCGCGCCGCGCGGCTTCCACTCCACCTTCCCGTCGGCGAGGCCCTTCTTCCCGACGGCGATGCGCAGGGGAAGCCCGATCAGATCGGCGTCCTTGAACTTCACTCCCGCGCGCTCGTCGCGGTCGTCGAGGAGCGCCTCCACGCCCGCCTCCCCGAGCGCGGCATAGAGCTTCTCCGCCGCCTCCCTCACCGCCGCGTCCTGCATCTGCAGGGGCAGGAGCGCGACGTGGAAGGGCGCGATCGACAGCGGCATGCGGATGCCGTCCGCGTCGTGGTGCAGCTCCACCGCGCCGGCGAGGATGCGTTCGATGCCGATGCCGTAGCTGCCCATCACGATGGCGGTCTCCTTGCCGCCTTCGTCGAGCACCCGCGCTCCCATGCTCTCCGAGTAGCGCGTGCCGAGCTTGAAGATGTGGCCGACCTCCAGCGCCTTGCCCACCGAGAGCGGGTTGCCGCAGCGGGGGCAGCCCTCGCCGGCATTGACGGTGCGCAGATCCGCCTGTGCCGCGTGCGCGAGATCGCGCGGGACGCTCACGTTGCGCAGGTGGAAGCCGTCCTTGTTGGCGCCGGTGACCAGGCCGGAAAGACCCGCCAGCCGGCGGTCGATGAAGACGCGCAGGTTCTTCTTTTCCGCGAGCCCCACTCCGCCGAGCGACCCGGGCCGCGCGCCGAGCCAGCCCTGGATCTCTTCCGCCTGCGCCGGCCGCAGCACCGAGGCTCCCGACGCCGTCTGCAGCTTGGCCTCGTTGAGCTGGTCGTCGCCGCGCACGATGGCGACGAGGGGCTGGTCGTCGCCCACGTAGACCAGCGTCTTGAGCTGCTGGTCGGCCGCGACTCCATAGGGCCTCGCCGCGAGCGCGTCGATGGTCACCACTCCCGGCGTGGGAAACTCCTCCAGCGCAGGCGACTCGCCCGCCGCCTTGTACCTGTCCGGGGTCTCGACGCGCGACTCGGCCTTTTCCGTGTTGGCCGCGTAGCCGCACTTCTCGCAGGAGGCGATCAGGTCCTCGCCGGCATCGGTGGGGACCATGAACTCGGTGGATCCCGAACCCCCCATCGCGCCGGAATGCGCGTCCACCTGGATGGTGCGGAGCCCGCAGCGCCCGAAGATGCGCACGTACGCGCCGCGGTGATCCTCGAACGCCTTGTCCAGTCCGGCCCGGTCGAGGTCGAAGGAGTAGCTGTCCTTCATGGTGAACTGCCGCACGCGGAGCAGCCCGCTCTTCGGCCGCGGCTCGTCGCGGAACTTGGTCTGGATCTGGTACCAGGCCTGGGGGAGCTGCCGGTAGCTGCGCAGCTCCGCCCGCGCGAGCACGGTGAAGATCTCCTCGTGGGTCATGGCCCGGCACAGGTCCTCTCCCTTGCGGTCCTTGAGCCGGAACATGTTCTCGCCCATCACCGTCCAGCGCCCCGACTCCTCCCAGATCTCGCGCGGGTTGAGCGCGGGCAGGTAGAACTCCTGGGCGCCGATGCCGTTCATCTCCTCGCGGACGATGGCGGTGATCTTGAGCAGGGAGCGCTGCCCGAGGGGAAGTATACTATATATACCCGCCGAGAGCTGCCGGATGTACCCTGCCCGCACCAGCAGCTGGTGCGAGGCCACCGTCGCGTCCGCCGGGACCTCCTTGAGCGTCGGCGTGAACGATTTCGACATCCGCATCGCGGGTCACCCCTTCTTGCCCAGCTCCCGATCCACGGTCTGCTTGATCTCCTCGTAGGGCTGCGCGCCGTTGATGAACACGCCGTTGACGAAGAACGCCGGCGTGCCGTTGACGCCCGCGGCGGAGCCCGCCTTCTGGTCCTCCTCGACCACCGCCTTCTTCTCGCCGCTGTCCAGGCACTTGTCGAACTTGCCCGCGTCGAGGCCGATCGACTTCGCGTACCCCTTCAAGTCGTCCACCGCGAGCTTGGCCTGGTTGGTGAACATCTTGTCGTGCAGCTCCCAGAACTTCCCCTGATCCTGCGCGCACGCGCCGGCTTCGGCGGCCTTCTCGGCAAAGGGGTGGAACTCGAGCGGGAAGTGGCGGAACACCAGCCGCACCTTGCCGTCGTACTCCTTCATCAGCTTCTCGATCACCGGGAACTCGCGGCCGCAGTACGGGCACTGGAAGTCGCTGAACTCGACGATGGTCACCTTGGCGTTCTCCGGTCCGCGCGACGGACCCTTCGCCTCCACTTCCACGCGCGGCAGTTCCGGCGGCTGCAGCGCGACCTGGACCTTGTGCTTGGTCTTGAGGTCCTCGAGCATCTTGGTCATGTTGTCGCGCAGCTTCTGCTGCTTGACTGCCTGCTTGATGCGCGGCTTGAGGTCGTCGAAGCTCTGCCCCGGCGGGATCTGCGCCTTGTGCTCCTCGTAGAAGGCCTTGGCGTCCGCGTCGGAGGGCTCCGGCACCGTGTTCATGTAGTCGGTCTGGAACCACTGCTCGAGCGTCTTGCCCTTCGCCTTGGCCTCGTCCTCGAGGAGCCGGCGGCTGATCAGCTCGTCCACGGCGCCCTTGCGCTGTTCGTAGAGGTCGGTGAGCGCCTTCGTTTCCGCCTGCTTCACCTTGGGGCCGACTTCCTTGTCCGCCTGCAGATCTCCCCAGGTCACCGGCTTGCCGTCGACTTCGGCGACCTTGGTGGCCGGATCGAGCGAGAGCGCCGACCCGGCCTTGCCTGCGGGCGCTCCTCCGCCTGTCTTGCAGGCAACGAAGAACAGTGCAGAAACGGCCAATGCGTGCAAAGTACGGCTCTTCATGCGAGTCTCCAAATCCGGGGACCGCGCACCGTAGGCGGGCGCGGGTCATCCGTCAACAACCGGGAGCCGCGTGGCGTTCCTGAACCCCAGCGCCGCCGAGATCAAGGCGCTGCTCCAGCGGATCCGGACCATCGCCGTGGTGGGCCTCTCTCCGGACCCGGATCGCCCTTCCTACAGCGTCGCGATGTACCTGCAGTCGGTCGGGTACCGCATCGTGCCGGTGCGGCCCGGAGGAGGCGACATCCTCGGCGAAAAGGCCTATGCGCGGCTCTCGGACATCCCTTTCGCGGTGGACGCGGTGGAGATCTTCCGCAAGAGCTCTGCGGCGGGCGCCCACGTGGACGAGGCGATTGCGCTGGGCCTGCCCGCCGTCTGGATGCAGGAGGGCGTCGTCGACGAGGCCGCGGCCGAGCGCGCGCAGGAAGCGGGGCTGTTCGTCGCCATGGACCGGTGCATGCTCAAGGAGCATCGCAAGGCGCGCCTGGGGCTCACCGACGCAAAGCCGGGGTGAAGATCCGGCGGCAGCCCGCGCCGCTGCCCGGGATGGTCAATTCGCGTGCAGCTTGCGCGCCTGCAGCGTGAACGGGCTTTCCGTCGCGAGCAGGCGCGCCGCGTCTGCGTGTTCCACCGGCTCGCTGAAGAGAAAGCCCTGCACCGCGGTGCAGCCCAGCCGGTAGAGCGCCTGCGCCTGCTGCGCCGTCTCCACGCCCTCCGCGATCACCTCCACGCCGAGGTTGCGCCCGAGCGAAAGGATGGCGTCGACGATGCGGCGGTTGCGATCGTCGTCGGCCATTCCGGCGACGAAGGAAGCGTCGATCTTGAGCACGTCCACCGGCATGCGGTGCAGCCACATCAACGACGAATACCCGGTCCCGAAGTCGTCGATGGCGAGCTTGACGCCCATCTGCCGGAGCGCGTGCAGGCAGCGGGAGGCGGCCGCCTCGTTCTCCAGCAGCACCGTCTCCGTCACCTCCAGCCGCAGCTGGTTCGCCGGAAAGCCGGTCTGCTCCAGCACCTGGCGGATCTGCTCCACGAAGTCCGCCTGCAGGATCTGCCTGCCGGAGACGTTCACCGCCAGGGCGAGATCAAGCCGATGCGCGAGCCGCAGCGCGGCCATCTGGCGACATGCCTCGAGCAGGACCCAGCGGCCCAGCCCGCCGATGACCCCGGTGTCCTCCGCAAGCGAGATGAACTCGCGCGGCGCCACCAGCCCGCGGCCGGGGTGCTGCCAGCGCGCGAGCGCCTCGAAGCCGGTGATGCGGGCGGACTGCAGCGCGACCACCGGCTGGTAGTGCACCCGCAGCTCGCCGCGCTCGACGGCGCGGCGCAGGTCGCTCTCCATCTGCATCCGCGCCACCGCGTGATCGTGCATGCTGACGTCGAAAACCGCGTAGCGGGCGACGCCGAGCGCCTTGGCGCGATACATGGCCGTATCCGCGTCGCGCAGGAGATCCTCGGGGCGATGCTCGCTGGTCCCGCCCAGGGCGATGCCGATGGACGCGGAGGTGAAGACCTCTTGCCCGCCGATCTCGAACGGCTGGGAAACCTCGCGCTGCACCCGGTCGGCCACCCGCCCCGCGGCAGCGGCCTCGTCCACGCCCTCGATGAGGAAGCCGAACTCGTCTCCGCCCAGGCGGGCCACGGTGTCGCCCGCGCGGCGGATGCGGTCGAGCCTGCGCGCGACGGCGACGAGGAGCTGATCGCCGGCGCGGTGCCCCATGGAATCGTTCACCACCTTGAAGCGGTCGAGATCGAGGAAGAGCACGGCGAAGGCGTTGCCGGACCGGCCCCGCGCGCGCGCCTGCGCCTGCCCCAGCCGCTCCATGAACAGGGAACGATTGGGCAGCCCGGTGAGCGCGTCGTAGAAGGCCGCGTGCCAGAGCTTCTGCTGCGCCCGCAGCCGCTCGGTGACGTCGGCGGCGATCACCAGGCGCGACTCGCGGCCGGCGATGGTGAGCGCGTGCGCGGTGATCTCCACGTCGAGCAGCTCGCCGCCCGCGGTGCGGTGGCGGCGGACGGCACGGCCTGCAGCGCCCGCCTCCCCCGCGTCCGCGTCCAGCGCCACGTCGTCCTCGAGGCGCAGCTCGGCGACCGTCATCTGCGCGAACTGCTCGCGCGCATAGCCGTACCGGTCCACCGCGGCCTGGTTCACCGCCACGAAGCGCAGCGTCGCGACGTCGTAGACCCACATCGGTTGGGGACTGTGATCGAAGAGCAGGCGATAGGAGTCCTCCGCGAGCTGCGGAGCCTCGGCAGCGCGCTTGTGCTCCGCGGCTTCGCGCCCCGGTACGGGGATGATGATGGAGGACTCGGCCAGGGCGCGCTCCGCAGTGTCGCCCGGCTTGCCCGGACGAGCAGAAGTAGACCCCAACCCGGCCATTGAGCGCAAGGCGAGTGCGATTACATCTGATTACATTGCACGACGGCCGCCGCCGAATGCGCGCGGGAAAAAGCCTTACGCGACCTGCTCTTCGAGAGCCAGCACGGGAAGCAGGCTCTCCTGAAGGGCGTGCAGCTCGTCCTCGGCGCGGGGCTGCACGACTTCGCAGGCGTCCGGCTCGGCGAGGACGCGCCGCACCAGCTGGTGGTTGAGCGCGTGGCCGGACTTCACCGCCGTGAACCGCCCGATCACCGGCATGCCCAGCAGCGAGAGGTCGCCCAGCGCGTCGAGGATCTTGTGGCGCACGAATTCGTCGGGAAAGCGCAGCCCGTCGGGATTGAGGATGTTGAAATCATCCACCACGACGGCGTTCTCCAGCGATCCGCCGCGCGCCAGCCCGGCCTCGTGCAGCCGTTCGACGTCGCGCTTGAACCCGAAGGTGCGGGCGCGCGCGATCTCCTTCTGGAACGACTTCTCGTTCACCTCCATGCGATAGCTCTGGTCGGTGATGAGAGGATGGCGGAAGTCGATGGTGTAGTTGACCGAGAACTTGCCCCGCGCCGGCGACAGGCGCGCCAGCTTGTCGCCGTCGGACACCCCCACCGCCTTGCGAACCAGCAGATACCGGCGCGCGGCCCGCTGCTCGTGCACGCCGGCCTCGCGCACCAGCCCCACGAACGGCTCGGAGCTTCCGTCCATGATGGGGATCTCCGGCCCTTCCACCTCGACGCGCGCGTTGTCGATGCCGCAGCCCGCAAGCGCCGCGAGCAGGTGCTCGACGGTGCCGATGCGCACGCCCTCGCGGCCCACCGACGTGTTCATGTTGGTGTCGACCACGAACTCGGCGAGGGCGGGGACTTCGAGGCCGTCGCGGACGAAGAGGACGCCGCTGTCCACCGGCGCGGGCGACAAGGTCAGCCGGACCTTCGCGCCGGAATGGAGGCCGATGCCGGACAGGGATGCGCGCTGCCTGAATGTCCTCTGGCGGAAGGGGTGGAGATCCATCGTTCTTGCGTCTCCTCCGTAGGATACCGCGGCGCAGCAACCGCCAGGATTCAGCAACTTCCATGCCGGGGGCGCACCCGGAGGATGAAAATGTAGTGACTCCGCACGCCTGCGTCGCTTCCTGCCCTGCCGGCGCCGCCGGGCGCCGTTCGCTGCCCTTCAGAAGCACGACACGCGTGTCGCGGTCGTTGGTAAACGGTTGCCTCCCTTACCGTCCCTTTTGCGCCTTGGCAAGCGCTTCCTGATAGCTCGCCTCGTCGATGGGAATGCGCGCGAGCTCGGTGCGGCCGGAGACCAGATCGAGCGCCCGGTCGAGGATCTCCGCGAAGCGCTGGCAGTCGTCGCGCAATCGCTGCAACCGGATGGCGGTGCTCTCCCCCCTTCGTCCCGACCATCCTTCGAGCAGGTCGAGGAAGCGGTCGAAGAGCTCGCGGTCGGAGTGGCGCAGCAGCTGGTAGCCCACGTCGCGGAACTCGGTGGCGTAGCGCCGCAGCGGCTCGGCGGCGTCGGGAGTGGCGCCTGGCTGCTCCAGGGCGCGGGCGGTGTAGCGGCACATCTCGCGGAAGACCCACAGGTCCTTGCGCAGGCGCTCGCTCTGGTCGGTGCGGGCGGAATCGTCCTCGAAGAGCGCGTAGAAGCCCATCGCCGGGTCGAGCGCGTTGGCCAATACGCCCACGCACTGCTTGGTCGCCGCGACCAGCCTGTCGCGCTGCTGGTCGAGCTGTTCGCGGTCGGTCAGCGGCTGGGCGAGGATGGGCGGCACGCCCGCGAGCATGTCGCGGATCTGCTGCGCCGCCGCCTTGCCGGCCGCGGCCGCCGCGGCCACGCCGGGGACGTTTGCGCAGAGGCGCGGGAGATCGCTCTCGAGGTAGGCGACCAGCGCCGAAAGCTCGCTGCGCACGAGCGACAGGATCACCAGCACCCGGCGCGTGTGCGGCACCGGCGGGGAGGGCACGTAGCGCAGGCTGCGCAGCGCGCGGAAGGAGGCGAGCAGCGCCAGGGCGAACGCCTTGCGCTTGCGCTCGTCGTCGAGCAGCCGCAGACCTTCCAGCAGCAGCACCGATCCGATGCGATCGTACTCGGCGCGGAACTCCAGCGCCGCCGGCGGGCAGAAGTAGCGGGAGACGAAGAGCTCGTGCTGCAGGGCGCGGCCCACGTCGACGAACAGCGACTGCGGCGCCGTATCCAGCCGCAGCAGGTGGTCGAGGATGCCCTGGTGCGCCGCCAGCCCCGAGCGCAGGAGGAACAGGCTCTCCTCCGGCGTGCGCTGCTCGCGCAGCTCGGCGCCGAGGCGCGCCCGCGCGCGATCGTCCGGAAGCGATCCCTCGACGAAGTTGCGGAAGAGGAGCGCCTGCTCCTGCGGCTGCGCGATCAGTTTCCGCGAGAGGTGCACGCTGCGGTGCACCGCGTCCCGGGTCGCCTTCAGCTCCTCGCGCCAGTCGCGATCCTGCGGTGGCTGCGCGTCGCCGAAGAGGTTGCGCAGGTTGAAGAAGCGGTCGATGCCGCGCAGGAGCATCTCCAGCTCGAAGAGGATCTCCTCGCGCCCCGAGATCTGCAGCGAGCGGATCCAGCGCTCGCGCTCGGCCATGTAGACGGCGCGCACGCGCTGCGAATCGCGCATCAGCTGGAAGAAGAAGTCCTGCGCGAAGGAGCGCCTTTCGCCGGAGGGTTGCATCAGAGCAGCGAACCCTGCAGGCCGGCGGGCGGTTTGCGGCCGAGGTGCTCGAAGGCGCGGGCGGTGGCCACCCGGCCGCGGGGCGTGCGCGCGAGGTACCCCTCCATGAGCAGGTACGGCTCGTAGACGTCTTCGATGGTGTCCGCGCGCTCGCCGGTGGCCGCGGCCAGAGTCTCCAGCCCCACCGGACCGCCGCCGAACTTCTCGATCAGGCTGGTGAGGATCTTGCGGTCCATCGAGTCGAGCCCGCAGGCGTCGACCTCCAGCCGCCGCAGCGCCTTGTCGGCGACGCTCCGCGACACCGCCCCGTCTCCTTCCACCTCGGCGAAGTCGCGCACCCGGCGCAACAGCCGGTTGGCGATGCGGGGAGTGCCGCGGGCGCGCCGGGCGATCTCGGCGGCGCCGCCTTCCCCCAGCCTCACCGACAGCTTCTGCGCCGACCGCCGCACGATCTCTTCCAGCTCCGCGGCCGGGTAGTACTCGAGCCTGCTGACGATGCCGAAGCGGTCGCGCAAGGGCCCGGTCAGGAGGCCGGTGCGGGTGGTTGCGCCAATCAGCGTAAACGGCTTCAAGGGAAGCTTGAGCGCGCGCGCTCCCGCGCCGTCGCCGATCACGATGTCGAAGGTGAAGGTCTCCATCGCGGGATACAGGTTCTCCTCGATCGCCGGATTCATCCGATGGATTTCGTCGATGAAGAGAACGTCATTGGCCGCGAGATTCGTCAAGATGCCCGCGAGATCGCCCTTGCGCTCCAGCGCCGGCCCGCTGGTGACGTGGATCTGCGCCCCCAGCTCGCTCGCGATCACGTGGGCGAGCGAGGTCTTG
Organism: Myxococcales bacterium; assembly: GCA_036518615.1. Classification (GTDB taxonomy): domain Bacteria; phylum Myxococcota; class Myxococcia; order Myxococcales; family 40CM-4-68-19; genus 40CM-4-68-19. Next base: position 12,437 of record DATDMU010000199.1, read on the forward strand.
CCGAGGCCGGGAGGACCGCAGAAGAGCACGTGATCGAGCGGCTCCTTGCGCGCCGCGGCCGCCTTGACGAAGACCTTGAGGTTGTCGATCAGCGCGCGCTGTCCGACCACCTCGGCGAAGCTGCGCGGCCGCAGCGTCAGATCGAAGCGCGCGTCGTCGCCGGAGGCGGAGGAGGCGATGGGGCGGTCGTCCGGTGGGTCTTCGCGCATCCGGCGGCACGCTACCACAGCGGCGAGGCGAACTTTGCTTGGTGAACAGAGCCTTTTGCCAGTTGACGCGCAGCCCTCACCTCCTGCTAGAGGGTGCTCGCGGTTCACTTTCGTGAGGTACACGCACATGCGCTCTACGGGATTTCTCGGGAAGCTGCTGCCTCTGGCGCTCTGCGCCGCCGCGGCATTTGCAATCGGATCCGGCTGCAAGTCGTCCACGGCCGGCGGCAGCGCCGGGCCAGGAATGGAAGGCGACGGCGGAATGAGTGGCAGCATGTCCGGCATGGCGGATGCCGGCGCGAGCATGGGTCGCGAGATGGGGCAGTCGGCGAGCAGCGCCGCGAACACCGCCTCCTCCGGCATGCAGTCGGCGGGAGAGAGCATGGCGGACGCGGGCGCCTCGGCCTATGGCGCGGCGAGCTCCGCGGCCTCCGGCGCGATGAACGACATGGCCGACGCGGGATCGCAGATGATGGCCTCGGCGGACATGGACGCGGGCAGCAGCGGCGGCGGCAGCACCGGCGGCGGCAGCGAGGCCGGCGGCGGCGGCGCCAGCATGTCGGATCCGCAGATCGCCGCGGTGGCGGTGGCCGCGAACAAGGTGGACGTCGATGCGGGCAAGCTCGCGAAGACGAAGAGCAAGAACGCGAAGGTGAAGAAGTTCGCGAACGACATGATCCGCGACCACACCTCCGCCATCAAGCAGGCGACCCAGCTGGTCAAGAAGCTGGGCGTCACGCCGGAGGAGAACGACACCTCGAAGTCCCTCACCCAGGGTGGCAAGGAGAACATCGCCAACCTCAAGAAGCTCAAGGGCAAGGCGTTCGACAAGGCGTACATCGACCACGAGGTCGATTATCACCAGCAGGTGCTCGATGCCCTGGACAAGGCATTGATCCCCTCCGCGCAGAACGCCGATCTCAAGTCGCTTCTCCAGAGCGTGCGCGGCGTGGTGGCGCAGCACCTCGACCATGCGAAGCAGGTTCAAGACTCGATGTCGAAGTGAGGAGATTGATGCGACGCACGGCAGTCTCGGCGGCGCTGGCCCTGTTCGTGGCCGGCGCCGCCTCGGCGAAGACGCACGTGGTCAGCGGGCGCGGCGTCGCCTGGGACCCCAAGGAGCTCGAAGTCGCGCGCGGCGACGTGGTGGAATGGAAGAACGTCGACGTGGTGCCGCACAACGTGCGCGAGAACAAGCACGTCTTCTGGTCGAAGAACCTGGACCCGGGCCAGAGCTACAAGTGGAAGGCCAACAAGAAGGGCAAGTTCTCCTACCGCTGCACGCTGCACCCGGAGATGGTCGGCACCCTCACCGTGAAGTAGGCGGCCGCGGCGCGCCTCGATCGCGCTTCACCCCGCTCCGGCGATGAGGCGCAGGGCCTCGCGAAGCTGGTCTTCCAGCGGCGCCGAAGGCCCCAGGGCGCGTCGCACCTGCTCGGCGGTCCGCTCGGCGGCGGCGGGGCGGTAGCCCAGGTTGACCAGCGCGGAGAGCAGCGCCTCCGACGGCTCGGCGGCGGGGCGCGCTGTGGGCGCCGCCGCCAGCCCGCTGGTCTTGATCTTGTCCTTGAGCTCGAGGACGAGGCGCTCCGCGGTCTTCTTGCCGACGCCCTGGATCCTGGTGAGCCGCGCGAGCTCGCCGTGGAGGATGGCGATGGCCAGCTCTTGCGCGGGCATCCCCGACAGCACGTTGAGCGCCAGCCTCGGACCCACCCCGGAGACGCCGATGAGCAGGTGGAAGAGCTCTTCCTCTTCCGCGGTGAGGAATCCGAAGAGCTGCAGCGCGTCCTCGCGCACGTGGGTGTAGCAGCGGAGCTGCGCGCGGCCTCCTTCCGGCGGCAGGCGGCCCATCGACTGGAGCGAGAGGTGCACGAGGTACCCCACACCCTGGACGTCGAGCACGGCCGCGTCCCCCCTCTTCTCGAGCAGCACGCCATCGAGGCGCGCGATCATTTCGCGAACCGCCGCGCCAGCGCCGCCCGCCAGTCGCCGCGAGATCTTCGCGCGGCGACTTCGGGGTCGTTCCCGCGCAGGACGCAGCAGATGGCCGCCGCCAGCGCATCGCTCGCGTCGAATCGCCCCTGCACGGTGATGCCGAGCAGCACGGCGACCATCCGGCCCACCTGCTCCTTCTCCGCGCGCCCGGTGCCGGTCACCGCCTGCTTGATGACGGCGGGAGGGAAACTGCGCACGCGCGCGCCCGCCTGCGCGGCGGCCAGCAGCGCAACGCCGCGGGCCTGGCCGAGCACCAGCGCCGACCGCGCGTTGCGGGCGTGGAAGACGTCCTCCACGGCGACGACGGCGGGCCGGTGCAGGCGCAGCTCGCGGGCGAGGCCGTCGTGCAACAGCCGCAATCTCTGCTCGACCGGATCCTCCGCCTCCAGCGAAAGGACCCCGTGCGCGACGTGCAGCAGGCGCGCGCCGCCGCCGTCCTCGACGACGCCGAAGCCGCAGAACCGCGAGCCGGGATCGATTCCGAGGACGATCACGCGCGCGATTCTAGCGCAGCCATCTCCGCGTCATCGATCTCGAAATTGGCGTAGACGTGCTGGACGTCGTCGTTCTCCTCGAGGTTCTCGACCAGGCGCAGCACTTTCTCGGCGGTTTCGCCCGTGACCTGGACGGTGGTCCTGGGCAGGTGGACCATCCTCGGCGCGCCCACGGCCAGCTTGCCTTCGAGCGCCTTGTGCACCTGCATCAGCGACGCGGTGTCGGTGCGCACCTCGAATCCGCCCTCGCCGTCCGGAACCACGTCCTCCGCCCCGGCGTCCAGCGCCAGTTCCATCACCTGCTCCTCGCCGGGACCCTTCTTCACCGGGATGACGCCCTTGCGGTCGAACTGGAAGGCGACCGCGCCGGATGCCGCCATGCTGCCGCCGCCCTTGGTGAAGATCGCCCGCACGTCCCCCGCGGTGCGGTTCTTGTTGTCGGTGAGGATCTCCAGCACGAACGCCACGCCCCCGGGCCCGTATCCCTCGTACGTCAGCTCCTCGTAGCTGACTCCCTCCAACTCGCCCGTGCCCTTCTTGATCGCCCGGGTGATGTTGTCGGCGGGCATGTTGGCCTCGCGCGCGGCGAGCACGGCAGAGCGGAGGCGCGCGTTGTGGTCGGGATCGCCCCCGCCGTTGCGCGCGGCGACGGTGACCTCGCGGATGAGCTTGGTGAAGAGGGCCCCCTTGGTCGCGCCCATCGCTTCCTTCTTGCGCTTGATCTTGGTCCACCGGTTATGGCCGGACATGGCGGCGCTCCTCTGCAAAGGCAGCGCGCGGTCTAACACGCCACCCGGGCTGGATCCAGACGGTCAGGGCGGGGCGCCGGGCGTTCCACCCTGCGCTCCGCACTTCCAGCCGGCCATCTCTGCGGGCGCCACCGACTCATCGCGCTGCAGGCTTTGCCCGCTGCCGCACGGCCCCCCGCCGGGGAATCGCGACAGCTCCACGGGCGCGGGCGTCGACGTCATCAGCGCGAATGAAGGGGCTGCCGCGTCGGACAGCCCACGGCCGAGCAGGCGCTGGGTCGATGCGCGCAGGACCGGGATGCCCGGACGGAGCGTGGGATAGAGCGTCGCGTCGAACGACGCTCCGACCGCGAGCGCCCGGGCACCCGGAGCGAGGACCACCGGCAAGGGCGGCGCCACCGCCAGCACCGGCCGCAGGACCCCGTCCGGGCCCTGCAGCGCGAGGGCGCCCAGGTCGGCCGCACCCGGCCCGAAGTTGGCGATCTCCACGTATTCGCCCGCCGTTCCGGAGGCCATGACCTCCGTGAGGACCAGCTTCGGCAGCGGAGCCAGGGTGCTGAACCGCTGCGGCGGCCCGCGCAGCGTGTGGCCGAAGTCGTCGGCGGCGGTGACGGCCAAGAGGTAATCCGTCGCCGGAGCGAGCCCGTCGATGCGGACGGAAGCGGCGCAGACGAAGCTCTGCGGCCCGCACACGGCAGGCGCGCATTGAACGTCCTCTTCCGACGCGAACGTGGCTCCCGACGCATCGGCCACCTCGACGGTGAGGTGCACCGGCCAGTCGAGAACCACCGCGGCGGTGACCGCCGTGTCGCGCACGCTGAGCTGCGCCGCTCCGCCCTGCAATGCCGGCGGCGCGCTGCGAGCGCAGGTCGCGACCCGGAATGCCTGCTTCTCGTCGGCGGTGCCATCGAGCGAGAGCGCATACGTCTCGCCGCTCCGGAGTGGCGCAGCGAGTTGCAGCGCGACGGCTCCGTGCGCCTCGGCTGCGGCGATGGCCTCGCCTTGCGATCCGACGAGGGAGAGACGGCCGGCCGCGGCATATGCGCGGACGACCGCGAGGTTTGCCGGCGCCTCCCCTCCCGCGGGGGGCCAGACCAGCTGCGCGGAGGTTGTCGCCGGTGCGGCAGCCACCTCGAACGCGTAGCGCGCCGCGGCGAGATGCCGTCCGACGTCATCCTTCAGGCGAGGCGACACGAGCAGGACGTAACCGCCCGCCGGCAACGGCTGGTCGGGTGTGAGGGTGAGCGCTCTCCGATCCGGCGACACCTCGGCGGAGGCGGCGACGAGCAGCTCGCGCTCGTGCGCCGAAAGTTGCGGGTGCTCCATGGCCGCCGCGGCGCGCTCCGCGTCGGCCTCCGCGGCGAGGGCCACCGTCTCGCTGCGCCCCGATGCGGCGAGGATCTGGCCTTCGTCCATGGCCGCCGAGAACGTCACGACGAAGGCCGCGGACGAATCCACCGGGCCCGGCGCCGGAGCGACGGAGGCGACCGCAGGGTCCGACCCCCCATCCTGCGCCTCCCCGAACCCCGGAACATTCGCGCACGCCGCCAGCGCCGCCGGCAAGAGCGCGCTCACGCGCGTCCAGCTCATCTCCCTTCACCTCCCGCGCAGGCGCTCTCCTCGCGCTCCGCGACGTCGTGGAACAGCCCTGCGGTCAGCGCGTCCAGTTCCGCAGTCAGCCGCAGCACCTCGAAGCAGGCCTCCTGCGTGCGCACCCTCAGCCACACCGCGCGCGCTTGCCGGCGCTCGATCCACAGCGCCGCCGCCTTTTCCGCCGCCTCACGCCGCGCACGCGCGAGGCGGGCGTGGGCGAGCGCCAGCTGGGTTTCCTCGCGCGCGAAGATCAGCTGCGCGAAGTCCCAGCTCAACGTCACCGACCAGTTGCGCCCCGCACCCGCGTCCTGCTCGCGCACGGGCGCGGCCCGGAATTCGCCTTCTCGCAGCCGCTCGTCTTCGCGCTCCCCTCCCTGCGCGCGAAGCTGCGGCGCCCAGTGGGCCTTCCGGGCGCGCGCGAGGCGAGCGGCATCCTCTGCCCCGGACCCGCCGGCGACGCGCGCCGCTGCCTCCTGCGCGGCGAGAAGCCCGGGTTCCCCTCCACCGGCAGGAGCAGCGAGGAGCCAGAGCGTCGCAAGCAAGCAGGACAAACGCACCCCCGGGGCCACGTCCGGAAATCGACCGTCGCGGGCCCTCGTGCACCCCGCGTGCCACCGCCGCGCCGCGTGCGCTCCCTCGTGCGCCCAGTTTCGCGGCCAGCCGGGCGTGCCCAGATTGCGCCGTGGGGGTCCCACAATGGACACCCATTCCCGGAGCTATCGTTGCTGGACCTGCGCCCTGCACAGCGAGAGCATTTCTGGGCCGCATGGGTACGGCGTCCGGCCGCGTCGCCCGCCGGGTCGGCGCTCCCGCGCCTGCGCGATGCCAGCCGGACGGGATTGCAGAAGGTCCGGAATCAGACACGCATCGTTCGCGAATCGGTGCGCAATACCATCCAGGCGCCGCTCTTCCGGTTCCTCTCCAGGGTCTTGTCGCTGCAGCAACGGATCGAGGCATCCTTCCAGGCTTCCGGCGCCGCGACGCAGCTCGCCGACGCCGCCCTCGAAGGGGAGACGACGCGGCAGCTCGCCGAACGCATCGCCCGCATTGCCAGGCGGATTTCCGGGGCGGCGGGCGCGGCCGTCCACCTGCGAACGGCGGCGGGACTGCAGCTGCTCGGTTGCGACGGAGCGGGCGTGGCGCAGGATCCGGTTGCCAGGTGCCTCGCGAGCGGCGGAGTGGAATGGGCGGACTCCTCTGCAGGCGTTCCGCTGCGCGCGCACGATCACGTGGTGGGGGCGCTCGGGTTGCAGTTCGACGGCGGCCTGCGCGATCTGCGCCCTCTCGCGCCTCTGCTGGCCCGCGCCGGCGCCGTGCTGGCCGCCGCCGAGCGCGAGTCGCGCAAGGATCGCTTCCTCAGCCTCGCCGCGCACGAGCTGAAGACGCCGCTGACGAGCATCAAGGGCTTCTCCTACTCGCTCGCGCGCCGGCTGGAGAAGGGCGAGCCCTGCGATCCGCGCCACGTGCAGGTGCTGGAGCGGCAGGCGGAGCGGCTCCACCTGCTGCTCGAAGAGATGCTCGAAGTGTCGCGCATCGAGACCGGACGCTTCGTCCTGCACCAGGAGCCCTGCGAGATGGCGGAGCTGGTGGAGGCGACGCGGCGCGCGCTGCGGCGGCTGGGCGCCGATGGAGACGTCGAGTCGCACGTGGAGCCGGCGCTCCCGCTGGTGGCCGACCGCGAGCGCATCGAGCGGGCGCTCGCGGCCATGGTGCTGCGCGGGCGGTCGCTCGGGCCGGTGACCATCGAGGCGACCCGGCACGCGGGGCACGCGGAGGTGCGCGTGTTGTGGTCGGGCGACGCGCTGGCGGAACCGGAGCACGCGCTCGATCCGCGCTGGGAAGCGGCGCCGGCGCAGCGGCAGGGCCTGGGGATGGCCCTCGCCGTCGCGCGCAAGACGGCAGAGCTCCACGGCGGGTCGCTGCGGGCGGAGCCGCACGCGTTCGTGCTCCAGCTGCCCTTGCGCGCGCCGCTCTTGGGCCGGCGCAACGGCGCGGAGGGGCGCGTCCTGGTGGTGGACGACGACGAGCCCATCGCGCGGATGATGGCCGAGTTCCTGGCCGAGCATGGCTTCGAGGCGGACTGGGCGGGCGGGGGCAGGATCGCGCTCGCCAAGGTCAAGCAGGATCCGCCCGACGTCATCGTGCTGGACCTGCGCATGCCGGACATGGACGGCCGGGCGCTGCTCGCCGCGGTGCGCGCACTCGGGCTCGCGCCGCGCGTCGTGCTCTTCTCCGCAGACCGGGAAGTCGCGGCGGCCGCGCAGGAGCTCGCCTGCGAGGCGTTCGTGGAGAAGCCGTTCGCGCCGGAGTCGCTGCTCGCCGCGGTCCGCAGGGCGCTGCAGCCGCTCCTGACCGACGAGCACCGCTGATCGAGTGCAGCGCCGTCGAGGTGGCGTCAAAACCGAGAGCGCCGAGGAGCAAGCGATGCGACGAGCGAGGAGGGCGAATACCGAGCCGTATTCAACCCACGAGCGAGGAAGCAGCGCGCCGCTGATCGGCGCTCGAATTTACGTAACCTCGACGGCGGTGCGCTAGCGGCAGCCCTGCTGCTCGAGCTCGGCGACGCGTTTCTTCAGCTGCTGCACCTCTTGCGCCTGCGTCTCGTACGCGTCGCGGTAGTGCCGCGTCTTCGCCTGCTCGGCGCGCAGCTCCGCATCGCCATGGCTGCAGGCCGCGGCGAAGAAGAGCGCCACGAGCGCGAGCTTCATTCAGCTCGCCTCAGCCGCTGCAGCATCTCCGAGGGCGGCAGGAAGCCGGTGACCCGGGCGAAGCCATCGCCGGGCACGGCGCACTCGGGCGTGCGGTCGTCCTTGCAGGCCATCATCAAGACGGTGGGCAGCCCGGCCACGTCGTACTTCTGCATGACCCGGTCGATCTCCTCCGTCTGCTCGGTGGCGTCCACCTTGAGCGGCACGAACTTGTCGGTGACCTCGCGCGCCACCGTGGGATCGGTCCAGGTGTGCAGGTCCAGCTCCTTGCAGGCGGCGCACCATTCCGCGCCCATGTCGATGAGCAGCGGCTTCCCGCTCGCGCGCGACTGCTGCACCGCCAGCCTCTCGTCGTGCAGCCAGGGAATCTCGAACGACTTGTCGGTCCGGGGCGCGCCCAGCCAGCCGAAGCGCAGGCCCACTCCCGCGAGCAGGAGCACGAGCGCGCCGAGCTTCATCGCCTTCTCGCGCCCGTCGCCGTGGAAGGAGAGGCTGAGAGCGCCGGCGAGGACGCCGGCGAAGGCGAGGACGCCGGCGAACGCCGCCACGGTGCGCGCGCCCAGGGGCAGCACGCCGGCGCGGGGCAAGAGCGGCAGGAGCAGCGCCACGGCTGCGGCGAGCAGCGCGATGCCGAGCACGCTCTTCACCGTCTCCATCCAGGCGCCGCTGCGCGGCAGCCGCAGCGAGGTGGCGCCGAGGACGAAGAAGAGCAGGCCCATGCCCACGGCGTAGGTGAAGAGCATCCAGAAGCCGAGCACGGCGTTCCTTTGCGTGGCCACGTACGCCAGCACCCCCGCGAGCACCGGGCCGGTGCAGGGAGCGGCGATCACGCCGGCGACGAGGCCCATGGCGAACGCGCCGCCGAAGCCGGTGCCTCGCACGCCGGAGAGCTTCTGCTGCAGGCCGTGCGGGAGCGCGATCTCGAAGGCGCCGAACATGCTGGCGGCGAGCGCCAGCAGGAAGACCGCGAGCACCGCGACCACCCAGGGAGACGAGAGCACCGTGCCGAAGGCCTTGCCCGAGAGCGCCGCGAAGAGCCCGAGGCCGGAGTACATGGCGGCGATGCCGCCCACGTAGGTGGCCGACAGCGCGACGGATCGGGCTCGCTTCTCCGCCTGGCGCGCGCCGAAGATGCCCACCGTGATGGGGATGAGCGGGTAGACACAGGGCGTCAGGCTGGTGAGGAAGCCGCCGAGAAAGAGCACCGCGAAGGTGGCTGCGGAGACGCCTCCGGCCAGGCCCAGCCGGCCGGACAGGTCGGCGCCATTTCCGACGCCTTGCGTCAGAAGCGTCGGCAGCACCGGGAGCAGAATGCCGACCGCCAGGGCGAGCAGGAGCCGGGGGAGCCATTTCTTCATCGCTGCCATCCTAACGTCGCCCGCCTTGACCCGCCGCAGGCGGGGTTATAATAGACCAGTCCAGTCCACATTGTCGTTCCTCGCTGCCCAGGAAACCATCGGCATGGCCATCCAGCTTCCCATCTACATGGACAACAACGCCACCACCCCGCTCGATCCGCGGGTGCTGGAAGCGATGATGCCCTATCTCACGACGGAGTTCGGAAACGCCGCCTCGCGCAGCCATCCCTTCGGGTGGAGGGCGGAGGAAGCCGTGGACCGCGGCCGCGAGCAGATCGCCCGGCTCATCGGCGGCAGCGAGAAGGAGATCGTCTTCACCTCCGGCGCCACCGAGAGCATCAACCTCGCGCTCAAGGGCGCTGCCGAGTTCTACAGGGAGAAGGGCAACCACATCATCACCGTGCGCACCGAGCACAAGGCGACGCTGGATACCGCCAAGCGGCTCGAGCGCCAGGGCTTCGAAGTCACCTACCTGCCCACCGACAAGTACGGCCGCATCTCCGCCCAGCAGCTTCGCGAGGCGATCACCGACAAGACGATCCTCGTCTCGGTGATGCTGGCGAACAACGAGATCGGCACGGTCCAGCCCATCGCCCAGCTCGGCGAGGTGACCCGCGAGAAGGGCGTGCTCTTCCACGTGGACGCGGTCCAGGGCGTCGGCAAGGTGCCCTTCGACGTGGAGCAGATGAAGGTCGACATGGCCTCGCTCAGCGGGCACAAGATCTACGGGCCCAAGGGCATCGGCGCGCTCTGGGTGCGGCGCAAGCCGCGCGTGCGCATCGCGCCCATCATCGACGGCGGCGGCCACGAGCGCGGCATGCGCTCCGGCACGCTCAACGTCCCGGGCATCGTCGGCTTCGGCGCCGCCGCCGAGCTGGCGCAGAAGCTCATGCCCGAGGAGTCGCAGCGCACCTACGCGCTGCGCAGGCGGCTCCAGGATTATCTCTTCCAGCATCTGGACCACCTCGAGCTGAACGGCCATCCTACCGAGCGCCTGCCCGGCAACCTGAACGTCAGCTTCGCGTACGTCGAGGGCGAGGCGCTGATGATGGCGATCAAGAACGTGGCCGTCTCCTCGGGCTCCGCCTGCACCAGCGCCTCGCTGGAGCCCTCCTACGTGCTGCGGGCGTGCGGCGTGAGCGAGGACCTCGCCCACACCTCCATCCGCTTCGGCATCGGCCGCTTCAACACCGAGGAGGAGGTCGACTACGTCGGCAAATATGTCGTGGGGCAGGTGCAGAAATTGCGCGAGATGAGCCCCCTGTACGAGATGGCCAAGGAAGGGATCGACCTCTCGAAGATCGAGTGGGCGGCCCATTAGCCGAGTGGTTTCGCGGGTTCCGCTCCGAATGCGGACCTGTGGCATCCAAATTGAAGTAAGGGAGACGACATGGCTTACGGCGACAAGGTGCTGGACCACTACGAGAACCCGCGCAACGTCGGGACGATGGACAAGAGCGACCCGAACGTGGGCACCGGCCTGGTCGGCGCGCCTGCCTGCGGCGACGTGATGCGGCTTCAGGTCAAGATCGGCGACGACGGCAGGATCGAGGACGCCAAGTTCAAGACCTTCGGCTGCGGGTCGGCCATCGCATCGAGCTCGCTCATCACCGAGTGGGTGAAGGGCAAGTCGGTGGACGAGGCGCTGACCATCAAGAACACGCAGATCGCCAGGGAGCTGGCGCTGCCGCCGGTGAAGATCCACTGCTCGGTGTTGGCGGAGGACGCGATCAAGGCCGCCATCGCCGACTGGAAGAAGAAGAAGGGCCTCGCCCCCCAGGCGGAGGCGAAGGCAGAGGAGAAGAGAGCCGATGGCTGAACCTCGCGTCAACGTCACCCCGCGCGCGGCGCAGCAGATCAAGGCGCAGCTCGCGAGGCGGTCGCAGACCACCCCGGAGAGTGGCGTGCGCCTGGGCGTCAAGGGCGGCGGGTGCTCGGGAATGAGCTACGTGATCGAGTTCTGCGACCAGCCGCGCGCGCGGGACCAGGTCTTCGAGGTGGAGGGCGCCAGGGTCTACGTGGACCCGAAGAGCCTCATCTACCTGAACGGCACCACCTTCGATTTCGTCGACACCTTCCAGCAGAAGGGCTTCAAGTTCGTCAACCCGCAGGTCAAGAGCGAGTGCGGTTGCGGAGAAAGCTTCTCGGTCTAGGTCCCCTATGAGCGCGCGGACGTGCTGGAGCTGCGGTGTCGAGCACGCGGCTGCCGAGCCGCTTTGCCCCGCCTGCGGCAAGGTCCAGCCACCTCCTGCCGCCGGCGCGCAGGCAGACAAGTTCGCGATCCTGGGTCTTTCGCCTTCCTTCGACGAGCCTGACGGGCTGGACGATCGATTCCGCGTCTTCTCGCGAAAGCTGCACCCGGATCGCTTCGCGCGCGCCACTCCCCAGGAAAGGCGCTTCTCGCTCGAGCAGACGACGCTGCTCAACGACGCCTACAAGACGCTCAAGGATCCCGTGCGGCGGGCCGAGCACGTGCTCGCGCTGCGCGGCGTGCGCGGCGATCCGGTCATGTCGCCGGAGTTCCTCGAAGAGACGATGGAGGACCGCGAGCGGCTGGTGGAGGCGAAGGCGTCGGGAGAGCCCCTGGACGCGCTGGCCCAGGGCGTGCGCGAGAAGCGCGACCGGACGCTGCGACAGGTGCGCGACCTGGTGCAGCAGGGCGGCGACCTCGGCCAGGCCGCCGAGCTGCTGGCGCGGATGCGCTATTACGCCCGCTACCTCGACGAGGTGGAGGGGCGCGCGGTGGAGATGTGACGGCGCTCTTCGAGATCAGCGAGCCGGGGCAGGGCCGGGTCAAGGAAGCCTGCACCACGGCGGCGGTGGGCATCGATCTCGGCACCACCAACTCGCTCATCGCCATCGT
>DATDMU010000200.1:0-7365 GCA_036518615.1 Myxococcales bacterium
GGCCACGTCCTCGCACCGGTCGGTGGCCGTCTCCATCAGGTCGTAGACCTCCTTCCACTTCATGATGCTGAGCGCGTCGGCGCCGCTCTTGAAGAGCGCGGCGATGGCGGCGCGGCCCAGCGCGTCGGCCTCGCTCTCGAAGGTCTTGATCTCGCGGCAGGCGGTGAGGATCTGGGCGGGGTTCTTCACCTCGCGCAGGGCGCGCACCGCCTCCTGCAGCTTCTCGCAGCAGGGCACGAGCAGCTTGGCCAGGTCCTTGGCGGCCTGCGGGACCATTCCCACCTCGTAGAGCAGCAGGCGCTCCGCCGTCGCGTCGGTCAGGTCGAGCACGTCGTCGATGCGCCCGAGCAGCCGGTGGATCTCGGCGCGGTCGAAGGGGGTGATGAACTGGGTGTGCAGGCGCTCGAAGGCGCGGTGGGCGATCTGGTCGCCCTCGTGCTCCACCGACTTGATCTCCGCGACCTTGCGCTCCACGTCGCGAAAGTCGGCGAGCAGCGCGCAGAGCAGCCGGGCGCCGCGGACGGTGGCCTCGGCCTGCGCGTCGAAGTCGTCGAAGAACTCGTCGGACTTGGGCATCAGCTTTTCGAGCATGCGGCCATGTACACCGCCTGTGTGACAGGCGTGTGACAACTGCGTACCCGCGCTAGGCCGAGGGCAGTTTCACCCAGAAACGCGAGCCGTTCTGCGAGCTTTCCACGCCCGCCTCGCCCGCCATGGCCTGCGCCAGGTGCTTGACGATGGAAAGCCCGAGCCCGGTGCCGCCCAGCTCGCGCGAGCGGCCGGCGTCGGCGCGGTAGAAGCGCTCGAAGATCCGGGCCTGGTGCTGCGGCGGCACACCGGGGCCGGTGTCCACGACCGAGAGCATGACGGTGGGGCCGAGCCCGTCGCCGAGCACCGTCACCCTGCCGCCGTCGGGCGTGAACTTCACCGCGTTGTCCACCAGGTTGGAGAGGATCTGCTCGAGCGCCTGGCGATCGGCGTTGGCGCGCAGCCGCTCCGGCACGTCGGCGGCGAGGACGATGCGCTTGCCGTCGGCGCGATCGCGGAACAGGTCGATCACCGCCTCCGCCACCTCCGCGAGCTGCACCGGCCCGATCTGCAGCTTCCACGCGCCCGTCTCCAGCCGGGAGAGGTCGAGCAGGTCGTCGGTGAGGCGGGAGAGGCGATCGGCGTGGCGCGCGATCATCTGCACGAAGTCGCGCGCCTGGCCGGGCAGCTCGAGGCCGCCGTCCAGCAGCGTCTCGGCAGCGGCGCGGACCGCCGTCACCGGAGTGCGCAGCTCGTGCGAGGCGTTGGCGATGAAGTCGCGGCGCACCCGGTCGGCGCGGCGCTCCGCGGAAAGGTCCCGCAGCACCAGCAGCGCGCGCGCATGCGAGAGGGGCGCCACCACCGCTTCCACCTGCACGTCCTGGGCGGGCAAGGTCAGCTCGCGCCGGTGCGGCCAGCCGGCGAGGCCGCGAGCGCAGACGTCGAGCAGCTCGGCGCTCCTCGTCGCCTCGAGGATGGTGTCGGCCTCGCCCACGAGGCGCGCCATGGCGGCGTTCCGGGCGGCCATCCTGCCGCCCACTTCGAGCAGCGCCGCGGCGCCGGGGATGGCCTCGAGGGTCTCGTGGAAGCCGGGAGGCTCCAGCCCGCCCGAGACGAGCCGCTGGTCGCGCCGCCGCAGCTCTTCGAACACGTCGGGCGAGAGATTGCCCGCGCGCAGCTCGGCGCGGACCTTCTCCAGCGCCTCCTCCAGCGTGGGCCTCTTGCCGAAGAGCGGCATCAGCCCTCCGCCGGGTCGGACATGCGGTAGCCGAGCCCGCGCACGGTCTCGATCAGGTCGCGCCCGCTGCCCAGCTTCTCGCGCAGCCGCTTCACGTGCGTGTCCACGGTGCGCGTCTGCAGCTCGGCGTTCATCTCCCAGACGTCGCGGAGGAGCTGTTCCCGCGTCTGTACCCGGCCGAGGCGCGCCACGAACGTCTCCAGGAGCTTGAACTCCAGCGCGGTCAGCTCCACCTCTTTGCCGTCCACGAAGGCGCGGTGCGCCTCGCGGTCCAGGAGCAGCGGGCCGATCCGGTCGCGCAGCGGCGCCTCGCCCTGCGCTCCACGGCGCAGCACCGCCTTGACCCGCAGCACCACCTCGCGCACGGAGAAGGGCTTGGTGATGTAGTCGTCCGCGCCCAGCTCGAAGCCCTCCACCCGGTCCAGCTCCTCGCCGCGCGCGGTGAGCATGATCACCGGCACCGCCGAGGTCCTGGGATTCGACTTGAGCTGCCGGCAGATCTCGGTGCCGGGCATGCCGGGAAGCATGACGTCGAGCAGCACCGCGTCCGGGGTCTTCTCGCGGATGCGCGCGAACGCCTCACCCGCGTCGCGCGCGGCCACCGGATCGAATCCGGCCTGCCGGAGCGCGAACTCCAGCACCTGGACGATGTCCTTCTCGTCCTCGACGATGAGGATGCGTGAGTGCGACTCGCGCGTCATACCCCGGATTTGTGACCGGGACGCGACGGGCGTGCAAGTTTCAGAACTTCGTGCGCAGCGCCCAGAAGGCCTTCTTGGCGCCCCGGAACGCCGCGGAGTTCGCCCCCAGCCGCGAGCGCAGCAGCGAGGAGGTCGACTCCTGCAGCGGCATGAGGAACCCGACGTCGAACCGGTGCTTGAGGTACCCGGCCGGCGACCTGCGGAAGTAGGCGCGGTGGTACTCGCGCAGCTCCTTCATCGTCTTCGCGCGGCCGTTGTCGCCGTATTTTGCCACCCAGGGGGTGAAGTCGGGATAGAGCTTGCCGGGGCCCCAGTCGCCGTGGAGCGTGACCTTCATGAAGTTGCCGATGAGGAGGTCGTCGAAGATCTCCCACTGCACCGCGCTCATCAGCGAGGCGCGCGGCACCTCGAAGGTGAGGCCGCGGCGGAAGTCGCTGGCGCGCAGCTCGATCATCGTCTCGTCGCCGCCCACCACGAAGCGGAGGAAGTCGATGTTGGGCTTGAGCGCCTCGAAGGAGAGGAAGTAGCTGCGCAGGCGCGCCTTCTCCTCCGGCTGCAGCGGCTCCTTCCAGTCGTCGCCGAACTCGCCCGGGTCGTGCAGCGGCTCGCGGCTCGGCGAGGGGTGGAGGGGCGTCACGTCGTCGGTGATGCAGTCGTAGCGCAGGTAGGCCGGGAGCAGCTCGCAGGCGCTGGTGTCGAACCCGTCGGAGTAGTCCTCCAGCGTGGCCGACTGGCGGTTCGCCCAGGCGCTGTCGGTGCGCTGGAAGCGGTGCATGGCGCTGAAGGGGATGGCGACGTTGGCGCCCCAGTAGCGGGCGCGGCTGCTCAGGGTGGCGCCGAGCGGCGTCTTCGGGGGAAGGGGCAGCATGCGCCCGTCCTCGCCCCAGAAGTTGATCATGTCCGCGTCGCCGAACCCGCACAGGTTGAGCAGGAACACGCGGGAATAGCCGCGCGCGATCTTGCGCACGAACCCGCCCCAGCCGCGGTCGCCGGCGTCGTTGAGGTTGAGGACCAGCCTGCCGTTCACGTCGCAGATGAGCACGCCGTCCTGGTTGTAGTCGGCGATGCTGAGCACGCGGACGCGCGGGCTGAGCTGGAACCACTCGCGGTCGGGCAGCACCTCCACCTTGTAGCCCTGCCCGCGCAGGTCGTTGCAGACGCGCGCGCCGCGGTGATCGGGCACGAGGATGGTCTTGTCCTTGAGCTGGGCCAGGGAATCGCCGCTGAGGTGGTCGGGATGCCCGTGGGACACCCAGAGGTACTTGCAGCGCCGCACCGCATCCATCTGCTCCGCCGGGATCTCGTGCGCGAGCCCCCAGCTCCCGAAATACGCGGGCCCCGAGATCCACGGATCGGTGGCCAGGAGCGGCTCGCCGTCGTGGAGGATGATGGTTGCATTTCCAACGGTGTCGAACCCGCACTCGAACGCCATGCGCCCGCCCCTTTGCCTGCAGACCCGATGCGGATCTGGGGCTGCAAGCGGCCGCTCGCAAGCTGGAAAAAAATTTCACAGTGCCTCGACCGCGGCGCGGTGGCACCTGCGTCAGTTCAGGTTGCCCGGCTGCATCAGGGCGAACGCCGCGATCTCCGCGTCGAACTGGCGCCCATCCTCGGTGACCATCCGGTAGGTGCCCTGCATGGAGCCGTGCGGCGTCTGCAGCACGGCGCCGCTGGTGTACTCGAACTTCTCGCCCGGACGCAGCACCGGCTGGTTGCCCACCACGCCGTCGCCCCTGACTTCCTCGCGCTTGCCGTTGCCGTCGGTGATGATCCAGTGGCGGCTGCGCAGCTGTGCGCTCACCGTTCCCAGGTTCTCGATGCGCACGGTATAGGCGAAGGCCCAGCGACCCATCGACGACTGCTCGGGCAGGAAGCGGCTCTTGACGGTGACGCGGATGCCCTGGGTCACGGCGGTGGACACGAACGCCATAGTTGCCAGCAGGCGAGCGTTCGGGCAACTGAAAGCGCGTGAAGAAGTACATCACCCGGGCGGGGTTCGACCGGCTGCGCGAGCAGTTCCACCGCCTGCTGCACGAGGAGCGGCCTCGCGTGACGCAGGAGGTCGCGGTGGCCGCCGCCCACGGCGACCGCAGCGAGAACTACGAGTACAAGCTCGGCAAGCGCAAGCTGCGCGAGATCGACGCGCGCCTCTACCGGCTGCAGAAGCAGCTCGAGTCGTACGAGGTCGTGGATCCTTCGCAGCGGCCGAAGACGGACCGCGTCTTCTTCGGCGCCACGGTGACCGTGGAAGACGAGGACGGCGCGACTTGCACCTGGCAGATCGTCGGCGGCGACGAACTGGACGAGTCGCTGGGCAAAGGGCGCATCAGCTACGAGGCGCCGCTCGGGCGCGCCCTGCTCGGCAAGCGCGAAGGCGACAGCGTCACCGTGCGCCGCCCGGCGGGGGAAGTGGAGCTGACGGTCGTCAAGGTGGAATGGAAGTAGCGGCTCGAGGGGCGATTCATCCCCTGTCGACTATCGAGCACCGCGGCGGCCCGTCTGCCGCGGGTGTTCCGCCGCTGCCTATTGTCGCCATGCAGGCTGAAGGGGGGAAAAGCCATGCTTGCAGTCGTGTGGAATGGATTCCGCGAATGGTTGCGGGATACGAGCGGTGTGCTCCTGATCGTGATCGCGACCTTGCCGGCGGCGGCCATCGCCGTCCTCTCGGTGCAGACGTTCGCGCCCGGGTGGCTGGAGGCCGCAGGCCTCGGGCGCCTTGCCTCCCGGGAACCACGCTGGCTGGAGGTCCTGGGCCTGGTGGTGGCCCTGGATGCGGCGATCCTCGCCTCGTGGGAAACCCGCGAGGCCCGCAAGCTGGTGGGAAAGCAAATCGAGAAATCGCGCAAGGACATCGAATACTATTCCGGGTTCCTGTTGACCAGGCGCATCGCGCCGTTTCCTGCCTGCATCGACGACGTCGTCAAGCTGATCGGGCAGGCGCGCGAAGGCGAAGAGATCCATGTCCTCTGCGACGTGCCCGGATATGGAATCTGGTCGGCGCCCGAGCGCTTCGAGAGGTATTTCGGCGCGATCAGGGATGCCCATGCCAGGGGCGTGAAGATCGCCGTCATCGTCGCGACCGGCGCGCGCCGCCGGCAGAGGATCAAGGAGCAGTTTCGCCTCTTCTGCGGCGCGGGCGCAGATCCGGAGCGGCGCGAAATCTTCGAGAGCAGGCTCGCGGCCTACAACCGGCGCGCCGGGGTGGATGGCCGGGTCGAGCCCGGCATCCAGTATGACCAGTTCTGCGAATTCATCGGGGCGCTCCAGGACAAGCTGATCCCGAAGTTTCCCTTTCAAGTCCTGGAAACGCCCTCGCCGATCCCGCTGAACCTCTGGATCCGGACGGGAACCGATCACTGCATGTCCATCTTCACGATCACCGCCTACGGGCGCGGAGAGGAGCTGGCATTCGAGACCCGCGCAGCCGAGCTGGTGTCGTCGTTTCGCGACGTCTGGGACTCCTACCGGACCGGCGAGAGCTCCTCCGCGGCGGCCGCCTCGCAACCGGGTGAGGCCGCGGCGGCGTCCGGCGCCGGCTGAGACCCCCGCTTCCCCTCACTCCAGCGTGGGAGCCTCCACGCCGACCAGGTGCGGCTCCCGCACCGGCGGCCGGTAGATGCGGTCCGACGGCTCGGGCAGCCTCTTGCGCGCGGGCCACACCAGATTCAGCGGCCGGTTCTCGCGCGCGCTCTTCAGCGCCGCCACGATGATGCGCACGTCGCGCAGGCCCTCCTCGCCGTCGGGCTCGATGGGCCGGTCCTCGAGGATGGCGCGGGAGAAGGCGACCAGCTCCGGTCCGAACTGGTCGCTGGGCCGGAACTTCTTGCGCTTCTGGCCGGAGGCGCTGGAGAGGACGAGCGTGCGGGGCAAGGCGTACTCGTAGCCCTGGTCGAGGGTGATGGAACCCCTGGTCCCGACGATGCGGTACTCGTCCTGCTCGTACGAGCCGAAGCTGACGGTGAACTGCGCGGCGCGGCCGCCGGGGAACTTGAGCAGCACGCTCATCCCTTCGTGGACGTCCTCGAAGCGCGCGTCGTCGGGCCGGTCCATGCGCAGCGCGAACACCTCTTCCGGATCGGCGCGGAAGAGGTAGCGCGCCGCGTTCACGCAGTACACGCCCAGGTCCCAGATGGCGCCGCCGCCCCGTTCCGCGGAGGTGCGGATGTTCCCCGGCTTCACCTGATAGGCGAAGGTGCTGGAGAAGAAGCGCGGCTCGCCGATGCGGCCCTGCTCGATGAGCTTGATCACTTCCAGGTTCGCGGGCTCGAAGTGCAGCCGGTAGGCGGTCATCAGCCGGGTGCCGCTCTCGCGCGCCGCCTCGATCATCCGCCGGCACTCCTCCTCGCTGATGCCGAGCGGCTTCTCGCAGAGCACGTGCACGCCTTCCTTCGCGCAGCGCACCGCCAGGTCGGCGTGCTTGTCGTTCGGCGTCGCGATGTAGACCGCGTCGACGTCGGGCCGGTCGAGCACGTCGTCGATGTCGCGCATGTCGTAGGCGTCGCAATGGTACTTGCGCGAGAGCTTGCGCCGCTTCTCCTCGTCGCCGGAGACCAGCGCCACCACCCGCGAGTTGCGCGCGTGCGCGAACGAGGGCAGCACCGCCGACTGGGCGATGTGCCCGAGCCCGATCACTGCATAGCCGACCTGGCGATCGCTCGTCTCCCTGCTGCTCGTCGCGGCCATGCGGGAAAGTTACGCACGAGCGGCATGCATGGCGGGGGCCCAGCGCAAGCTGAGCGCGTCGGCGAGCACGAGCTCCGTCTCGCCCGAGAGCAGGAGCTGGCGGAAGGGGCCGCCGTCCACCGCGCGGGTCCCGTTGGTGCTGGCGGTGTCGATGGCCCAGACCTCGTCGTCCACGCTGAGCAGGACGAGATGCACGCGGCTGAGGTTGCCCTCGTC
>DATDMU010000201.1:0-7299 GCA_036518615.1 Myxococcales bacterium
ATGCAGCGCACGAAGCCGTCGCCGTCGTGCTCCAGCGCGCGCTCGCCCACCAGGAAGCGCTGCATCGAGGGGTTGGAGATCCGCCGGAGCTCGCCGGGTGCCGTCCGCTGGAAGAACCAGAGCGTCCTGCGCTGCATGGGACCTGCGTACCACGCGCCGCGGGGCCGGCTGCAGCGCCGCGCGCGCTGCGTGTTCAGCCACCGACAGCCTCCTCGATGAGCGTGCGGAGCAGCGAACGGTGGCAGCGATCGTCGTCCTCGCAGGCCGAGGAGCAGAGCAGCGTGATGGTCTCACCTCTGCGCACCCGCTCGGCCAGCGCCGCGATCCGCGGAGCGCGCTCCTTCATCTCCCGCAGATACCGCGTCCGGTACTCTCCCCATCCGATCTCGCGCCCCCTCTTGCCGTAGGCATCGGCATGCAGCTCGCGGCTGGGGCCCAGATCCGGGTCCCACTCATCCCACGTTTCATCCTCTTTGCGCACCCCGCGCGGGCGATAGCGGCAAATGAGCAGGCGCAGCCCGTCCCCGGGGAGACGGCGATCGTTCCAGCGGCGTGTGCGGATCGGCATTGGGGTGTGTGTTGTAACTTGTCGTTTACCGCACGAATGAACCTTCTCAAGGGCGGTTTCGTGCGGTACTTTCGCATCCTTCCCGGAGAACCGTTTGCCACCGCTTCGCCTTCTCGTCATCGCCGACCCCAGGATGCTTCCTGCCCTCACGAACGGTCTTCGTGAAGCGGGGCGATTCGAGGTGACCGCGATGCCGCTCTCCGACGCCGCCGCGGCGCAGGCCGCAGCAGACGGAGCCGACGCGGTGGCGCTCTTCTACGGCGCTCCCGGCGCGCCGCTGCCGTCCGCGCTGCAGGCTCTCGCGCCCCGGGTGCGGCAACGTGGCGCACGTCTCGTGGCGGTGCTGCAGCGGGAGCAGGCGGCGCAGCGGGACGAATGCTTCCGCGCCGGCGCCAGCGACCTCTTCTTCATGCCGATGCCGAAGGACCAGTTCGTGCGGCGGCTGGAAGGCTCGCTCGGGCTGTCCTGGAATTGCCAGGAAGGATCGCCCTCCGCGGTGGCGGTGGCCACGCGCAACGCCGCCTCCAGGGTGGACGGGGCGAAGGTCTGCCCCGACGGCATCGAGGCTGCGTCGGAGCTGCCGGTGAAGGCGGGCGATACGGTGCGCCTCTCCTGGGGCGGTTTCCAGGCCTGGGGGCTGGTCGTGCGCGGGTCGCCTTCGGCACAGATTCGCTTCGCCGGCCTCGTTCCCGAAGAAGAGGTGAAGATTCGCGACTGGGTCAAGTCCGCGGCGGGAGGCGCGGCGCCCGGCGCGCGCGCCATGCCCGCCGCGCCTCGCCTGGCGGACATCGCGACGCCTCCCTCGGGCAGCCCGCCGGTCATGGCCGCGCAGCGCATGCCGGCGCCCGCGCGGGCGGCGGAGGAGCCCCCCTCCGGTCCGGCCCACGCGGTCAACGGCTTTCCCACGGTTCGCAGCGCTCCGGCGGCCGGGCCGCCTCCCGGCTTTGCCGATCGGCACGCCGCGCGCGAGAGCCGCCCGCGGGTCACCCCGGTGGGCTCCGCTCCGGTTGCGGCCAAGGCCACCGACGCGGTGGATGGCAAGGAGTCGCCGGTCGTGGCGATCCTGGAGACGGAGCCCGCGCCGGAGCCGGCCCCGCCGTCCGGCTCGCCCTGGCCGACGCCCATCGCCGCCGCCGATGCGCGTTCTGCCGGCATGCAGGTGGTCGCCGGGGAAGCGATCGACTCCGCCGTTCCCGCCCACGTCGCTGCTTCCGCCAGGAAGATCGGCGGCATGCTCAGCGCGGGCGAGCGCGCCTCGCTGCAGGGCAGGGGCCCGGAGTCGCCCATCGCCGATGCGCGCCGCCGCGGCGGAAGCGCTGCGGCTCTCCGCCTCCGGGCAGGGCGTCCTGGTGGACGCCGAGGCCTCGGCGTCGATCACCCGCATCGCCGACGAGGCGGGCGCGCGCCTGCAGAAGGAGGCGAACGCCGCCATCGCGCAGGGCGAAGTGGAGAGCCTGCAGCTGATCACCGCCGCGAGCGCCGCCTTGAGCCGCGACCTGCTCAATTTCAAGGAGACCGCGGACCGCCTGCGCGGCGTCGGCGCTGCGCCGCGGCTGGGGGCGGGCGCGCTGGATCCCGAAGTGGTGCTGCCCGGCCAGCCGCGGCCGAGGCCCGCGCCGGCGGCGCAGGCGCCCGCGCCGGTAAAGCCGGAGCTGCGCGATTTCGAAGGCATCGACGATGCCCCGCACCGCGGCAAGAAGATGCTCGCGGGAATGGTCATCGCCGCCTGCCTGGCGGTCGCCGGGACCGGGCTCTATTTCGGGATTCCCCGCACGCAGCAGGTGGACGCGGCCGAGGCCGGCCCGGCGGTGGAGCGCGTGGAAGCCTCCGGTGAGTCGGCGGTGGTGACGGTGAAGCCCGAGTGGGGCGCCCAGGGCGTGAGCCAGCTGGTGGCGGCCCTGCGCGAGCGCGGCATCAAGCGCGCGCTGCTGGTGCTCAAGGACGGAAAGATGGTGGGAACGCTGGACGTCGCGACCGGCAAGCTGCTGTTGACGAGGCCGCCGGCAGGCCCCTGAGCCGAAATCAGAAGCCCGAGGGCGTCTCGACGGCGAGGTCGGAGTTGCCGCCGGCGTGGAACGTCTCCGAGTACAGGTAGTTCGCCAGAACGCCGGCCCCGCAGGGCAGCGTCGCGTCGCCGAAGCCCGGGAACAGGCCGCAAGCCACGAAGGTCACGTCGTTGACCTTGCCGCCGCCCAGGTTGGCTCCGAGCTGGTAGTAGTAGCGCATGCGGATGCCGCCCTCGAAGCTGATGGGAATCTGCGTCCAGCCCGTGCGGGTCCCGTCCCAGCGTCCCGGCTGACCGATCGGCGCCAGCGCCGGGTCGGGGTTCACGTCGCTCGTGGTGCCCACGTCGAGGGAGAGCGTCTCCGGGGTCGCGAACGTGCCCTGCGAGTCGTAGACGGATTTGAAGTGCGCCTTGAGCTTGCCGATCACGTCCAGCATCTCGGTGCGGTGCGATCGCGCGGTGATCCGGACGTAGCCGGGGATGGCGATGGCGACGAGGATCCCGATCAGGCTGATGACGATCATCAGCTCGATCATGGTGAACCCGCGAGAGTGGCGACGCGAGAATTTGGCCATGAGGGCATTCTGAACCCAATGGCACCGCCGCAGCAACATATGCTGCGGAGGTCACATCGTCCTACTTCTTCCGCGCCGGGAGCAGGTCGGCAGGCAATACCGCGCCGTTTCCGAACTTTTCCGCAATCGCATCGAGCGAGCGATTGAGGCGATCCCGCTTTTTTCTGTCGCCGTCGAACAGGGTGAGTTGCGGTGTCACTGTACCAAGCTCGCCTGCGTGGACGCCGGTGAGTCGGACGGGGTGGGCGTCCACCTTCCCCAGGAGCCGGAGCGCGGTCCGGTAGATTTCAGCCGAGTCGTCGGTGGGAAGCGGCAGCGTCTCCTGCCGCGTGACCACGCGAAAATCGGCGTACTTGACCTTGAGGTGCACCGAGCGCGCCTTCACTCCCGCGCGCCGCAAGCGGGCGCCCACGCGCAGCGCCTGCTCGTGGAGGAAGGGGTGCAGGTCGTCGCCTTCCAGATCCTCCTCGAACGTCTCCTCGGCTCCGATGCTCTTGGCGTCGAGATCCGGCTCGACCGCGCGGTCGTCGATGCCGTTGGCGAGATCGTGCAGCCAGGGGCCCAGGGAGCCGAGCCGCGCCTCGAGATACGCGCGGTCGGCGCGGGCGACGTCGCCGATCTTGCGCAGGCCGAGCCGCTGGAGCTGCTCGTCGGTGCGCGGGCCCACCCCCCACAGCCGCGAGGCGGGAAGCGGGGCGAGGAATTCGCGGACCTGCCCGCGGGGCACCTCGAGGAGGCCGTCGGGCTTGCACAGGTCGGAGGCGATCTTGGCGGCGAACTTCACCTCGGCGATGCCGACGCTCGCGGTGAGCCGGGTCTCGGCGCGGATGCGGTCCTTGATCGCGCGCGCCTGCGCCTGCGGGGTTCCGAGCAGGGTCTGCGAGCGGGTCACGTCGAGGAACGCCTCGTCGAGCGAGAGGCCCTCCACCTCCGGGGTGAAGGAATGGAAGACGGAGAAGATCTGCTCGCTCACCTGCGAATACCTGGCGAAGTCCGGCGGGACGACCACCAGCTGCGGGCAGAGGCGCAGCGCGCGCGCCATGGGCATGGCCGAGCGCACCCCGAACGGCCGCGCCTCGTAGCTGGCGGCGCACACCACGCCGCGGCGCGACGCGCCGCCCACCGCCACCGGCCTGCCGCGCAGCCGCGGGTCGTCGCGCTGCTCCACCGAGGCATAGAACGCGTCCATGTCGACGTGCAGGATGGCCCGGTCCACCGGCGGGCACTATCCCATGCTTCAGACGCGGGGGTGATCGCGATCGTGGACGTGGCCGTGATCGTCGTCGTCAGCGCTCGAGTCGACGACGAACGTTCCACGCTGCGCATTGCGCAGTAGGATTCCCGGATGCTGGCGGCGATGGAGAACCGGGTGCGCCGGTGGCTGCACGGGCGCGACCTCGCGGTCTGGTACGCGCCGGAGTACCGGTTCCCCATGAGCGCGCTGGAGGCGCGCACCGGGTTCCAGCCGCGCCGCGCCGATTTCGCGCTCTGGTTCCTGCTCCACCGCAACGCCCTCGGCCGCGGCAACCTGAGGGCGCCGCGGCGGGCCGAGTACCACGAGCTGGCCCGCGTCCACACTCCGGAGCTGCTCGATTCGCTGGGACGGCCGGAGACGCTGGCGCGGGTCTGGAGC
Source organism: Myxococcales bacterium (assembly GCA_036518615.1). Lineage (GTDB taxonomy): Bacteria > Myxococcota > Myxococcia > Myxococcales > 40CM-4-68-19 > 40CM-4-68-19. The sequence continues at coordinate 4,782 of DATDMU010000201.1, forward strand.
CTCGACCCGAGCGACGTGCCGGTGGACGAGACCATGAACACGGTGCGCCTCGCCTGCGGCGCCACCATCGACGCGGCGCGGGAGCTGGTGTCGCCGTCGAATCCGCGCACGGTGGGGCGGCGGGCGCTGAACCTGCTCGGGGGCTTCCACCATGCGAGGCCCGACGTCGCCGGCGGGAACTGCCCGGTCAACGACGTGGCCGTCGCGGTGGCCGCCCTGCGGGCGGACGGCTTCGCGGGACGCGTGCTGGTGCTCGATCTCGACGCGCACCCTCCGGACGGCACCGCCGCCTGCCTCGCGAAGGATCCCTCCTGCTGGATCGGCTCCATCTCCGGGTCTTCATGGGACCGGCTGCCGGAGGCGGTGGACGAGACGGTGCTGCCCGAGCGGGCGGGAGATGCCGCCTACCTGGCCGCGCTCGATGCGCTGCTCGGGCGCATGCCGCAGGGCCAGCTCGCCTTCGTGCTCGCGGGCGGCGACGTGCTGGCGGAGGACCCCATCGGCCGGCTCGGGCTCACGCTCGAGGGCTGCCGCACGCGCGACCTGCGGGTGGCCGATGCGCTCTCGCGCGTGCCGTCCTTGTGGCTGCCCGCGGGCGGCTATTCGACCGACGCATGGCGGGTGCTGGCCGGCAGCGGGCTCGCGCTCGGCATCCGCAGCAGGGCGCCGGTGCCGAAGGACTACGATCCGCTGCTGCACAGGTTTTCCGCCATCGCGAGCAGCCTCTCGGCAAAGGAGCTGGGGGAGCCGGACGCCGGGATGGACGAGGTGGCGGAACAGCTCGGCATCGCCACCCCGCGGCGGCGCCTGCTGCTCGGGTTCTACAGCGCGGAGGGGCTGGAGCATGCGCTGCATCGCTACGGCGTCCTCGGCGAGCTGCGGCGCATGGGCTACGGCCCCTTCCGGGCGGAGCTGCACAAGGAGGGGGTGGGGCAGAGCGCGCGCCTCGTGGACGTGCCCTCCGGCCAGACCCTCATCGAGGTGGTGCTGGAGCGCGCCGAGGTGGCGGGCGCGCGCGTGCTCTACGTGCACTGGCTCACGCTGCGCAACCCGCGGGCGAAGTTTTCCCCGGAGCGGCCGGCGCTGCCCGGACAGGACGTGCCGGGCCTGGGGCTCGCGCCGGAGATCGAGGAGATGCTCCTGCGCATGGCGGCGCGCCTGGGGCTGGAGGGGCTGGCGTTCCGTCCCGCCGCCTACCATCTCGCCTTCGCCGGCCGGGCGACGCTGCGTTTCGTCGATCCGGCGCGGCAGGGCAGATTCGAGGCGCTGGTGGAGCTGCTCTCGAAGATGCCGCTGGTGGAGGCAACGCGCGCGGTGGCGGAGGGGCGCGTGCTCCTGGACGGCAAGCCGTGGGCGTGGGAAGCGGAGGAGATGGTGAAATGGCTGCAGCCGCGGCCCGACGACCGGCCGGCCATCGACGCGGCGCGCGCCGCGGCCCGTTTCACGCTTTCGTGAGCAGGTCCTGCAGCGCCTGCCAGCGGGCGTAGAGCCGGTCCACTTCGGCTGCGCTCTCGTCGAGCTGCCGCTGCAGCTCCGGCACGCGCTGCGGCTGCACGCTGTACGTCTGCGGGTCGGCCAGGGCCCGCTCCGCCTCCTGCCGCCGCGCCTCCGCCGCCTCGATCAGCGTCTCCATCGAGTCCAGCTCGCGCTGCTCCTTGAACGACAGCCTGCCCGGCTTGCGCTGCGGCGCCGGCTTCTCCCGCGCGGGCCTCGGCGCGGCGGCGGGCGCGGCCTTCTGCGGCCGCAGCGCGAGATAGGTCTCGTAGTTGCCGGGGTAGCGCAGCGCGCGCCCTGCCTCGTCGAAGGCGAGGATGTCGGTCGCCACCTTGTCGAGGAAATAGCGGTCGTGGGTGACGAGGAGGACGCTGCCGCCGAATTCGAGCAGGAGCTCTTCGAGCACGTTGAGGGTGACGAGGTCGAGGTCGTTGGTGGGCTCGTCGAGCGCGAGCAGATTCGCTCCGCGCAGGAAGAGGCGCGCGAGCAGGAGGCGATTGCGCTCGCCGCCCGACAGCGCCTTGACCAGCATCTTCTGCATGGGCACCGGGAAGAGCAGGTCTTCCAGGTAATCGCGCAGCGCCACTTGCCGGCCGCCCAGCTCGACGTAGTCCTCGCTCCGGCGCACGTCGCCCGCGATGCGCTCGCCGAGCGCGCTCTCGTAGACCGTCCACTCCGGGTCGAGCTGGGCGCGCTGCTGGTCGTAATAGGCGATGCGCGTGTTCTTGCCGGAGATGACCTCGCCCGCGTCCGGCGCCAGCTCGCCGAGCAGCATGCGCAAGAAGGTGGTCTTCCCCGCGCCGTTGCGGCCCACGATGCCGATGCGCTCGCCGCGCTGCACGATCAGGCTGACCCCGTCCACCACGCGCCGGCCGTCGAACGCCTTCGCGACGCCGCGCGCCTCGAGGACGGTGTGGCCGAGACGCGGTGCCGCCGCCGTCTTCAGCGCGGCCGTCTTCGCGGGAGCGAGGCCCTTCTCGGCGATCAGCCTGCGCGCCCGCTCGATGCGCGCCTTGCTCTTGGT
>DATDMU010000202.1:0-5309 GCA_036518615.1 Myxococcales bacterium
ACCGAGGACGCCTATACCCGGCCCCAGGTCTCCGCCTGCTTCATCCAGAGCTGCTCCGACGACCTCGAGTCGATCTTCAACCTGGTCCACGACGAGGCGCGCGTCTTCAAGTACGGCTCGGGCTCGGGCACCAACTTCTCCCGGCTGCGGGGAAAGATGGAGCGCCTTTCCGGCGGAGGCACCAGCTCGGGGCTGATGAGCTTCCTCGAGGTGCTGGACAAGGCGGCCGGAGCCACCAAGTCGGGCGGCATCACCCGCCGCGCCGCCAAGATGGTGGTGCTGGACGTGGACCATCCCGAGATCCGCGATTTCATCCAGTGGAAGGCGCGCGAGGAGAAGAAGGTTGGCGCGCTGATCGCCGCCGGCTACTCCGCCGACTTCAACGGCGACGCCTACCGCACCGTCTCGGGGCAGAACGCGAACAACTCCGTCCGCGTGACCGACAGGTTCCTCGAGGCGGTGCAGAAGGACGCCGTCTGGGAGACCACCACCCGCACCACGAGCGAGGTGGTGGAGCGCCTCTCCGCCCGCGAGCTGTGGAGGGAGATGGCGCAGGCCGCCTGGCAGTGCGCCGACCCCGGCCTGCAGTTCGACGACACCATCAACCGCTGGCACACCTGCAAGGCCACCGACCGCATCTACGCCTCGAACCCCTGCAGCGAGTTCGTCTTCCTCGACGACACCGCCTGCAACCTCGCCTCGCTGAACCTGCTCAAGTTCCTCGACGAGAGGACAGGCGCCTTCGACGTCGAGGGCTACAAGCACGCCTGCCGCATCTTCTTCATGGCGCAGGAGATCGCCGTCGATCTCGCCAGCTACCCGACCCGGCGCATCGCCGAGCGCAGCCACCAGTTCCGGCCGCTCGGCCTCGGCTACGCGAACCTCGGCACGCTCCTGATGGTGGAGGGGCTGCCCTACGACTCCGACGCGGGACGCGCGGTGGCCGCTTCCATCACCGCGATCATGACCGGAGAGGCCTACGCGCTCTCGGCGGAGATGGCGTCGGCCAAGGGCGCCTTCCAGGGATACGCGCTCAACCGCGAGAGCATGCTGGAGGTGATGCGCCTGCACCGCGACTCGGTGGCGAACATCGACCATGCGCTCGCGCCCGCGGAGCTCACCTCCGCGGCCCACGACGCCTGGAACCGGGCCGTCCAGCTGGGCGAGCAGCACGGCTACCGCAACGCGCAGGCCACCGTGCTCGCGCCCACCGGCACCATCGGGCTTCTGATGGATTGCGACACCACCGGGGTGGAGCCGGACTTCGCCCTGATCAAGTTCAAGAAGCTGGCGGGCGGCGGCAGCTTCAAGATCGTGAACCAGTCGGTGCCGCGGGCGCTCAAGAAGCTGGGCTACGCGCCCTCCGACGTGCAGGCCATCGTCGACTACGTGCGCGGCACGGCCACGCTCAAGAGCGTGCCGGAGTTCTCGCCCTCCGAATTGCAGGCGCGCGGGCTCCTGCCCGCCGAGATCGCCAGGGTGGAGAAGTCGCTGGAGTCGGTGTTCGACCTGCGGGCGGCGTTCGCGGGGCACGTGCTCGGCGCCGCGGCGCTGCAGCGGCTCGGGCTCGAGCCTTCGGCCAAGGGCAAGAACGTGCTCCTGCGGCTGGGCTACACCGACGAGCAGATCGACAGGGCCACGCTGGTGGTCTGCGGGCGGCAGACGGTGGAGGGCGCGCCCAACCTCAAGCCGGAGCACCACGCCATCTTCGACTGCGCCAACCGCTGCGGGCCGCTCGGCACCCGCTACATCGAGCCGATGGGCCACGTGCGGATGATGGCGGCGGTGCAGCCGTTCCTCTCCGGCGCCATCAGCAAGACCATCAACCTGCCCCACGACGCCACCGTCGCGGACGTGGAGAAGATCCACTGGGAGTCGTGGCGGCTGGGGCTCAAGGCCATCGCCCTCTACCGCGACGGCTCCAAGCTCTCGCAGCCGCTCTCCGCCGGCGACAAGGCGCAGAAGATCGCGCTGCCCAGGGACGCGAAGGAGATGGCGGGGGCGCTCCGCCAGCTGATTCCCGATCTCACCGCGGAGCAGGCGGAGCGCATGGCGGAGGCGGCGTTCCACGCCAGGGCAGCGGCGAGCGCCGCTCCCGAGCAGCTTCCGGCCATGACCCGCCGCAAGCTGCCCTCCAAGCGCCACGGCATCACCCAGGAAGCCAAGGTGGGGGGCAACAAGATCTTCCTGCGCACCGGCGAGTACGACGACGGCTCGTTGGGCGAGATCTTCATCGACATGCACAAGGAGGGCGCGGCGCTCCGCTCGGTGATGAACTGCTTCGCCATGCTGGTCTCCATCGCGCTGCAGTACGGGGTGCCGCTGGAGGTGCTGGTCGAGCAGTTCGTCTTCACCCGCTTCGAGCCGCAGGGCCCGGTGCAGGGACATGACCGGGTCAAGTTCGCCACCTCGGTCATCGACTACGTCTTCCGCGCGCTGGGGGTCGAGTACCTGAGGCGCGACGACCTCGCGCACGTCACGCCGGAAGCGGCGGCGGAGACGCCCAAGAGCGCGCAGACCTCGGATCCGATGATGCCCGGGGCGAGCCCGGCGGCCGCGGCGAAGGCGGCGCAGAAGTCGAGCCCTCCCGACCCGGCCCGCAAGGCGGCGAGCGCGCAGGACGAGCTGCTCGGCAGGCTGTCGGGCGACGCTCCCTTCTGCGATACCTGCGGCCACATCACCGTGCGAAACGGCACCTGCTACAAGTGCCTGAACTGCGGCAACTCGATGGGCTGCTCCTGAGCACCCCCCCTGCTCTGCGAGCAGCCGAGGGCGGCGCGGCCTCCGGGCCCGCCGCCCTCGTTTTTCTGGCGACGCGGCGGCCGGCGATGCGCCTGCTCCTCCGCCAGCCCGGCGAGAGGGATGCCGTGGCCGGGCGCCGTGCCGACCTTGCACGGAGGGGGCGTTCGCATGGACGGCAAGGGCTGGAAACCGGAGTACGGGATCTCCGCGGAGGGCGTGCAGATCCTCGGCTACGTGGAGGCGCTGCCGCGGGAGGTCCGGCGCGAGCTGGCGGAGGCGGTGGCCGAGCTCTGCAGGCGCGAGGGGTACCTGTCGCTGCACGACGACGTGCGCCGGGCGCTGCTGCGGGAACGGCTCGCGCCGCCGGAAGCCAAGGTGATTCCGCTCTTCAGGCGTTCGCAGCGCGGCTGAGGCGCGGGATGAAGACGTCGGAGATGCGCCGCGCCTCCACCGGCAGGCGCGCCACGAACGAGGCCGCCCATCCGGGCTCGTCGCGCAGCGCCACGCTGCCGTCGTGCGCCAGCGCCACCAGCCGGCAGAGATAGAGCCCGAGACCGAGGTGCTGCCCGCGCGAGCCCGCCCGCGCCCCGGCGTGCTTCTCGAAGAGGTGCGGCCGCGCTTCCTCCGGCACCGGCTCGCCGGTGTTGCGGACCGCGAGCAGCAGGTCGCCGCCTTCCTGCCACGCGGCGACCTCGATGCGGCCTCCGGCGCGGACGAAGTCGAGCGCGTTGAGCACCAGGTTGTCGAAGAAGCGGTGGATCATCTCCCGATGCACCACCGCAACCAGGCCCGGCTCGACCGACGCCTGGATCTGCGCGCCGGCCTTCTGCGCGGTCATCGCGTACGCGTTGGCGAGCGAATGGAGCAGCGCGGAGAGGTCGACCAGCTCCGCCGCCGAGGCGAGCACGCCGCGCTCCAGCCGGGCGATCTCCAGCAGATCGCCGACCATCGCCTGCAGCCTGCGGCCCTGCTGCTCGATGATCCTCACGTCCGCCTGCAAGGGACCGGTCAGTTCGCTCGCCACCACCTCGGCGAGCCCGATGAGGCCGGTGAGCGGGCCCTTCATGTCGTGCACCAGCAGATGGGTGAGCGTCTCCGCCTCGCCCTGCGCGCGGCGCAGCTCCTCGTGGCTCACCTCGTTGACCACCAGGCGCACCAGGAGCCGGTCGAGCTCGCGCACCACCGCCGCCGACGCCATCGCCACGAGCAGGAGCACGACGCCGCTGGTCGCCATCTCCGCGCCGCCCACGCCGCTGCGGACGAAAAGGGCGACGAGGAGCGCCGCCGCCAGCGCCGCCGTCGCCGCGATCACCCGCTTGCGCAGGGAGAGCGCCGAGAGCGCGACCAGCAGGCTGAAGAAGCCCAGGGCCCAGCCGGCGTTGAACTGGAGGTCCTGCGAGCGCCCTGCGCCGATCCAGAGCAGCAGGAAGACGAAGACCACGTCGAGGACGGGCGAACCCATCGCCAGCGACTTGCGCAGCCCGCGGCCCCGGCTCGCCCAGCGCACCACCGGGTAGCTCCCCAGCGTGTAGAGCAGCAGCGGCAGCAGGCACGCCCGCGACTCCGCATCGCCCGCCGCGGCGAAGGCGGCGTTCACCAGCGTGGTGCCGACCAGGGCGGCGAGGCGAAGGCGCGAGAGCTGCGTCATCGCGCGGGCGCGGAGCGCGGCGAACGCGCGCGTGCTCGACTCGTTGAGGAGCCGCCCGCGGCCCTGGCTGTCTTCGAAACGCATTGCCCCCCGATTGTCAGCGATTTGCCACAGGATTGCAAAGTTTCCGCACCGCGCGAAGGAGCGATTCGTCGCAGTCCGGCGGCAGCGCGCCTGCGGGAAACCAGCGCAGCTCCCGGCTCTCCGCCGACACCCGCGGTGCGGCACCCACATCGGCGACGAAGCCGTAGCGCAGATCGAGGTGCAGATGGGCGGGCTCGGCGGGCCGCGCGGGAATGGCATGCACGTCCACGTCGAGGATGCGCAGGTCCGGAATCGGCGTGAGCTCGCCGCGCCGCAGCCCGGTCTCCTCCTCGATCTCGCGCAGCGCGATCCGTCGCGGGTCGGTCTCCCCTTCGCCGTGGCCGCCGGGCTGGAGCCAGCGGCCGAGCTTCTTGTGATGCAGCAGCAGCACGCGCGACCGCGACGCGTCGAGGACGAAGCCGCTGCCGGTCAGGTGACCCTCCTGCTGCGAGCGCAGGTGCGCGTCCTTCGGGTGACGGGCGACGAAGTCGCGGATGAATGCCACGTCGCGCGCCTCCTTCTCGTCCGCCGCGCGGTGCGCATCCAGTTGGGCGAGAAAGTGCGACCAGTCGGGTCGGTCCATGCTGCGCCGGGGCTCCTCCACCAATGCTACGCCCTGTGGGCTCCGCCCCTCGCCGGCGAAGCCGGCTCCTCCACCAATGCTGCGCCCTGCGGGCTCCGCCCGTCGCCGGCGAAGCCGGCTCCTCCACCAATGCTACGCCCTGCGGGCTCCGCCCCTCGCCGGCGAAGCCGGCTCCTCCACCAATGCTGCGCCCTCCGGGCTCCGCCCCTCGCCGGCGAAGCCGGCTCCTCCACCAATGCTGCGCCCTGCGGG
>DATDMU010000203.1:0-5205 GCA_036518615.1 Myxococcales bacterium
TTGCCGACCCACGTGACCGCGAAGGCGCTCACCCTCGACCCGCAGTGGGACACCGAGGACAACCTCAACGCTGTGCTCACCTTCCCCAACGGCTACGCGCACACCTTCCTCACCTGGACGGCGGGGGTGCGCAAGGTGGTCTACTCGCTGCAGGGCACGGACGGCGCCCTGGTCATCGACGACGACGACTGGGAGCTCACCACCGGCAAGTCGAACCCCAGGGTGGAGCGCGGGGTCATCGAGAGCGACTGGATGGACGCCTCGCACACCCGCTGGTTCAATTCGCTCTTCGACCAGTTCCGCGCCGCCATCGCGGCCTCCGACTTCGTCAACCGCGAGCTGCGCGAGGCGGTGGCCTGCGTGCAGATCATCGAGACCTGCTACCGATCGAGCGCGGAAGGCAGCCGCGAGCTGCCGCTTCCGCTGGACGTGACCCGGCTATGAGCGACAAGGGACTGGTGGTGATCACCGGAGCAAGCTCGGGCTTCGGCGCCGCAACGGCGCTTTCCTTCGCGAGGCTCGGGCATCCTCTCTACATCGGAGCGCGCAGGATGGACCGGCTGCGCGAGGTGGCGCGGCAGTGCCTCGCAGCGGGGGCCCCCAGCGCCGAGGCGCGGCCCCTGGACGTGCGCTCGAAGGAGAGCATCGACGCGTGGTGCGCCGGGGCGGGCACCCCGCGGATCCTGCTCAACAACGCGGGGGGAGCCCTGGGCCGCGACACCGTGGACAAGCTGCGCGACGAGGACCTGCTCGGCATGGTGGAGGCCAACGTCATCGGCCTCGTCCGCGTCACCCGCGCGCTCCTGCCGCGGATGATCGCCGCGAAGGCCGGCCACATCATCAACCTCGGCTCCTACGCGGCCCACGGCGTCTACGAGGGCGGCTCGGTGTACGCGGCCACCAAGCACTCGGTCCGGGTCATCTCGCAGACGCTGCAGCTCGAGCTCTGCGGCACCAACATCCGCGTCACCGAGATCGATCCCGGGCTGGCGGAGACCGAGTTCTCCATCGTCCGCCTGGGCGACGCGGAGAAGGCCAAGGCGGTCTACAAGGGATTCCAGCCGCTCACCGCCGAGGACGTGGCCGACGCCATCCTCTGGGTGGCCACGCGGCCCGCGCACGTGAACATCTCCGAGGTGGTGATGACGCCCACTGCGCAGGCCTCGCTGACCAAGGTGCACCGCGAGTGAGGCTTCTCGCCGTCGGCGCGCGCGGGCTGGGGCGGGAGCTGTCGCTCTCGTTCGCGCAGCGCGGATGGGAAGTGGTCTGCGCCGCGCGCACGCAAGCCGACGTGGACGCGGTGGCGCGCGACAGCGGCGGGCGCGGATTCGTGGCCGACCTGGCCGACCCGCCCTCGCTGCGCAGGCTGGCCTCGCAGTGCGGCCCCTTCGATCTGGCCGTCTGCGCGCACACCAGCGGGGCGCCCTTCCGGGTGGGGCCGGTGCTCGACGAGGATCCGGCGCATTACCGGCAGCGGCTGGAGGGCACGGTGCTCCACTCGCTGCACTTCCTCCAGGCGCTGGCGCCGGCGTCCAGGACGCTGGTGCAGATCGGCACCACGCTTTCGGCGCGGGTGCGGCCCGGATTCGGGGCGCTCGCCTCGCCCCAGCATGCGCTGCGCGCGCTCTGGCAGGCCGCCGCGACCGAGCTGAAGGCGCGCTCGGTGCACGCGGTCTACCTCGCGCTGGAAGGCCAGCTCGCCACCGCCGCCAGCGCGAGCTGGATCCAGCGCCACGGCGCCGAGCGAGCCATCCCGCCGGCCGCGGTGGTCGACGCGCTCCTCTTCCTGCACGCGCAGGAGCCAAGGGCGTGGACCCACGAGCTGTCGCTGCGCCCCGCCGCGTCGGAGTAGCGCGGATTCACTGCAAGTGAATGGCCTCGTGCCCTCCCCGTCGAAACCGTACCCAGCCGGAGGTTTTCAGCGTGACGAAGCGCGTGTACGCGTACGGAATTGCCGCCGCCATGCTGGCCTTTGCCAGCGCGGCTCGCGCCGGAGAGCAGAGTGGCGCGCGGTGCGACGGCGGGCTCATCGAGCTTGGCGACGGGCCGACCACCGTCCAGGCCCGCTGCGGCGAGCCGACCGCCAGGGACCGGCGCGTCGAGGCAGGCCCGACGGCGCGACCCAACGACGTCGTCACGGTCGACGAGTGGACGTACGATCGGGGCCCGCAGTCGTTCATCCTCGTGCTGCGGTTCGAGAACGGAAAGCTCGCCCGCGTCGAGGAGCAGGACTACGGCCACGCGACGCAGTAGGTGACCGCCGGCAGCCGCGTTAGGCTGCGCCCCGTGCGCCCCTTCCGATTGGCCCTGACGCGCGCCTTGGCGGGCCTCGTGGTCGCGGTGGCGGCTACCGCGGGTTGCAGCGGGAAGGCCGCGCCGGCCGGCGGACCGCGCATCGTGGTCTACACGCGCACGCTCGGGTTCCGGCACGACTCGATTCCTGCGGCGCTGGCTGCGGTGCGCGAGATCGCCGCGCGCGAGCACCTCGGCGTCGTCGCCACCGAGGATCCCGCGGCATTCGGGCCGGACCAGCTTCGCGGCGTGTCTGCCGTCGTCTTCCTGCACACGACCGGCGAGGTCCTCGATCCGGCCGGCCAGGACGCGCTGCAGGCGTACGTGCGCGGCGGAGGCGGGTTTCTCGGCATCCACTCCGCTGCCGACACCGGGCACGGGTGGCCCTGGTACCTGGACCTCGTCGGCGCGGAGTTCGTCCGCCACCCTGCCATCCAGCCCGCGGTTCTGGTCCGCGAGGATGCGGTCCACCCCGCCTCGGCGCCTCTGCCAGCTCGCTGGAGCCGGACCGACGAGTGGTACGACTTCCGCTCCTCGCCGCGCGGCCGCGTCCGGGTGCTCCTCTCCATCGACGAGGCGACCTACCAGGGCGGCGGCATGGGAAGCGACCACCCCATGGCGTGGTGCCACCTCTTCGAGGGCGGACGCTCGGCGTACACCGCCCTCGGCCACACCGCGGAGAGCTGGTCGGAGCCGCTCTTCCTCGAGCACGTGCGCGGCGCGCTGCGCTGGGCAGCCGGGGTTGCTGCCGGCGACTGCAGCCATTGACGGCCCGGTCTTCGGCCTGCGTTTGCGTTTACGTTTGCGGGTGCTGACGGCATTTCCGGTCTCGCTCCGGAAAACGCAAACCCAAACGCAAAGGAAAACGCGAACCGCAAGCCGCAAACGGCGAGGCTCTACGGCTTGGGCGCTCCCCCGGGCTTCGGGCCGCCGGGGCCGCGCCCTCCTCCACCGCCAGGCCTTCCGCCGCGTCCGCCGCCAGGACCGCCGCGACCTCCCCCGGGCCCACCGCGGCCGCCGCCGGGACGGCCGCGGCCGGGGCCTCCGGGACCGCGCTCGCTGCGGCGGTCCTGGATGAGCGACTCCATCGAGAAGCTGCCTTCGAGCGACCCCTCCGCGCCCTTCTTCCCGCCGCCGGAGGGACGCCTGGGCCCGCGCCGGCCCCCCTTCTCGTCGCGCTCGAAGTTCTGCTTCATCGACTGCGGCATCAGATCGACCACGTACTGGTGCTCGCCGATCTTCTTCGCGCCCTGGACCTCCTCCTCGGGCCCGAAGACGCGCACCAGCCGCACCCGATCCGCCTGCCTGCCCGCGGCGTGGAGCGCCTCGCGCAGCCGCTCGAGGCGGTCGCCCGAGGCGCCGGTGGCCTCGCTCACCGCCTTGTCGAGAATCTCCTTCACGGCGGTCGTCTCTGCCTCGGCCTCAGCCCTGGTCGCGCCCGCCTCGTCGGCGTTGACCTCGGAGGGCTTGGCGCCGCCCGGCGTGTTCTTCAGCGCCGGCTCTCCCTGACCTGCGAGGTCCTGATCCGCCGCGGCCTCCTCGCGGGCCTCCTCCGCCGCCGCGCCGGGCTGCATCACGTCCTCGGTGGTGCCCGCCTCTCCCGGCTTCTCGATGTGAGGCTCGGAGCTGGTGCCGATGACGGCGGTGGCGCCGCCCGCCGCCTGCTCCGCGAGCGCAAGGCCCGCCGCGCCGGTGGCGCTGTCCGCGCCGGAGTCCGCCAGGACCGCCGAGGCATTCTCGTTCGGCTTGGCCGAGACGCCTCCGGAGACGGCCTTCGCCGGCGCGACGCGCAGCAGCTCCGGAGGCAGGTTCTTGCGCGCTTCCGCCTCCGCGCGCGCGGCCATGCGGATCATCGTCCCGCTGAACTCGGTCAAGGTTTTCATGTCAACACCCGGGTCCTTACGTGAGGGCGGCCTTCCTACCACAAGTTGCACACAAGGGAAGCGCGGTGGGCGGACTGTGCGGACCGGCCAAAAACGATCCTGTCCAAGCCCTCTTGGGCCTGTGCGCGCCCGATCCACAACCTGTGGGAAAAGCACTACCACTTGCGCTTTATGCGATGCGTCACCACAATCCCTAGGGGGTTTTGTTTGACAAGGAGTCCACCCCTGCCGCACTCTGCGCACACTCCGCCGCGCGCGCCGACAACCCCCGGGCGGAGTCAAGGGGAACACCACCATGGCCAAGAACGGCAAGCCTGATCCCTCAGCGTTGTCCGCGCTGCCCGCGGCTTCATCGACGCACGCCCCGCGCTCCGAAGGGCCCCGGCCCGCCCGCAGGGCAAAGGGCCTTGCGGTGCCCCGTCGGACCACGCGCGCCGGGCAGACCGCGGCCGACGTGTTCGCGGAAGTGGAGTGGACGCGAAGGCCCGCCAAGATCTCCGGCGCGGACGGCGAGGTGGTGTTCAAGATGGACGACGCGGAGGTGCCCGCCGCGTTCTCGCAGCTCGCGACCGACGTCGCCGTCTCCAAGTACTTCCGCAAGGCCGGCGTTCCCGTCGAGATCTCGCCCGGCGGGTCGGAGACTTCGGTCCGCCAGCTCGTCCGCCGCGTGGCGCACACGCTGCGCAGCGAAGGCGAGAAGATGGGCGGCTACTTCGCCACCGCCGCCGACGCCGAGGCCTTCGAGGCCGAGCTGACGTACATGCTGGTGCACCAGATCGGCGCGTTCAACAGCCCGGTCTGGTTCAACTGCGGCCTCTTCCACGAGTACGGCATCAAGGGCTCCGGCGGAAACTACGCCGTCGATCTCGCCACCGGCACCGCCTACAGGACCGAGGACGCCTATACCCGGCCCCAGGTCTCCGCCTGCTTCATCCAGAGCTGCTCCGACGACCTCGAGTCGATCTTCAACCTGGTCCACGACGAGGCGCGCGTCTTCAAGTACGGCTCGGGCTCGGGCACCAACTTCTCC
>DATDMU010000204.1:0-3560 GCA_036518615.1 Myxococcales bacterium
GTCGCGTCGCCGCCAGCGCCCAGGCCGCTGAACATCACCGGCCCGCACAGGTCGCCCACCACGTAGACCGCGTTGTACGCGCCGTCCACGCTCGCGAGAGGATGGTTGGCGGCCAGGAACGCCGGATGCACGCGCGCCTCCACGCCCTTGTGCGAGCGCCGCGCGATGGCGAGCAGCTTGAGCACGTAGCCCAGCTCGCGGCCGTAGGCGAGATCGCGCGCGTCCAGGCCGCGGATGCCCTGCCGGTGGAGCTGCTTCGGGGTGCAACTGGCGTTGAAGGCCAGCCGCACCAGCACGCACAGCTTGTCCGCCGCGTCCACGGCGTCCACGTCGTCGCGCGGGTCCGCCTCCGCGTAGCCGGCCTGCTGCGCCTTGGAGAGCGCGTCGTCCAGCGACTCGCCCGACGCCATGCGCGTGAGCACGTAGTTGCAGGTGCCGTTGATGATGGCGCGCAATTCCAGCACGCGGTTGGCCGCCAGGTCGTCGGTGAGCGGCGCGATCAGCGGGATGCCGCCGCCCACCGCCGCCTCGTAGCGCAGCTCCACTCCGTGGCGCGCCGCGAGCGCGGCGAGCTGGGGCCCATGCCAGGCCAGCACGCGCTTGTTGGCGGTGATCACCGGCCGGCTGCGCTCCAGCGCCGCGCAGATGAGAGAGCGCGCCGGCTCCTCGCCGCCGAGCAGCTCGATCACCAGATCGACGTCGTCCGCCGACGCCACCGACATCGGGTCCGCGCTGAGCCGGTCCGCGGGCAGCGCGCGCGGCCGCGAGAGATCGCGGACCGCCGCCCGCTGCAGCACCAGCTCCGCACCCGCTGCACGGGAGAGCACGTCGCGGCGCTCGATCAACGCGCGCGCCACTGCCTGGCCGACCGTCCCCACCCCGAGAAGACCGATCCGCACCTGTTTCACGCAGCCGAGTCTACGACAGCGCGCGTCAAACGTCTTGCGCATCCGGCGCGGCTGCTCCAAGGTGCGGTCTCGATGACGGGCGAAGTGACGATCTGCCAGAAGCTGGGCATCAAGGAGGGCCGGCGCGTCCTGGTCCTCGACCCGCCCGTCGGCTTCGTGCGCCGCCTCGAGCCGCTGCCGGGCGGAGTGGGCGTGACCACCAGGATCGTCAGCCTCGCCGACGTCATCGTGGTCTTCGCCTCCTCGCGGGCGGTGCTGGGCGAGCTCTTCGCCAAGGCCAAGCACGTGCTGGCGCCGCGCGGCTACCTCTGGGTGGCCTGGCCGCGCAAGAGCTCCGGCTTCTTCACCGACCTCGACGAGCAACTGGTGCGCGCGGTGGGGCTCGCCGGCGGCCTGACCGACAACAAGATCATCGCCGTGGACGAGATCTGGTCGGCGCTGCGCTTCGTGGAGAAGGATCGCGATCGGCTGCCGCTGCCGCGCGGCGCGGAGATGCCGGCGCCGCCCGAGGCGTGAGGCTCGATTTCAGGCAGCGCGAGAACGCCATCGCGCGGGCGCTGCGGGCGCGGACGGCGCCGTTCATCGATCTCACCCTCTCCAATCCGGGCGCGGCGGGGCTTCCCACGGGGCCGGCGGCGCTTCCCCCCGCGCCGATCTATGAGCCGCATCCGCGCGGTCTCCTGTCGGCGCGGGAGGCGGTCGCGGCGCTCCACGGCGCAAGCCCCGAGCGCGTGCTGCTCACCGCGTCCACCAGCGAGGCGTACTCGTGGCTCTTCAAGCTGCTCTGCGACGCCGGCGACGAGGTGCTGGTGCCGGAGCCCAGCTATCCGCTCTTCGGGTATCTCACCGCGCTGGAATCGGTGCGCGCCGTCCCCTATGCGCTGCGCTGGGATGGAGAGTGGCGTCTCGATCCGGCGGCGCTCCAGTTCTCGCAGCGCACCCGCGCCGTGCTGGCGGTGAGCCCGGGGAATCCCACGGGCGCGTATCTGAAGGAAGACGAGCGCGCCGCGCTCGCGCGGCAGTGCAGCGAGCGCGGCTGCGCGCTGATCGTCGACGAGGTGTTCGCCGATTACGCCGCCGGCCCGGACCCGCGGCGGGCGCGGACGGCCGCCGCCTACGACGACGTGCTCTCCTTCGCGCTCTCCGGGCTCTCCAAGGTGGCGGGGCTGCCGCAGCTCAAGCTGGGCTGGATCGTCGCCGCAGGACCGGGAGCGGACGATGCGATGGATCGGCTGGAGCTGATCGCCGACACCTACCTCTCCGTCAGCACGCCGGTGCAACTCGCCGCGCCGGCCCTGCTCGCGGGCCGCCATGCCTTCCAGCGCGCCCTGAGCGAGCGCCTCGCGCGCAACCGCGCCGCGCTGCTCGCTGCCCGCCCGGCGGACGCGCCCTGGGACGTCCTGCCCGCGGAGGGCGGCTGGAGCGAAGTGCTCTCCGTCCCGCGCTCCCGCAGCGAAGAGGAGTGGGTCCTCGCGCTCCTGGACGCCGGGGTCCTCGTGCATCCCGGGTACTTCTTCGACTTCCCCTCGGGCGCGCATCTGGTGCTCTCGATGATCGTGCCGGAGGCGGACTTTGCGCGGGGCGCGGCCGTCCTGGCGGAAAAGCTCGGCGGTTGATGCAACACCGTTGCATCTGTGCTACAGGCCCGCGCGATGGGTTTCTCCGCCAGGGCCGAGGCCGCTCTGCGAAGCCAGGGAGGTCGAATCACCCGCGCCAGGCGCGCGCTGCTCGCCGCGCTGGAGCATTCGCCGCGCGCGCTCAATCCCCGCGAGTTGCAGGGGCTCCTGCTCGCGAAGGGCGTGCGCATGGACCGGGTCTCGGTGTACCGCAACCTCGGCGCGCTGCTCGAGCTGGGGCTGCTCCACCGCGTGCTCGGCTCGAATGCCGTGCGCCCCTGCGCCGAGCGCGAGCGGCGGCCGCGCTGCCACCACGCCATCGTCTGCACCGGCTGCGGAAGCGCGCGCGAGTTCCAGTCCCAGGCGCTGGAACGCGCGCTCGCGGAGGTCCGGCGCGCCACCCGCTACCACGTGCAGGGGCACCTGCTGGAGCTGCGCGGTCTCTGCGAGAGGTGCCGCGCATGATCGTGGGGGCGCTCCTCGCCGCCGGGTCCGCGCTCCTCGGCGGCGCCATCGCCATCCTCTCCCAGCGGAGGCCGGCGGTGCTGGAGCGGACGCGCACCTTCGCCTTCGCGGCGGCGGCGGGGGTGGTCGCCTTCCATCTGCTGCCGGAGGTGCTGCCGGAGCAAGGCCTCGTCGCGCTGCTCTGGATGGCGGCGGGTTTCCTCTTGCCGTGGGGGCTGGAAGCAGGTGCGCGCGTCTTCGGTCCGCGGCTGTTGCGCGGCAGCGGCCTCTCCAGCCTGCGCGTCTCGGCGGAGGTGGGGTTCGCGGCGCTGGTCTTCCACTCCGTCGCCGAGGGGCTCGCGCTCGTCGCCGCGCTCGCCAGACCGCGGGGAAACCTCGATCTGGAGATCGCGCTCGTCGCCCACCACGCGCCGCTCACCGCGGCGGTGGTGCTGCCCTTTCTCGACCTGCGCGGAGCGGGCTCTGCGGCGGCGCGCGCCGTCGCCATCGGCGTCGCGGGCGTGACCGGCGTCGTGGTCAGCGCCTCGGTGCCGGGGTTCGGCGAGGGCGCGTTCGTCCAGACCGCGACCGC
>DATDMU010000205.1:0-8694 GCA_036518615.1 Myxococcales bacterium
CAAGGGCGCTGTCTTCACGCGCAGCTCGAGGTTCTGCTTGTCGGCGAGGACCGCGGCCTTGAGCAGCACCTCGAGCGGCTTGCCCGCGCGCAGGTCGTTCACCGTGACGTCCAGGTGCTGGACGGCCAGCTCCTTCGCGCCTTTGGTGGCCTTGTCGAGGAAGGCCATCCTGCCGTCCTTGAGCGCCGCATGGTCCACCCGCAGGAAGGAAAGGTCGGTCTGCTTCTTCTCCTCTTCCGGCTTTTTTTCGGCGTTCTCCGCCAGCTTGTCCTGGAACCGCTGCAGATTGGTGGTGCCGTCGGGCAGCCGTTCCACGTTGACGGTCAGCCCCTGCACCTCGGCGGAGTGGACCTCCACGCTCTTGCCGGCGGAGAAGATGGCGCGCAAGAGCGCGAGCCTCACCTCCACCCGGTTCACGCTCACCAGCGGAACGTCCTCGCCCTGCGCGGCCCCGATGCGGACGCCGGCGACGCGCACGCCCAGGCCGGTGAGGAGCCTGGTGGCCACCGAGTCGATCTCGACCGGCCTTCCCCACTCCTGCGAGAGCTTCTGCGCCTGCTCTTTCGCCTTGGAGGTGATGATGCCGTCGATGACGAAGGAGAGGGCGATCACCGCCGCCACCAGCGCGACGACGACGATGGCGACGATCTTCTGCCAGCGTTTCATGGCGGAAGGCTAGGACACGGCGGGCGGTCTGTCACTCCGCCGGCGCCGCCGTTCGTCGCGTGCCCGCGAGTTGCCCGCACGCGCCGCCGATCTGCCGGCCGTGCGGCATGCGCAGGAGCGTGCGCACGCCTGCATCGGCCAGGCGCTTCTGGAAGGCGCGGCAGCGGGACATGGGCGGCGCGCGCTGCTCCCGCACGGGCCCGGGGTTGAGGGGGATGAGGTTGACGCGGACGTCGAGCCCCGCGCAGAACCGGACCAGCGCATCGGCGTCCGCGTCGGCGTCGTTGACCCCCTCGATCAGCGTCCACTGCAGGAGCACGGTGCGCGGGGCGCGCGCGATCATCCCGCGAAGCTCCGCCAGGGGCCACCTGCGCGCAACCGGCAGGAGGGCGAGCCTCCGGCGCTCGTCGACTGCGTGAAGCGACACCGCGACCTGCGCGCGGGTGCGCGCATAGAGCTCCGGCATGCGGGGCACGATGCCCACCGTGCTCACGGTGATGCGCCGCTCCGGCACGGCAAATCCCGCAGGCTCCCGCAGCACGGCGATGGCGCGGAGGACCTCTTCGAGGTTGTCGAGCGGCTCGCCCATGCCCATGAAGACGACGTTCTGCGGGCGGACGCCGAGGTGGCGGGCGGCGATGGCGTACTGCGCCACGATCTCGGACGCGTCGAGGTTGCGCAACAGCCCCAGCCGGCCGGTCTCGCAGAAGACGCAGCCGCGCGCGCAGCCCGCCTGCGAAGAGAGGCACACGGTGCGGCGCGACAGGTGCGAGATGACGACCGTCTCCACCACCGCGCCGCCGTCGAGGTGCACCGCGAAGCGCACCGTGCCGTCAGGGTCTGCCGCCAGATCTGCGCGCGGCAGCTCCGCCCCGGGACCTTCCGCCTGCAACAGCGCGCGCGCGGGCCTCTCGGGCAGCGGCCGCTGCGCCGCCTGCGCCAGGCGGTCGCGCGCATGGACCCGCGCCGCGCCCGGGCTCGCGCCGCGCGAAAGCGCCCATGCCTCCAGCGCGGCCTGCGTCATCCCGAAGAGTTGCACGCCCGCCGTTCTAACAGCTCAGCGTAGCCGCCGGTATGCGCGGCTCTCGTCCCAGGCAGGAACGCCGGTGGGACGCGCCTCCCAGTAGTTGACCACCAGCGTGACGCGAAGCCGCCCGCGCGGGCCGGGCAGCGGGCGCCCGGGTGTCTGCCCGCGCGCGTCCAGAACGCCGTGCAGCAGATCGCCCGCGAAGATCGCGTACCGGTTCCGCCGCGGTTTCACGGTGTCCAGGCGGCGCGCCTCGTGTCCCCCGGGCCGCTGATCGGTGACGGCGAGGTGGCCCCCGCGCACGGCGTTGAAGAAGAACACGCTGGACACGCGCGGGTGGCGTAGCGCCCTGCCCTTCACGTCCTGGTCGAAGTGGAACTCGATGGGCAGCCGGCTGGTGTACGCGCGGCCGATCCACCACTCGGCGCCGGCGCAGCGGCGCGGCCGCGCCAGCTTCCAGAGCGCGACCACCATCTGCTCCAGCACGTGCGCAGGTCTTGCGCCGCGGGCCAGCCAGAAGCTGGTGAAATAGCTCTCGCGGAAGCGCTCGCCGCCGAGGGCCGAGATGGCGCGCCGGCCGCGCGAGACCAGCGCGCCGGGCAGTGCGGCGTCGATCACGCGCACCAGCGCTTGTGATCGCCCCGCCGCATGTGGCAGATCGCCCGCAATGGTCAATTCGGACTGGTCCATCGAACGATCGCTCTCGCTCTACAACATTCCGGGCTGGGGCGCCGGGTACTTCAGCATCAACAGCAAGGGCCATCTCGTGACCCACCCCTTCGGGCAACCAGGGCCGGTCATCGATCTGATGGACGTGGTGGACGACATCCGCGAGCGCAAGCTCGGCTTCCCCTGCATCGTGCGCTTCCAGGACCTGCTCCGCAGCCGGGTCAAGCAGCTCAACGAGGTGTTCCGCTCCGCCATCGCGCAGCACAGCTACAAGGGTCAGTACTTCGGCGTCTACCCCACCAAGGTCAACCAGATGCGCGAGGTGGTGGAGGAGATCGTCGACGCCGGCGCGCCCTACCACTTCGGCCTCGAGGCCGGCAGCAAGGGCGAGCTGCTCATCGTGCTCGCGCTCAACACCGACCCGGAGGCGCTCACCATCTGCAACGGCTACAAGGACGAGGAGTACCTGCGCCTCGCGCTCCTCGGCCGCAAGCTCGGGCGCAAGATCCTGGTGGTGATCGAGAAGCTCTCCGAGCTGCCCCATCTATTGCGGCTGGCGGACGAGATGAACGTGCAGCCGATGATCGGGCTGCGGAGCAAACTCTCCACCAAGGGCACCGGGAAGTGGGAGTCCAGCTCGGGCGACTTCGCCAAGTTCGGGCTCACCACCCCGGAGCTGATCCGCGCGGTGGAGATGCTGCGCGCCGCCGGAAAGCTGGAGGCGGCCAAGCTCTTCCACTTCCACGTGGGCTCGCAGCTCACCGACATCCGCACCGTCAAGGACGTGGTGAACGAGGGCGCGCGCTTCTACGCCAAGCTGCGCAAGATGGGCCTGCCGCTGGAGTACTTCGACGTGGGCGGCGGCCTGGGCGTGGACTACGTGGGCGCGAGGAGCACCGCGTACGTCTCCTCGCTGAACTACTCGATGGAGGAGTACGCGGCGGACGTCGTCTACACGCTGCAGCAGATCTGCACCAACGAGAGCGTGCCCGAGCCGCACGTGGTGAGCGAGAGCGGACGCGCGCTGACCGCGCACCACTCGTGCCTGGTGATGAACGTGTTCGGCCACATCGAGTTCGGCGAGAACGGCGCCGTCCAGGAGGACGCGCCTCCGGGCGATCACGCCACCGCGCCGGTGCCCGCGGCGGACGCGCCCATCGTGCGCGAGATGCGCGAGATCGTGGCGGGGCTCACCCCGAAGAATTCCGGCGAGGCCTACAA
This sequence comes from Myxococcales bacterium, assembly GCA_036518615.1. Lineage (GTDB taxonomy): Bacteria > Myxococcota > Myxococcia > Myxococcales > 40CM-4-68-19 > 40CM-4-68-19. The sequence continues at coordinate 3,584 of DATDMU010000205.1, forward strand.
CGACGCGGTGGCGAAGAAGGAGCAGGCGCTCACCATGTTCAAGCTCGGCATCCTGGGGTTGGAAGAGCGCGCTGCCGTGGAGGGCCTGTACTGGCGGGTCTGCAGGCGGCTGGTGGAGATCAACAAGAAGCGCAAGCGCGTCCCCGGACCGACCCGCGGCCTCGACGACAAGCTCGCCGACCAGTACATGGCGAACTTCAGCCTCTTCCAGAGCGCGCCGGACCACTGGGCCATCAACCAGCTCTTCCCCATCGTGCCGCTGCACCGCCACACCGAACAACCCACCCGCGACTCCACCATCGTGGACATCACCTGCGACTCGGACGGGAAGATCGACACCTTCATCGAGGGCGAGACGGTGGACGAGACCATCGCGCTGCACGCGCTGGTGCCCGGCCAGCCGTACTACCTGGGGATGTTCCTCACCGGCGCCTACCAGGACATCATGGGCGACATGCACAACCTCTTCGGCCGCGTCCACGAGGTCCACGTCTTCGTCGACGACGACGACCCGGAGGACTACTACATCGAGGAAGTGATCCCCGGCGACACCATGGAGCGCGTGCTCGCGCGGGTGCAGTACGAGCCCAGCGACCTCGCCAAGCGGGTGAAGCAGGCGCTCGACTCCAGGGTGCGCGAGGGGCTGGTGAAGCCGAAGGAGAGCGTCCAGCTCACCGACTTCTACGAGCACGCCATGCGCGGCTACACCTACCTGGGCAGCGAATAGCCCTTCGCGCTACCCGCGCAGTCCCAGCGAGTCGAGCTTGCGCAGGAGGCTGGAGCGGGCGATGCCCAGCTCCTGCGAGACGGCCCGGCGATTGCCGCCGTGACGCGCCATCGCGGAGCGGATGGCCATCTCCTCCAGCTCCCCGAGCGATCGGCCTCGCAGGTCGACCGCGCTCTGCGGCAGGGCCGGCGCCTCCCCCTCGCAGACGCGCGGCTGCCACGGCTCCGCGGCTTCGTCGAACTGCAGCGCGTGGGCGCGGATCACCTGCGACTCGGAGAGGAGCGCCGCGAGCTGCACCACGTGCCGCAGCTCGCGCACGTTGCCGGGCCAGCGGTACGAAAGGAGCCGCGCCCGCGCGTCGGCGGCGAGCATGCGCTGCGGCGGCAGGAAGTGCTCGGCGAGCGGGAGGATGTCCGCCGGACGCGCGCGCAAGGGCGGCAGCTCCACCGTCACGCCGCGCAGGCGGTAGAAGAGGTCCTCGCGGAAGGCGCCCTCGCGGACGCGGCCGCGCAGGTCCTGGTGGGTGGCGGAGATCACCCGCACGTCGATGGTGCGCGGCCGGGCGGCGCCCACCGGCTTCACCTCGCCGGCTTCCAGCGCGCGCAAGAGCTTGACTTGAAGGGGGGCGGGCAGATCGGCGATCTCGTCGAGGAAGAGCGTGCCGCCGTCCGCGGCGCCGAAGGCTCCGGGCGCGCTGGTGATGGCGCCGGTGAACGAGCCCTTCTCGTGTCCGAAGAGCTCGGCTTCGGCAAGCTCGCGGGAGATGGCGCCGCAGTTCACCGGCACGAAGGGGCCCGGCCTGCGCTGCGAGAGCTCGTGCACCGCGCGCGCCGCCACCTCCTTTCCCGTGCCGCTCTCGCCGAGGATCATCACCGGCAACGACGAGGGCGCCGCGCGGCGCAACAGCTCCAGCGCCGGCCCCAGCGCCGGATCGCGCGCGAGCAGCCCCGGCATCGGCGCCGCCGCCCGTGCGGGCGGACGCTCCACGCGCAGCTCCTGCGAACCGATTCGGATGCGCGCACCGGCGTCCAGCTCGGCCTCGGCGATGCGCGCTCCGTCGAGGAAGGTGCCGTTGGTGGACCCCAGATCGGTCAGGAGCCACCGGCCTTGCTGCGGGTACAGCCGGCAGTGGAAGGCGGAGACGTGGCGGTCGTCGAGGACCACCTGGTTGGCCTCGTTGGAGCCCACGCAGACCGGGGCCACGAGCTGCGCGCTACCGCCCGGCCAATGCAGCCAGAGTGCCGCTGCCGGCGCGCTCTCGCGCGGCCATTCCGCGGTGACCCGGTTGGCGAACGCGATCGCTTCGGCCATGGCGCCTCTCTCCTCTCGGTTGGGCCCATGAAGTCGGCGGGCGGGCGCAGGCCCCGCCGCGCCTCCGATCCTTGACCGAGATCGCGGTTATCATCGGCCGCATGCCCGCGGTCGTGCTCCTTTTGCCCAAGTCCGGTTACCGCAACGAGGATTTCCTCTCCGCCGCGCAGAAGCTCGGCGTGTCGGTCATTCCCGCGACCGACGTCTGCCACCGCCTCGCGGACACCTGGGACGAGGCGCCGCTGGCGCTGCGCTTTCGCGATGCCGCGGCCGCGGCGGAGGAGCTGGCGCAGGAGGTCCGGGGGCAGGCGCCCTTGGCGGTGGTGGGCGTGGACGATCTCACGGCGCTGGTGGCCGCCATCGCCGCCGAGAAGCTGGGGCTGCCGCACAATCCGCCCCGCGCGGTCGCCGCCGCGCGCAACAAGGCGCAGTCGCGCGAGGCGCTGCGCGCAGCGGGAATTCCGGTGCCTCGTTTCGAAGTCGTTGCCCGCGACCTCGACGGGCCGGCGCTGGATGCGCTGGTCGCGCGCGCGAGCTTTCCCTGCGTGGTCAAGCCGGTGGTGCTCTCCGGCAGCCGCGGCGTGATCCGCGCGGACGATGGAGCGGAGCTCCGCGAGGCGTTCCGGCGGGTGGGGGCACTCCTGCGCTCGCCGGACGTGGTGCAGCGACGCGATCCGGAGCTGGGCCGCATCCTGATCGAGGAGTTCATTCCCGGAGCCGAGGTGTCGCTGGAAGGGCTGCTCGTCCGCGGGCACCTCCACGTTCTCGCGCTCTTCGACAAGCCGGACCCGCTCGACGGCCCCTACTTCGAGGAGACGCTCTACGTGACGCCTTCGCGCCATCCGGCGCCCCTCCAGGATGCGGTGGCGCGCGCGGTGCGCGACGGCTGCCGCGCGCTGGGCCTCTCGGAAGGGCCGATCCACGCCGAGCTGCGCCTCTCGCCGGATGGACCGCGAATCCTGGAAGTCGCCGCGCGCAGCATCGGCGGGCTGTGCGGGCGGGCGTTGCGGTTCGGGGTCGGCGTCACGCTGGAGGAGCTGATCCTGCGCCACGCGCTCGGGGCCACCGCAGAGCCGCCGCCGCGCGAGCAGCGGGCTGCGGGCGTCTTGATGCTGCCCATCCGCAAGCGCGGGGTACTCGAGGAAGTGCGCGGAGTCGAGCAGGCTCGCGCCATTCCCTTGATCGAGGACGTCGCCATCACGGCGCACCTGCGCGAGGAACTGGTGCCGCTGCCGGAAGGCGCCTCCTACCTGGGCTTCGCGTTCTCGCGCGGACCGTCGCCGGAGCAGGTGGAGTCCGCATTGCGGAGCGCCGCAGCCTCCATCGAGGCGGTCGTCACCCCAAAGCTCCCCCTCGCCGACCCCCTCCAGCACCATGGAGAAAAAACAAAAAATTCTTTTTCGAGTTAACGACCGGACAGATGGGTGTCGGGATGGGGGGCCTGAATCGGGAGGGCGGTCCGGAATCGCGTCGGATATTCCGTTGCCGGATTCGGCAATGGGTCTGGTTCAACCGGTTGAACTGGCAGGCACTCGGCGACCGGCCGCAGTGGGCGCGCCGCAGGCAGCGGGGTCCTTGCGCGGCCACCGCGACGCAGGGTGAGCCAGGCCGCGGGGAACTAGAGCCGGCCGAACTGGCCGGAGGTGGGCTCGGCTCAACAGAACCAGGGTTCGGTGAGGCGAGGCGCGGCGCGGCGGGAGCGCTGCGCTGGAGGACGGCGGGGGCGATGCAAGGCGGCGTCGGCCAGGCCGCGAAGCTCGTCGAAGCCGGCGCCGGCGTGGACCGCAACGGCGGAGTCGCGCTGGAGCGCATCGACGCGGGGGTCGTCGTGGACCCAGCGCCAGGAAAACCCGCTCTCGTCGAAGTCGCGCAGCCAGGCGCCGGCGCCTTCGAGCAGCAGCGAACCCGGCGGCAAGAGCAGCCGCAGCGTGAACTGCACCGGGTCGATGGCGTCCACCAGCTCGTGCTCGGCGGCGAAGTCGAACAGCGCTGGCAGATCCGACAGCGCCGTCCACGGCGTGTAGGGCAAGAGCGTGGGTCGCAACTCCGCCCCGGCCTCGCGCACGGCGCGCAGCGCGACCGGCACGTCCGCGGCCACGTGCCCCTTGTCCAGCGCCGAGAGCACGCGGTCGCTCAGCGACTCCACCGCGGAGGTGACGAAGAGCATCCCGCAGCGCACCAGCTCGGGCAGGAGCGCCCGCTGCGCGAGGAGGTGCTCGATCTTGATGGTCGCGTCGAAGGTCAGCTCGGGCCAGCGCGCGTTCAGCTCGCGGACGATGCGCAGCGCGTGGGTCGGGCCGTTCAAGAAGTCGGGGTCGGTGAAAGTGATGTGCTGCGCGCCGGCCCGCACCACCTGCTCCACGTCCGCGAGCACCGTCTCCACCGGCACCGCCACGAACCGGCCACGCCAGAGAGGAACCACCGGGCAATGGCGGCAGAGGTGCTTGCATCCGCGAGTCGCCTCCACCGCGCCCACCGTCCGCGCCTCGCCGCCGCACACCTCGAGCTTCGCGTAGCGGTCGAGCAGCGGAAGCGCCGCCCGCGAGGGCGACTCGAGGTCGTGCTTGCGCGGCTTGGCGCCCAGCGCCGGCGCGCGTCCCTCCTCGACCGCGCGGGCCAGCTCCACCAGATCGTCCGCGCTTTCCCCGACGACGAAGTCGCCGTGCCGCGCGAGCAGGTGCTCGGCATTGAGCGCCGCATAGAGCCCGAAGAACGCCACCTGCGCTCCCGCCGCGCGCGCCCGCGCGGCCACCCGCACTCCGAGCTGCAGCGCCGTGTGCATGGGAACGCTGATCAGCACCAGCCGCGCGGCGCGGAGCGCATCGTCCGAGAGCCGCTCCACGGAGATGTCCTGCGCCGCGGGCGAAAACCCCGCAGTCTCCAGCGCGGCCAGGGCTCCCGCCGCCGCGAGCGGCTGTCGGCCCAGCTCGTAGCAGGAGATCACCAGGATCTCGCCGGGACTCCTCAACCGCTAGCCCTTGGCCGCCGGCGGCTTGTAGTCGGGCGGAAGCTGCGCGCCCTCGCCGAAGAAGAACTTGTCCGCCTGGTCGAAGAGGATCTGGTTGGCCTGCTC
>DATDMU010000206.1:0-22749 GCA_036518615.1 Myxococcales bacterium
TGATCGGTGGCCTTCGGTTCCACGTCGGCGGGCAGGACGTTGAGCGCCTCCATGTCGCGGCGGCACTCCTCGATGAAATGCTCGGCGAACGCCTTCGGATCCTGCCCGCGCTCGCCGGCGCGGCGGATGATCTTGTCGTCCACGTCGGTCCAGTTGCGGACGTAGCTCACCTGCCAGCCGGCCCAGCGGAGGAAGCGCACCGCCACGTCGAAGGCGGTGAGCATGCGGGCGTGGCCGATGTGCGGCAGGTCGTAGACGGTGATGCCGCAGACGTAGATGCCGATGCGACCCGGCCGCACCGGGGTGAAGTCCTGCTTCTCGTTGGCCAGCGTGCTGTAGACGCGCAGCGGCATGCGTTCGCCTTTTCAGGGGCCCCGAAGCGCGAAGGGCGCGAGCACTCTACCGTGCCCACGCCCGACCGCCCTGTTCAGGTTGTGGTCAGCAGTTGAAGATCGACTTCAGGTCGCCTTCGATGTCGTCCTCGTTGACGCCCTTGGCGAGCGAGAGCTCCTTGATGAGGAGGTTCCGGGCGGTGTCGAGCATCTTGCGCTCGCCGAAGCTCAGGTCCTTGTCGAACTTGAGCAGGTACAGGTCGCGCAGGACCTCCGCGATCTCGAAGACCGAGCCGGTCTTGATCTTCTCCATGTACTCCCGGTACCGGCGGTTCCAGGTGGCGGAGTCGACCGAGATGTCCTTCTGGCGGAGGATGGTGTACACCTTGGTCACGGCCTTCTCGTCGATGAGAGAGCGCAGGCCGACCGAGCCCACCTTGTTGATGGGGATGAGGATTTTCATCCCGTTTTCCATGATCTTGAGGACGTAGAACGACTGGCGCTGGCCGGCGATGTCCTTGTGCTCGATGCCCATCACCTCGCCCACGCCCTGCCCGGGGTAGACGGCCTTGTCGCCAACCTTGAAAGTCTGCATAGGACCGGGAGTTTAACACGGAGCGGCATCGAACGTCAAGGGTGCTCTTGACGTCGATCGCGCGAGCAGTGTAGCGTGGGCGGCTAATGTGTGTGCGCTGTAGGCGGTTGGCGCACATCGGGGTTTCTTGGGGGGGTGGGGATGGGGCGGCCGCTTCTGGCGGCGTGCGCGGCGTTTCTCGCCGGCGCGTATCTCTCGGTCCTGGCGCTCTGGCCGGCTGCGCTCGTCGCGCTGGCGGTGGGCGCTGCGTTCCTCATGCTGCGCCGCCTTCGCGCCGCTCGCTTCGTGGCGCTCGGGTTCCTGCTCGGCGTGCTGCGCGGGTCGGCGCAGCAGCCGGCGAGGCCCTTCACGCTGCCCGAGGAGTTCGAGGGCGTGGTGCTGGCGCAGGACGTGGTCCGCGTGCCGCAGGGACTGGTGGCGCTGCGGCTGCGCGGGCTGCCCGTCCACCGCGGCGACCGCGCGCGGTTCTTCGGCAAGGTCCACCTGCCGCCGCCGCGGCTGAACCCGGGCGGGCGCGACCGCCGCGCAGAGCTGCTCGCCCGCGGCATCGCGGTCGAGGGAAATGCGGAGGTGGTGGCGGTGCTCGAGCGCGGCCCTGCGCTGTGGCGGCGCCTCGACGAGCTGCGGGCGCGCTTCGCCGAGCGCGCGGCGAGGATCTGCAGCTCGCCGGAGCGGGCCGCGCTGGTGACGGCGCTCGCCGTCGGCGACCGCAGCGGCCTCTCTCGCGAGGCGGAAGACGAGCTGGCGGCGAGCGGCCTCGTCCACCTGCTCGCCAGCTCCGGCTTGCACCTCGCGGTGGTCGTGCTGCTCTTCCGCGAGCTGGGCCGGCGGCTCTGGTTGCGCACCCGATTCGCGGCCCGGCTCCGGCCGGCGGCGTTCGGGGCCGCCCTCGCGGTGCCCTTCGCTGCGTTCGAGGTGCTGCTCCTCGGAGCGCCATGGCCGGCGGTCCGGGCGGGCATCGGCGTCCTGCTCCTGCTCGCCGGATCGCTCTTCGCCCGGCGCCCGGACGGCCTGACCACCCTGGGCGTGGCCGCGGCGGCGTGTGCGCTGGTGGATCCGGCGTCCACCCACGACCTCGCCTTGCAGCTCTCCGTGGCCGGCATCGCCGGCCTGCTCTTGCTGGCCCGGCCTCTGCGTGAGCTCCTCCCGCTGCCCTTTCCGCCCGCCGGCGCGGCGCCGTGGCGTCGCATCGCCGAGCACGTGCTCGGGCTCGCCTGCTCCACCGCTGCCGCCGGGCTGTGCACCGCGCCGCTGCTCGCGGCGGCCTTCCACCGCATCTCGCTCGTCTCGGTCGCGGCGAACGCGCTCGGGCTCTTGCCGGGCCTTTTCGCCATCCCGGTGGCCACGCTGCTCGTCCCCATGAACCTGCTGCCGCTCTGGTGGGCGGCGGACGCGCTCGCCGGGGCAACGCTCGGGGCGGCGCACGCCTTTGCCGCGCTGCCCTTCGCCACCCTGGCGGTCGCGACGCCAGGCCTCCTCGCCTGCGCGCTCTGGTATGCGGGCGTGCTGCAGTGCGTGCGGCGCCGCTTCCGTGCCGCGCTCGTCCCCTGGGCGGCGCTCGCGCTCCTCGCCGGTTCGCGCAGCGCGCTCGCGCACGGCCGCGACGGCGTGACGGTCACCTTTCTCGCCGTGGGCCAGGGCGATTCCGCCATCGTCGAGCTACCCGGCGGCCATGCGATGCTGATCGACGCCGGCGGCGATCTGACCTGGCCGGGCAGGTTCGATCCCGGCGCACGCGACGTCGCGCCGGCGCTCGCGGAGCTGGGCATCTCCCGGCTCGATCTGGTGGTCCTCACCCACCCGCACCCGGACCACGCGGGCGGCATTCCCACCGTGCTCGACCGCGTCTCCGTCGGAGAGCTGTGGATGACGCCCGAACGCGATGCCATCGCCACCGCCGTCCGCGAGCGCGCGGCGCGGCGAGGCGTCCCGGTGCGCGAGCCTCGCACCCTGACGCTGGGCGGCGTCCGCATCGAGGTGGTTTCACACTATGAAGAGGGCCGCTCGCTCAACGACAACTCCATCGTCCTGCGCCTGGTGCACGGCGACGTGGCCATGCTCTTTCCCGGCGACGTGGAGGCGCTCGCGGAAGCGGATCTGGCGCAGGGTCCCGCGGAACTGCGCGCGCAGCTTCTCAAGGCGCCGCACCACGGCAGCCGCACCAGCAGCACCGAGGCGTTTTTGCGCCGCGTGTCCCCGCGCTTCACCGTGTTCTCCGAGGGCGCGGGGAACCGCTTCGGGTTTCCCAATCCGGATGTCGTCGCCCGCACGCCGGGCGAGACCTTCCGCACCGACGCCGGCGCAATCGTCGCCCGCAGCGACGGCCACGCGCTGCAGGTCGGACCTTACGACCAGCGCGCCCGGTAGTGCACCACCGTCGCCGTCGGGTCGGAGCTGACGACCTGCGGCGCGTCGATGGTGCCCTGCCGCTGGCACAGCTCGATCATGTACATCAGGTTCCCGCGCGTGACGTCGAACACCGCGGCCGGCACGTCGGGACCGTCGGCGGTCATCTTCACCACGCCCTCGTTGTCGCTCGCCGCCTCGTAGTCGAAATGGAGGCCGCTGGTCACCAGCGGATAGAACCGGTCGAGGTTCGCGAGCAGCGTGGCCGGGGTCTGGCCGAAGAGCGTCATGGCCAGCCTCAGCACCGGCTGCACCATGGTCCCTCCCAGCTTTCGCGCCGCCTCCAGGCCCAGATCGACGCAAGCCTGGCGCCCGGCGTGCTTGGCGATCAGCGTCTCCAGCTCGTCGAGCGGCTTCGCCTCCATCCAGGTGAGGATGACCGGCGGCTTCTCCACCAGCCTTGCCGTCTCCGGCGAGCACTCCGCGAGCACCTGCTTCGCGAGGCCGCGCTGCTGGAGGAACTCGACGGCGCTCTTGAACGACGCGCCGATGTACCCGCGTTTGCCTCCGGTCTTTCCCGTCATTTGCTTTCCTCGATCCATTGCATGGCCTGCTGCGAATCGCCGTCGCCGCGCGGCGCCGGCGCATTATCATAATACTGCAGAGTCCAATAAGAGCCAGTGGCAAAGCCAGGCAACCGGAAGGGATTGAAGCTGCTCAGGCTGGAGATTCCTCCGCCCACCACGCCGGCCGGGAAGGAGGTCATCTTCAGCGCGCAGCCGGCGAGCACGAAACCGGCGAGCGGCACGTCGTTGCTGGTCAGCGTGCAGGTGCCGACCCCGGTGAACGAGCCTTCGGGCAGGTCGAAGCGCACGTAGAAGTCCTGCTGCAGCCCCGCCGGGAAGGTGAAGTTGGTCAGTCGCGCGCAAGCGGTCGCGACGCCGATCTTGCGCGGCTGCTCGTCGCGGATCATCCCGGTCTGATCCTCCACTTCATAGGTGTAGAGGCTTGCGCCGAGAAGCAGGGTCACCGCGAACGGCGCGCTCTGGCAGAAGGCGCGGTCGGGAGGCGAGGCCGGATCTTCCGCCGAGCGGACCTGCACGACGCGGGTTTCGGCGGAGGCCGCGGAGGCAAAGGCTGCGAGGAGGAGGGGCACCACCTTGAGGATGCGATCGGTCATTCGAGCTCCCATGGGTTAGAGGCGGATGAGCTGCCCGCCGTAGTGGACGTTGGCTCCGACGGCGGCGATCATGACGAGGTCGCCGCTTCCCATCCTCACCACTCCCGCCTCCAGATCGTCGGCGAGGAGGATGAGCATGCCCGCGGCTGAGGTGTTGCCGCGCGTGTCCACGTGGCAGGCCACCTTGTGCGCCGGCAGCCCGGCGCGGGCGACGAAGTGATCCATCAGGCGCTTGTTCGGCTGATGGAAGTAGTAGCGCTTGATCTCCGGCTCGAGGTGCTCGTGGCCTTCGAGAGCGGCGCTCATGCACCGCTTCATGTACGTGGGGTAGCTCTGCGCCACCTTGAGGCCGTCGACCACGAACGCGTGATCCACCGGCCGGCAACTGGCGTGGTAGGGCAGCCTGGTGTTGCCGCCGCCGCGGCGGATGACGAGGTCCGAATGGGCCGTGCCGGCGACCGACTTGAGGATGCCCGCGCCGGAGGCCGCCTCGCCGGAGCGCAGGATGATGGCGCCCGCGCCGTCGCCGAACACGTACATGGAGAGGAAGGCGTTGATCTTCTTGCCGCCGTCCAGCTCGAGCTCGGCGGTGTAGACCTCCCGGTCGAGCAGCGAGGAGGTGAAGGCGGAGGCGACCACCGCGATGGTGCGGAACTGGCCGCCGGCGATCATCTTGCGCGCGAGATCGATGACGTAGGGCGTGCCGCCGCAGCCGTCGTCGAGAACCAGCGCGTAGGCGTCCTCGCGGAACCCGAGCCGCCGGTGCAGCTCCATCGCGTCATGGCTGAAGTTCAGCTCGTCGGGAGTGCAGGTGACGACGAAGATGGCGTCGACGTCGGTGGCGGGAAGGTGCGCCATGTCGAGGGCGCGCCGGAGCGCCGCCTCGCACATGTCGGTGTTGTTCGCAGGGTAGAAGCTCGCATCCGTTGGAGGCGGGATGGCCCGGCCGGTCTTCTCGTCGAAGTCCCAGAGAAACCGCCGTTCGGTCACCCCGGTCTTCTCCGCGATGCGCTCCGCCGGCCAGCCCGGGATCGCCCTGGCCATGCGCTCGGTGGTGATCCTCCGGGTGGGCACGAACGCACCGGCCCCCACCACTTGCACGCTCTTGCTCGTCATATTGCGGACGCTCCTTCCCCCGCAGCATCCGCAAGCACGGAACGCGCCAACCGATAACTCCTCCGAATTGTTTGGCTTGGGTTGCGTGATTGCTTTAAAAATGGAGCGCCGCCGCGCCTTCGTGCTGCAGCGGCGCAACGGCGCCGCAGGGTCGCAGCCTGGAGCTTCACGGATGAAGCGATGACGACGAAAGCGACGCACGCCGCGCCCCTGCCGTCCCGCGAGCAGCGGATCCCGCTGCACGTGCCGGTGTCGGTGCGCCCTGCGCTGCCCGGCTGCTGGGCCGTCAACCTCAGCCGCTCCGGCATCGGCCTCGCCGCGAGCGCGAGCGCATCCGCGCCTTCCGAAGGCGACGAGATCGAAGTCCAGTTCCCGCTTCCGGATGCGGAGCCGGTGTCTGCCCGCGGGGTCGTCTGCTGGCGCTCCGATTCGGGGGGCGACGGACGAAACGGCGTCTCGCTCGGAGTGCGCTTCCTCTCCTGGGCCGGCGACGGGCAGCTCCGCGTGACGCGCTATCTCCACCAGCACCGCCAGCGCGCAGCCATCGCCTTCTGCCCTTCCGGGGAGCGCCAGGTGGTGAGGGAAGCGCTGGAGCCGGAGGTCGAGCTCCACTTCTGCGACTCGGCGAGCGACGTGCTGCAGGCGCTCGGCCGCGGCGACGTGGCGGCGCTCGCCATCTGCGGCCACGATCCCGACCGGGCCACCGCGCTCGCGGAGCTGGTGGCGACGCGCAGCGAGGCGGGCCAGCTCCTCGGCCCCGGCCAGCCCGGCGACCTCGCCGCGCGCGTGGTCTACTGCGCGCCGGCGCCGGCGGCGCGCCTGCTCAAGCTGTTCAACGCGGGGAGGATCTTCCGCGCGCTGGAGCCGCCGCTCTCCCTGCGAGCGCTGCGCGATGCGGTGCTCGCCGCGTGCGCGGAACACGGGGTGCGCACCGAACAGCAGCGCGCCGGCCTGGCGCTGGAGCGCGCGCTGCTCCGGCGCACGCATCCGGCAGTCCGCAGGCCCGCGCCCGCGGCGCCCCTGGTCGGATGGGAGAGCCCCGCGGGACGGCATGCCCTGCAGCTCGCCCGCATCGCCGCTCCGCACCCGGTGGCGGTGCTGCTGCAAGGGGAAACCGGCGTCGGCAAGGAGGTGCTGGCGCGCATGCTTCACGAGCTGGGCGGCGAGAGGCGAACCGGACCCTTCGTCGCGCAGGACTGCGGTGCGCTCACCGACACCTTGCTGGAGAGCGAGTTGTTCGGCCACGTCCGCGGGGCCTTCACCAGCGCCGTCGCCGATCATCCCGGCCTCTTCGTGCTGGCGGACGGCGGAACCATCTTCCTCGACGAGATCGAGAACACCAGCGCGAAGTTCCAGTCGCGGTTGCTCCGCGCGGTGGAGACCGGACAGGTGCGTCCCGTCGGGGGCACCGAGACGCGCAGCGTGCGCGTGCGCCTCGTGGCCGCCAGCAATCGCGACCTGGGCGAGGAGGTGAAGGCGGGCCGCTTCCGCGCCGATCTCTACTACCGCCTCAACAGCTTCATCATCGAGGTGCCGGCGCTGCGGGCGCGGCGGGCCGACATCCTGCCGCTCGCGCGCCATTTCCTCGCGCACTTCAATCACGCCACCGGCCGCTCCGTGGCGGGAATCTCGGATGCGGCCGCGAGCCTGCTCGTCGCGGCCGACTGGCCCGGCAACGTCCGCGAGCTGCGCAACGCCATCGAGCGCGCGGTGCTCCTCACCGACCCGGGCGGGCAGATCGAGCCCGACGCCCTTCCTCGCGCCATCCAGGAAGCCGGCCGCGCGCCCAAAGCCGCGGCGGGCACCCTGCGCGAGCGCCTCGACCAGGTCGAACGCGAGATCCTGCGCGAGGCGTTCGATCGCGCCGGCGGCGTCATCCGCCGCGCCGCCCGGGAGCTGGGCGCCGATCCGGTGACGCTCGCCCGCCGCGCCCGCAAGCTCGGTTTGCTCGCGCCATCCTCCACGGCGCGGCCGGCGCCGGAGACCACCGACGGGGCGGGGCCCTCCTCCTAGACTACTCGTCGAAGCGCATCGTCGCGAAGCGGTCGAGGGCGTGGAAGTCGCCGCGCATCGGCGGGCTGAACGCCTGCCCTTCGCCCGGCTGCCCGGGGCCCTGCCGCAGGCGATAGAGGTTGAACTTCCAGGTGTCTCCGCGCTCCGGACGCGGTTTCTCCATGCCCGTCAGCGACGCAAAGGGGATGGCCAGCTCTACCGTCCATCCCCGATCCACGTCGCCGGGCTGGTTGAGGGTGCCGTCGACGTGCACGGCGTGTCGCGCGTGAGACGACCAGGAGAGATCCATCCCCTGCCTCGGCCCCCCGCTGAAGCTCGCGTCGAAGAGCGCATTGGTGGGAGCGACCTCGATCTCGTCGTAATGCGAGGAATCGCGCGAGGGATTGAGGAAGATCTCCACCACGTTCGAGGTGTAGAGCTTCTCGTCGTCCTTGAAGAACGCGCCGGACACGTTCGCGTCCTCCGCGAGGAAGGCGACGTAGAGGTTCTCGTCGTCCCAGAGCAGCCGCGCCTCGGTGGCGGCGCTCGCGCGCTTGCCGTCGAGGCTGCGCACGAAGGGGCCCGCCTTTTCCGCGCGGTCCCACGAAGCCTCGGCGAGCACCCCGTCGATCTGCAGCGGCCCCTGGGTGCGGTGGACCACGTACTCCGCGGGCCGCTTGCGGCACCCGCAAACGCACAGGCACACGAGGAGGAACACCCGCACCCGCGCAGCCTACCCCAGGCGCGCCTTGCGGACGATCAGGTGGCAGAGCCGCTGGTGGCCGGCGAGCAGCGAGGAGAAGGTCAGCGATCCCAGCCGCGTGCGCACCGCGTAGGAGGTGCCGAGCGGCCCGGGCACCACGTCCACCCGCAGGATGTCGTCGAAGGCGACCGTCCGCTCCATCGAAAGCGTGCGCACGGTGAGGCCGGCGTCGCTGACGATGAAGGCGAGCCGGTTGTAGAAGATGGAGCAGGCGGTGAAGAGGGCGACGAAGAACGCCGCCGAGAAGAACGCCGACCGCGTCGCGCCTTGCATCACCAGCAAGGCCATGAAGACCGCGATCCAGAGGGTGTCGGCGGCCATCACCACGGTGCGCAGCGCGATCCATGGCCGGAAGGTCTCTGGAGCGAGGGCCTCACGACCTCGCGGAAGCTGCGCCATGCAAATGAGCATAGCGACGCGGGATCCGCGCGGCAATCGCGCGCCCGCTGCTACACTCGCGGCCGTGCACGGATCCGCGCAAACGCAAGTCCCGCCCGGCTGGGAGGACGCCGAGCGGGCGGAGCGGCTGGTGGCGCGAATTGCCGCCGAGACGGGATTCTCCGCGGCCGCCATCGTGCCGCTCTGCCTGCAGAGCGCCGATCCCGACGGCGCGCTCGCCGGGGCGGTCCGCGCCCTCGCCGCGCGCAAGGAGCGGTACGGCCGGCCGGCTCCGGAAGCGGCCCTGGCGCCCCTGGTGCTCGTCTGCGCCGGCTCCAGGTTCCTGGCGCAGTTCCTCGCGGCGCGCCCGCGGCTGGTCGATCTGCTCGCCTGTACCCGCTTCCCGCTGCGCCCCACGCCGATGCGCGCATCCCGCTGCGCCGACGCAGGGGCGCTCGCGCGCAGGCTGCGGCGCGTCAAGCAGGTGGAAGTGCTGCGCATCGCGCTGCGCGATCTCTCCGGCGCCTCGGTGCCGGAGGTGACTCGCGACCTGTCGCGCCTGGCCGCGAGCGCGTTCGACGCCGCGGTGCGATTCCACTACCGGAGGCTGTGCGGACTGCACGGAGCACCCGCCGGCCGCAGCGCGGGCGGCCCATCCGGCTTCTGCGTGCTGGGGATGGGCAAGCTCGGCGGCGAGGAGCTGAACTTCTCTTCCGACGCGGACGTGCTCTACCTCTACGACCGCGACGGCCGCACGCAGGGGCCCGATGCCCTCGACCACTTCGGCTTCTACGCCCGCCTCGCCGAGGCGGTCACCGCCGCGGTGGGGTCGCCGAGCGCCACGCCGGAGGGCGGATTCGTCTTTCGCGTGGACCTCGACCTGCGACCGGAGGGTCGCAGCGGGCCCATCGTCAACGCCATCCGCGGACTCGAGCTGTATTACGAGGCGCAGGGCGCCGCCTGGGAGAGGTTCGCGCTGCTCAAGGCGCGCCCCATCGCAGGCGATCTCTCTGCGGGCGAGCAGGCGCTGCGCGCGCTGCAGCCGTTCGTCTTCCGCAAGTACTTCGATCTCGCCGCCATCGACGAGATGCGCAAGCTGAAGGCGCGGGCGGAGAAGGAGGCCGCGCGCATCGGCGGCGTGGATCTCAAGCTCGGCAAGGGTGGAATCCGCGAGATCGAATTCTTCGTCCAGGCCCTCCAGCTGCTGCACGGCGGCCGCGACCCCAACCTGCGCGTGCGCGGCACGCTCAAGGCGCTGGAGCGGCTGCTCTACGCCGGCCTCGTCTCCAGCCGCGACCGCGACGAGCTGGGCGAGGCGTACGTGGTGCTGCGGCGGCTGGAGCACCGGGTGCAGATGGTGGCCGAGCGGCAGACGCACGCCATCCCCGACGACCCGCGCGAGCGCGAGCGGCTGGCGCGGCGCGCCGGCTACCCGGACGCGGCGGCGATGGAGCGGGATCTCCTCGGGCGCCGCGCCCAGGTGGAGGCCCGCTTCCAGGATCTGCTGCGGGTCGCCGGCGGGGGCGCTCCGGGCGAGGAGCCTCGCGCCGCGGCGGCCGCGGATCCGGAGGCGAGCCCGGCGGAACGCGCCGCCGCTCTCGCGAACCTGGGCTTCGATCAGCCCGAGGCCAGCGCCGAGGAGTTGGCGCGGCTCGCCCGCAAGCGCGGAACGCCCTTCCACGATCCGAACCCCCTGGGTCCGGCGCTGATCACCGAGCTCGCGGCGGCGCCCGATCCCGACCAGGCCCTGCGCCACCTCGCCGATCTCTTCGGGACCCTGGCCGACCCCTCCGCCACCACCCGCCTGCTCGGACAGAGCCCGCGCACGACGCGGCTCCTGCTCTCGCTGTTCGGGTCCAGCGACTACCTCTCCCGGCAGCTCTTGCGCCACCCCGAGCTGATCGACCAGCTGGTCCTGCGCGGCGCCGCGGCGCTGGTGCGCGACAAGCCCGAATTGGAGGCCGAGCTGCACGACCGCCTGCGGGCGCTGCCGCCGGACGACGTGGAAGCGGCGCTCAACGAGCTGCGGCGCTTCCACAACGAGGAGGTGCTCCGCGTGGGCCTCCACGACGTGGCCGGCGCCCTCGACGTCGAGCAGGTGTCCCGGCAGCTCTCCGACCTCGCCGACGCCTGCGTGGAGGCGTGCCTTTCGCTGGCGGTCTCCGAGATCGAGAAGCGCTACGGAACGCGCGACGCCACCATGGTGGTGATCGCCCTCGGCAAGCTCGGAGGCCGCGAGCTGGGCTACCACTCCGATCTCGACCTGCTCTTTCTCTACAGCTCGCCCGGCGAGCACGCCGGGAACCACGAATATTACGCCCGCACGGCGCAGAAGCTGATCAGCCACCTCACCCTTTCGCTGCGCGAGGGCATGCTCTACCGCATCGACACCCGCCTGCGGCCGAGCGGCAGCGCCGGCCCCCTGGTGATCTCCTTCGACGCCCTCGCCACCTACCACGCGCGCGAGGCGCGCCTGTGGGAGCGGCAGGCGCTGCTCCGGGCCCGGCCGGTGGCGGGCGACGAGGCCCTCTTCGCGCGGGCGTTCACCGAGGTCCTCGAACCCAGCCTCTACCGGCCCATGGACCGGGCCGCCGCGGCGAAGGAGGTGCTGGCGATGCGCGACCGGATGGAGCGCGAAATTGCCGGCGAATCCTCCCGCCGGTACCATTCGAAGCTCGGCCGCGGAGGCGTGGTGGACGTGGAATTCGCGGTGCAGTTCCTCCAGCTCGTGCACGGCGCCGCGCTACCCGAGATCCGCTCCGCCAGCACGCCGCAGGCGCTCGGCGCGCTGCTCGAGGCCGGGCTGCTCGCGCCGGCGGACCACGCGCCGCTCCTGCGCGGCTACCGCTATCTGCGGCGGCTCGAGTCGCGGCTGCGGATCGTGCGCGACCGCTCGGTGGACCGCCTTCCCGAGAGCGGTCCCGAGCTGCTGCGGCTGGCGCGGCGCATGGGCTACTCGGGTCCGCGCGCAGGGGAGGACCTGCTCGCGGACTACGAGCGCACCGCCGCGGAGGTTCGAGCGGCCTTCCTGCGCGTCCTGGGGGCGGCGTGACGCTGCTCCAGGAGAGGTTCGCCGAGGTGGGGCCCATCACGGCGATGGAGACGCAGCTCGCGCGCGCCGCGGTGGCGGCTCGCGGCAGGCTGGACGTGCGCGACGAGACCGCGCTCCGCTATGCGCTCTCGCTTTCGCGCTGCTGGCACGTGCGCGCGCCGGACGGCGCCGACGTGGCGGTGGCCGGGGTCCTGCGGCCCTTTCGCGAGAGGCTGGTGCAGGTGCTCTGGCCGCTGCTCGACCCCCAGCGGCCCATCCTCGCCGCTCCCCACGACCTGCTTCCTGCGGCGCGCGAGGCGCAGCGCATCGCCAGCGCCGCGCTCGCCGCGGCGAACGACCAGCTCGGGCACCGGCTGCCGGCGAGCCGGCTGGACGACGAAGTGCGCCGCCGCCACCTCGTCCTCGTCTGCGGCGGGGGCGGGGGGACCGGTTACGTGCATCTGGCCGCCTTCGCGCTGCTGGAGGCGGCGGGCCTGCAGCCCTCGCTGATCGCGGGCAGCTCCATGGGCGCCATCCTCGGCCTCTTCCGCGCCCGCGAGAAGCGATTCGACCTGGCGCGCATTCCCGAGATCCTCCAGGACCTGACCTACCGGAAGATCTTCCGGGTGCTCCCGCAGCCCAGCCTCTACGGGCTGCCGGGTCCCCTGCGCCTCCACCTGCGCGCCGCCATCGGCCATTGGTTCCGCCAGCCGGACGGATCGCCGGCGCGCGTCTCCGACCTGCCCATTCCACTGCTGGTCACCGTCACCGGCATCCGCCGCGGCCGGCTGCCCCGCCCCCTCGAGGAGTACGAGGCCATGCTCGGCGTCACCGAGCCGGATCCGGAGCGCTGGGGGTTGCGGACGCTGCACCGCAACGTGCAGCGCCTGACGGGCGCCGTCGCCGAGCTGGCGCGCATTCCGCGGCTCACCTCTCGCCTGGTGTTCGGCGCATCCGAGGAGACGCGCCATGCCGACGCCATCGACGTGGCCGGCTTCTCCGCCAGCGTGCCGGGCGTCATCCACTACGACGTGCTCCGCGACGATCCGCGCATGCACGCGCTCTTGAAGTCGCTGATGGAGCGCCACGACCTGTTGCGCCTGTGCGACGGCGGCGTGGTGGACAACGTGCCGGTGCGCACGGCCTGGCAGCACGTGCAGCGCACGGGGCTTCCCGGAAACGGCAGCCGCAACGCCGTCATCTTCGCGCTCGACGCGTTCGCGCCGCGGCTGATCACGCCGCTCTGGCTGCCTCTGCAGAGCATCGCCGCGCCGGCGGTCGCGCGGAACCGGCCCTACGCGCACCTCTACAAGGCGTTCCGCCGCACTCTCTCTCCCCTCGCCCTGTTGCCCAGCCAGCGCGCGCTCCAATCCATCGTCCGTTCAGCCAAGGAAGAGCTCCTCGCCGACCTCCCCGCCCTGCAGAGGCTGGTGGCGCCGATCCCGCCGCTTCAGATCTGAAGATCCCGGCCTCGATGCGCCTGGCGCATGGAGGGCGTCTCCGTATTCACGGAGACACGCAGCGTCACGCTCGCGCGCGTGTGTAGCCGCAAAGCCCGCCTTCGGCGGGCAGCGGCTAGCGCCGGGTACGGGGCCGTGTTATGTCGCGCGACCGATGGCCGCCAAGAAGACCGAGAAGCTGAAAGAGTCGCAGCTGATCTGGATGGACGGCAACCTCGTCCCCTGGGCCGATGCGAAGGTCCACGTCCTCACCCATTCGCTGCACTACGGCGTCGCGGTCTTCGAGGGCATCCGCTGCTACCCCCAGCCCGACGGCGGCGGCGCCATCTTCCGCCTGCGCGAGCACGTCCGGCGGCTCTTCGAGTCGGCGCACATCTGCCTGATGGAGATGCCCTTCTCCAAGGAGCAGGTGATCGAGGCCTGCAAGCAGGTGATGGTCGAGAACAAGATGAACGAGGGCTACCTGCGGCCCATCGCCTATTACGCCGACGGCCTGATGGGAGTGGGCGCGGTCAACCCCGTCCGCCTCTGCATCGCCACCTGGTACTGGGGCGCGTACCTCGGCGACGAGGGCCTGAAGAAGGGCATCCGCGTGAAGATCAGCTCGTACACGCGCATGCACATGAACTCCGATCCCACCCGCGCGAAGGTCACCGGCCACTATCTCAACGGCGTCCTCGCCAAGCGCGAGGCGCTGATGGCCGGCTACGACGAGGCCATTCTCCTCGACCAGCAGGGCTACGTGGGCGAGGCCACCGGCGAGAACGTCTTCATGGTCCGCGACGGCGTCCTCTATACGCCGCCGGTCGCCGGGGGCATCCTCGAAGGCATCACCCGCGAGTCCATCCTGCGCATCGCCAAGGACAAGGGCATCGCGGTGGAGGAGCGCCGCTTCAGCCGCGACTACCTCTACTGCGCCGACGAGGCGTTCATGTGCGGCACCGCCGCGGAGATCACGCCGGTGCGCGAGGTCGACGACCGCCGCATCGGCGCGGGAGAGATGGGCCCGGTGACCCGCGAGATCCAGTCGATCTTCTTCCGCGCGGTGCGCGGACTCGAACCGCGCTACGCGGAGTGGCTCACCCGCGTCGATTCGCCCGCGGCGGGCGAGGCCGCGAAGCGATCGTTCGCGCACTAGTCGACCACCAGCGGCCCCTGACCGGCTACACCGAGGCGGTGTGTCGGGACGGGTGCGCCCGAAGGTCTGCGACAATTCAATCACCTTGAATCGTGATGGAATGTCACGAATGCAGCGTCCGTTCTCCCATCGACGGGGGAGTGGCCAGGCGCGAGTCAGGCGGGTCGGCGAAAGTAGGTGCCTGTAGATGACGCACGACGTTGCAATTTCAGGCGAATTTTCCGTTGACGACCCTGTGTTGAATTGCTAGCTTGGCCGTACCTCGACCAAGCGTAAAGAACCGAGTTTGCTGGCAAAAGGAGCCGCCGCCGTGAGCCGGACCCAGTATCTCGACCTTGATGATCGCACGGAGGATGTCCGGGAGCTGATGCGCGAACGCCCGCGCGAGACCGTCGACTTCCTCGAGAAGTACGAGCTGTCGTGGGTCTATCACGAGTGCGCGCTGGAGGGCATGGTCCTGACCCACGCCGAGCTCAGGCAAGCTTTGGATCCCAATCCCGGCATGGTGGACTCGGGCATGGTCCACGCGTTCACCGAGGTTCGCAACCAGCGCAATGCCATCGAATTCATCAAGCAGGAAGCCAAGGCCAAGCAGGTCCGCTACAGCCTCGCGCTGGTGAAGAAGCTCTACGAAGTGCTCTACGCGAACCTGCCCAACCGGATGCCGGTCCAGTTCCGCCGCGACATGCCGCTGCACCGCACCTACTTCCACGACATCGTGCAGCCGGTGCAGATCCAGCCCGCGCTGGAGCAGCTCTTCCACTTCATGGAGAGCGACGAGTTCCTGCGCATGCACCCCTTCAAGCAGGCCACCGCCTCGCACCACCGCTTCATGGAGATCTTCCCCTTCTCCGATCTCTCCGGGAAGGTCGGGCGGATGATGATGAACCTCATCCTCGTCCGGGCCGGGTACATGCCGCTCGTCATCCACAGCATGGACCGCGAGACGTACTACGACGCGCTCCGCCTCAACGCCACGCAGTTCGGGCAGGTGATGATGCAGAGCATGGACAACGCGATGGACAACGCGTTCAAGTTCTTCCTGCCCAAGTGGGACGAGATGTCGCGCAAGCGCGCGGCCAGCTAGGCGCCGCTCCGCCCCCGAGGGGCCGTTTGGCTTCGGCGCCGGTTGCGGGTACACCCGCGCCATGCTCCTCGGCGCGCACGAATCCACTTCAGGCGGGCTGCACGAAGCCTTTCCCCGGGCTCTCGCCGACGGCGCGGAAGCCGTCCAGATCTTCACCAAATCGAGCCGGATGTGGCGGGCGAAGGAGATCGCGCCCGACGACGCGGCCGCGTTCCGCAATGCCTCCAGGGCAGCCGGTTTTCCCGCCAGCGTTCACGCGAGCTACCTCATCAACCTCGGCTGTGGCGCAGGCGATCTGCGCGAGAAATCCATCGCGGCGTTCGTCGACGAGCTGCAGCGCTGCGACCTGATCGGCGCCCCGCACCTGGTCGTGCATCCCGGCTCCTGCGCCGACACCGCGACCGGCCTTGCCGCCGTCGCCGACGCGCTGGACCGCACCTTTGCCGCGCACAAGGGCAAGTGCCTCGTGCTCCTGGAGACCGCGGCCGGCCAGGGCAGCGCGCTCGGCCGGACCTTCGAGGAGCTGCGGGAGATACGCGATCGCTGCAAGAGCCCGGAGCGCGTCGCCATCTGCCTCGACACCTGCCACGTCTTCGCCGCGGGCTACGACCTTTCGACCGACCGTGGATACGAGCGGACGTTCGAACGGTTCGACCAGGTGTTGGGGATCCGACTGCTCAAGGCGTTCCATTTGAACGACTCGATGAAGCCGCTGGGCTGCCGGGTGGACCGGCACGAGCACGTCTGCAAGGGAGAGATCGGCCCGCTCGCGTTCCGGCGGCTGGTGAACGACGAGCGATTCGGCAAGGTGCCGGGTTTCCTGGAGATTCCGCCAGAGGGCAACCGGGCGTGCCTGCAGAGGCTCAAGCGCCTGCGCGGGCGGCAGGCAGGCCGGGTGCGGCGGTCTCGCGTTGCCACCCCGGCCAGCGGGGGGTAAGGTACGACCCCACTCCATGGCCAACGCGCCTTCGCCGCGGGAACCGGAGCGGCCCCTCGACCCGGCAGCGCCGTCCGAGCTCCGCGACCGCCTCCGCAAGCTCCTGCTCGTCGCGCGCGGGCACGATCGCGCGGTCGTCCTCACCCACGACAATCCCGATCCTGACGCCGTCGCCAGCGCCTGCGGCCTCGCGCACCTCTTGCACCGGTGCGCCGGCATCGCGGCGACCGCAGCCTACGGCGGGATCATCGGCAGGGCCGAGAACAAGGCCATGCTGCGGGTCCTCCACCTGCCCATCCAGCCCGTCTCCAAGGTGGAGGCGAGGGCCCATGACCTCGTCTGCCTGGTCGACACCCAGCCGGAGGTGGGGAACTACTCGCTCGCCACGGCGGAGGCGCCGCAGTTGGTCATCGACCACCACCCCGCCCGATCCTCCTCGCTGCTCGCGG
This sequence comes from Myxococcales bacterium, assembly GCA_036518615.1. Taxonomy (GTDB): domain Bacteria; phylum Myxococcota; class Myxococcia; order Myxococcales; family 40CM-4-68-19; genus 40CM-4-68-19. The sequence goes on from DATDMU010000206.1 coordinate 16,805, forward strand.
CCTTCCACGACGTGGGTGGCCCGGCGGGCGCGACTTCCACCATGGTGACGCAGTACCTGCGTGCGGCCCGGCTGCTGCCCAATCCCCAGCTCGCGACGGCGCTCTTCTACGGCATCAAGAGCGACACCCGCGACCTGGGCCGCGAGTACGATCCCGCGGACATCGACTGCTACAACTGGCTCTTTCCCATGATCGACAAGCCGGCGCTCTCGCGCATCGAGCACCCCTCGGTGCCCGCGCGCTATTTCGCCGCCTACCACCTCGCCTACGAGCGCGCGCGGCTGCACGGCGGCGGCGAGGCGGTGGTGGTGGACATGGGCGAAGTGTACGTCCCGGAGATCGTTCCCGAAGTAGCGGAGAGGCTGGTCAGTCTCGAAGGGCTGCGCTGGTCGCTGGCCACGGGGTCCTACAAGGGAGAGCTCTACCTGTCGCTGCGGCTCAACGACAAGCGGGTGAACGCCGGAAAGCTGGTGCGCGAGGTCTGCGCTCCTCTGGGAGGCAGCGCCGGCGGCCACGGCGCCATGGCGGGCGCCCGCATGCCCCTGCGCGGCCGATCCTCGGACCTGCTCGCGGCCGACCTGTCCGCGGCGTTCCTGCGCGCGTTCCACCTGCGGCCGGGCCCGGGAACGCCGCTGGTGCCGCTGTTGCCGTGAGCGCCATCTATCTCGATGCGAACGCCACCACCCCGCTCCACCCGGAGGTGCTGGCGGAGATGTCGCCGGCGCTGACGGGGGTGTTCGCGAATCCGTCCTCGGTCCATGGGCCAGGCCAGGAGGCGCGCGCTCTCGTGGACGCGGCGCGGGAACGCTGCGCCAGGGCGCTCGGGTGCGCGACGCGGGAGATCACCTTCACCTCCGGCGGCACCGAGGCCGATGCGCTGGCCATCCTCGGGACGCGGCCGCGCAAGGTGGTGACGACCGCCGTGGAGCATCCTGCGGTCCTGGGACCCTGCGCGCTCGCGCCGGAATGCGTGCGCGTGCGGGTCTTGCCCTCCGGAGAGCTGGATCTGGAGGCGCTCCGCCGGGCGCTGCGCGGGGCCTCGCTGTGTTCGGTGATGGCGGTCAACAACGAGACGGGCGTCGTCTTCCCGCTGCGCGAAGTGGCCGCGCTCTGCCGCGAGGAAGGCGTGCCGCTGCACGTCGACGCGGTGCAGGCGGCGGGAAAGGTGCCGCTCGATTTTCCCTGGGACCTGCTCAGCATCTCGGCGCACAAGATCGAGGGACCGAAGGGCGCAGGTCTTCTGGCGGTGCGCGGCGGGCTCGCGCTCTCCGCGCTGCAGGCCGGCGGGCATCAGGAAGGCGGCCGGCGCGGCGGCACCGAGAACGTGGGCGGCATCGTCGGGCTGGGCGCTGCGCTCGAGCGGGCCGTGGCAGCCCAACCGGAACTGGAACGAAGGCTACGCGCGCTGCGCGATCGGCTCGAATCCGCGGCGCGGGAGATCCCCGGAGCGCGGGTTGCAGGCCTCGCGGTATCGCGTGTGTGTAATACACTGAATGTCTCATTTTCAGGTTGCGAGGGGCAGACGCTGCTGACGGCGCTGGACCTGCGTGGCATCGCCGTGAGCACGGGCAGCGCGTGCAGCTCCGGATCGGTGGAGCCGTCGCCGGTCCTGCTGGCGATGGGCTATGGCCGCGAGCTGGCGCGCGCCGCGCTCCGCTTCTCGCTCTGGAGCGGCAACACCGACGAGGAGATCGCGCGGGTCTGCGCCGTCCTTCCCGAAATCGTGGCTCGCGCCCGCTCTCGAGGATCTGGCCCCGGCCAGGGCCCTGCATCTTCACCGTGAAGCTCAGGCTTTGAAGAGCCCGCGCACCACCGAGGCGATGCCCAGCGCGCCACCGGAGATCTCGTCGTGGAACGGCTGCAGCGCCGCCGCGAACTCCTGCGCGCTGGCGAAGCGGTGCGCGGGTTCGATCTGGAGCGCGCGGTGCAGCACGTCGCCCAGCCCGGGCGGAATCTCCGGCCGCAGCGACTCCACGCCGGCGATGCGCCCTTCGCGCAGCGCCTCCTGCATCTGGTCGTTGTCGGCGCCCTGGATGGCGCGCTGGTTGGTCAGCGCCTCGTAGAGGATGGTGGCGGCGCCCCAGAGGTCCACCTGAGGGGACAGCGGCCTGCGCTCGAGCTGCTCCGGCGCCAGGTACGCGAGCTTGCCCCAGAGCGTCCCGCCCTCGTCGTCGCCGCCCATCGCCCTCACCTTGGCGATGCCGAAGTCGCCCAGCTTGATCTCGCCCAGCCGCGAGATGAACAGGTTGGAGGGCGAAACGTCGCAATGCACGATGTTGAGGGGCAGGCCGGTGGGCCCCTTCGCCTCGTGGGCGTAGGCGAGGGCATCGAGGACGGTGATGGCGATGTGCACCGCGAAGTTCACCGGCAGGAAGATGCCGCGCTCGCGGCAGCGCGCGAGGATGAGCGCGAGGTCGCGGCCGTCGACGTATTCCATGGTGAGGTAATAGACCTCGCCCACCACTCCCGCCTCGAAGACCTCGACGATGTTCGGGTGCCGGAGCATGGCCGAGACGTCGGCCTCGCCGCAGAAGAGATCCACCGCCTCCGCGTCGGTGGTGAGCCGCGGGGCGAGCCGCTTCACCGCCACCAGCTGGCCCGCGCGCGGGCCCTCGACCACGCGCGCCTTGTAGACTTCCGCCATGCCGCCGCGACCCAGCAGCTGGACGATTTCGTACTTGCCGAATCGCGGGTTGGTCACCGCATCGGAGGGGCGGGCAAGGGGGCAAGCATGCGTGCTTCCACTGTACGGGTGCTCCCGGGTACGCGCAATGTTGCGTTGACTTCAAGTGCCGCACGGCCCAGACTTCCGGGGTAGAGGAGGATGTGCGCAGGGCCTCGAATCTTCCCCTGCCTGGATTGCGTGATGGGTGGCTGACCTCGTGCCCGATAGCTGTATACAGGGGCCTCGAATTTCCTGCGGTGTGCAAGCCCCCGCCGCGCTCCGCGCGGCCATCGGGGAAGCCTGAAGCGGGACCGAGGGGTCCCACCTGCCATAGCGCAGGGCACCACCAATGCTGCCCACACGGCCAAGGCGGGGGTTTCTTCGAGCCGGCTTTCGCGAGCCGGCTCTCTTTTTGTCTGCATGGCGTCTCTCGACGAACAGAAGCGCGAGCTGCGCGCGCTGGTGAGGGCGCGGACGCCGAAGAGGGGTTCCCCGGCGTTCGCGGCGGCGTCGCGCGCGGCGCAGGAGCGTCTGGCAGCGGCGGCCGTCGCCTCCACTGCGCGCCTGGTCGCGCTCTACCGCGCGCTGCCTTCGGAGTGCGGAACGGAGCTGGTCGCTTCGGCGCTGGAAGCGGCGGGCCGTGAGCTCTGCTATCCGCTGGTGATCTCCGGCGCGCGGCCGCTGCAGTTCAGGAAGGCGGGGCAGTTCGTGACCGGCGTGCTGGGCGTGGAGGAGCCCACCGGCGACCCGGTAGCGCTCTCGGACATCGGCCTTCTGGTGGTCCCCGCTGTCGCGGTGGACGAGCGAGGCGGGCGCATCGGGCGCGGGCGAGGCCACTACGACGCGACGTTGGCCGGGTACCGCGGGCAGAGCGTTGCGCTGGTCTTCGAATCGCAGCTTGTGCCGGAGGTCCCGGTAGGCGACCATGACCTGCGCGTCGGCGCGGTCTGCACCGACGCGCGCTGGATCGCCTGCACATGAGCATCCTCTGCCTATGAAACTCCTCTTCGTCGGCGACATCGTGGGCAAGCCCGGGCGCATGGCGGTGCGGCACTTCCTGCCGGCGCTGCGGCAGAAGCACGCGCTCGATCTCTGCATCGGCAACTCCGAGAACTCGGCGGGCGGCGCGGGGATCACGCCGGACAGCGCGGACGAGCTGCTCGACGCCGGGCTGGATCTCCTCACCAGCGGAAACCACACCTTCTCCAAGCGCGAGATCGCCCCATACCTCGACCGCGATGGATCGCTGCAGCTGCGGCCCGCCAACTATCCCGAGGGCGCGCCCGGCCGTGGCCATGCCGTGATCCGCTCGCCGTCCGGGGTGAAGCTGGGGGTGATCAACCTCGAAGGGCGCGTCTTCATGAAGCCGCTCGAGTGCCCTTTCCGCACCGCGGACAGGCTGATCGCGTCGATGCGCGCCGAGGGCGTGCGCTGCATCTTCGTGGACATGCACTGCGAGGCCACCAGCGAGAAGAACGCGATGGGCCACTACCTCGACGGGCGCGTCAGCGCGGTCCTCGGCTCGCACACGCACATCCAGACCGCGGACGAGCGCGTGTTGCGCGGCGGGACCGCGTACATCACCGACGTGGGCATGTGCGGGCCGTGGGACAGCGTCATCGGGCTGCGCAAGGAGACGGCCATCGAGCGCTTCCTCACCCAGCGGCATGCGCCGTTCGAGCTGGCGCACGGCGACGTCCATCTCCAGGGCGCGATCGTGGATCTCGACGAAGAGAGCGGCCGCGCGCGCAGCGTCGTGCGCGTGCAGGAAAGGCTGCCGGAATGACCTCGCTCCTGCGCAGGGCGACTCCCGAGGAACAGCTCGCGGAGGTGACGCGCGCGGCGGTGGACGTGCACACCCGCGAGGACCTGCTCAAGAAGCTCTCCGCCTCGTACGAGAAGCAGGTGCCGCTGCGGGTGAAGATGGGGTTCGACCCCACCGCGCCGGACCTGCACCTGGGACACACCGTCCCGCTCGAGCGGATGCGCCGCTTCCAGGATCTCGGGCACACCGTGATCTTCCTCATCGGCGACTTCACCGGCATGATCGGCGATCCGACGGGGCGCAACACCACCCGGCCGCCGCTCAGCGAGGAGCAGATCGCGGCCAACGCGGAGACGTACAAGAAGCAGGTGTTCAAGATCCTCGACCGCGAGCGCACCGAGGTCCGCTTCAACAGCGAGTGGCTCACGCCGCTGGGCTCGCCCGGGCTGATCAGGCTGGCGGCGAAGTACACCCTGGCGCGGATGCTGGAGCGCGACGACTTCAAGAAGCGCTGGCAGGAGCAGGTGCCCATCGCCCTGCACGAGCTGCTCTACCCGCTCGCCCAGGGCTACGACTCGGTGGCGCTGAGGGCGGACGTGGAGCTGGGCTCCTCCGACCAGCTCTTCAATCTGCTGGTGGGGCGGACGCTGCAGAAGGAGTACGGGCAGCCGCCCCAGGTGTGCCTCACCGGGCCGCTGCTCGAAGGCACCGACGCGCGCGAGGTGGACGGCAGGATCGTCGGCGACAAGATGAGCAAGTCGCTGAACAACTACGTCGGCATCGACGAGCCGCCCTCGGAGCAGTACGGGAAGCTGATGAGCATCTCCGACGGCCTGATGTGGCGGTACTACGAGCTGCTCTCGCGCAAGTCGCTGGCGGAGATCGAGGCGCTGCGGCGCGCGCATCCGAAGCAGGCGAAGAGCGAGCTGGCGAAGGAGATCGTCACCCGCTACCACGGCGCCGAAGAGGCCCGCATCGCCGAGGAGCAGTTCGAGCTGGTGCACAAGCGCCGCGAGGTGCCGGACGAGGTGGAGGAACGCGAGATCGAGCGCGACGCCGGGTCCGACGCCGTGCCCCTGGCGCGGACGCTGTCGCAGCTGGGCCTTGCCTCGTCGGGCTCCGAGGCGCGGCGTCTCATCGCCCAAGGTGGCGTCAGTGTGGAAGGCGAGCGCGTCACCGACGCCAACGCCAAGCTTCCCCCCGGCGTGCACCTGCTCAAGGTGGGCAAGCGCAAGTTCACCCGCGTGACGGTGAAGTAGAACTTCATCCGCGCGGATCAATTTGAAGTTGGAGCTGCAAAAAGCGACGCCCCGCGGCGCGAGCGGTGCTCAGCGCGGCGGGGCGTCATCGGAGTTGCGCGCGGCACGGGGGTGCGCGCGACGAGAAAATTCCGGCAGCGACCTACTCTCCCACATGGAAACCATGCAGTACCATCGGCTCTGAAGGGCTTGACTTCCGTGTTCGGGATGGGAACGGGTAGGACCCCTTCGATGTAGCCACCGGAAAGGTGTTCCG
>DATDMU010000207.1:0-2671 GCA_036518615.1 Myxococcales bacterium
GCCATGGCCAGCTTCTCCAGCTTGAGCGCGGAGAAGAGGTTGCGGTTCAGCTCGGCCCAGTCCTTGAAGCGGTAGGGAAAGCCGCCCAGCGCCGCCACCACCCGCCGCCCCAGCGCGCGGCTCGCGTCCACGTCGGTGAACTTCAGCTCCAGCCCCACGACGTTGTCGCCCATGCGGAAGAACTTCTGCGCCTCGGGGATGCCGATGTAGACGAACTTCGAGTCGTACTCGTACATGCCGGAGTAGAGGATGCACGCCACCCGGAAGGGTCGGCTCCGCGGCACGGGTCCGGTGGGCGTCATCTCCCCGAGCGGCGTGAGCACGTTGACCACGTCGCCCACCCAGGCGCGAAGCTGGTGCGACATCTCCTTGCCGATGCAGATTCCGCCCAGGTTCTTGAGCGCGTCGGGATCGAGCTGCTTCGTCTCCTCGGGGTGGAGCTGGCGGCGCTTGAGGGTGTCCTCGAGATACTGGTCGTACTCCGGCCCCTGGAGCTGTTTTGTGGCGTCGGTCTTCGGCTCCACCACCCGGTCGCCGGTGGGGATGTTCTTCGGCTGCGAGATCCAGGAGAGGTCGCCGGCGATCACCTGCCGGGGCAGCTCGCTGACGGAGCCGGCGGTGGCCGGGTCGATGCCCTTCAGCTCCGCCCCGGTGACCGTCTGCCCGTGCGAGAGGATCACCTCGTTGAGGATGAAGGGCGACACGCCGGCGACGCCCGGCACCGCCGCCACCTTGGGCATCACCGACTTCCACTCGGAGAAGTCGTTGGCGTACTTCATCAGGAGAGCGTGCGAGTTGGTGCCGAGGATCTTGTGCTTGAGGTCCGCCTCGAACCCGCTCATGACCGAGAGCACCACCGTGAGGGCCCACACGCCCACCGACACCCCGGCGATGGAGATGCCGGTCATCACCACCGTGGCGGGGCGCTTGCGGCGCTGCCCGGGATGCAGCCTCGCCAGGTCGGCGCGCGCCTTGACGAAGCGGAGCACCAGCGCGAGCGCCACCAGCACGGCGGCGGCGACGAGGAGGATCTCGCGGGGAGTGACGCGCAGCGCAGGGGCGGCATCCCCCGCGCCGGCGCGGCGCACCTGGTCGTACGACCAGGCCAGCTCTCCCGCCCACCAGAGCGCGAGCGGCGGAAGCAGCCCCGCGACGAGCAGGATGCGCGCCGTCTTCCGGTTCAGTCGCAGATGGGTGCGGGCGATGCCCCACTCGTAGCGCAGCCGCGGGTCCAGGTGCCCGCTCGCGCCGATGAGCAGGCCGAAGGAGGCGCCCCACATGGCGAGCAGCCACGAGCCGGCCGCGGCGCAGAGCGACCAGACCAGAAGCTCGCCGGTGGAGGCGAAGAAGCGGTCGTAGGAGAACGAGGGCGGCTTGAGCGCGCGCAGCACCAGGAAGGTGGCCACGCCGAAGAGCACCGATGCGATCAGGTTCTCCAGCGGCCGGTATCCGCGGCCCACGAAGCTGAGGACGAAGCCCGCCACCAGGAACGCCAGCGCCTCGGCGCCGAAGGAAAGGCCGGTCACCGCGTCGCGCGAGAGCGTGGTGGCCGCGCCCAGCCAGGTGGCAAGCGCATACTGCAGCGCGAAGGCGAGCAGGAAGAGCGCGAGCGCCAGGAAGGGAACGCGGCGGCGAAACTTCAACGGCCCTCCTCGGGCTTGAGGAGGGGAAAGAGCACCACGTCGCGGATGCTCGGCGATGCGGTGAAGAGCATCGCCAGCCGGTCCACGCCGATGCCCTCTCCGGCGGTCGGCGGCATGCCGTGCTCCAGCGCCCGGATATAGTCGCGGTCGTAAGGCATCGCCTCCTCGTCTCCGCGCGCGGCCGCTTCCACCTGGGCGCGGAAGCGCGCCTCCTGGTCGCGCGGGTCGTTCAGCTCGGAGAAGGCGTTGGCGATCTCCATGCCGCCGGCGAACGCCTCGAAGCGATCCACCAGCCGCGGTTCCCTGTCGCGCTTGCGGGCGAGCGGCGAGACCTCGAGCGGGAAGTCCACCACGAAACAGGGCGTGTCGCGCGGCAGCATGGGCTCCACCAACGCTTCGAACGCCCAGGCGATCTTTTCCCCCGCCGTCTGCTGCCGGGTGAACTTGTGCCGCGCCTCGCCGTCGGTCACCTTGGCGAGCCACTCTTCGGCGGAGAGCTTCTCCAGCGCGTCGAGCTGCTCCGATTCGCCGCCGGAGACGGCGTAGCGCCGGGCCACCTCGCCCAGCATGGAGATGCGCGGCCAGGGCGCGGCGTACTTGACGGTCCTGCCCTCGAAGGGCACCTCGTCGTTGCCGGTGACCTCCTGCGCGAGCCGGGACACCATCGTCTCGGTCAGCGCCATGAGATCCTCGTAGGTGGCGTACGCCTGGTAGAACTCCACCATGGTGAACTCGGGGTTGTGCCGGCGGTCGATGCCCTCGTTGCGGAAGATGCGGCCGATCTCGTAGACCCGCTCCAGCCCGCCGACGATCAGGCGCTTGAGGTGCAGCTCCAGCGCGATGCGCAGCTTGAGGTCCAGGTCGAGCGCGTTGTGGTGCGTCTGGAAAGGGCGCGCCGCCGCCCCGCCCGCCTCTTCCGGCTTGTGCAGGACCGGCGTCTCCACCTCGATGAACTCGCGCTCGTCGAGGAAGGTGCGGATGCCCTTGATCAGCTTCGAGCGGCGCCGGAAGATCTCCCGCACCTCGAG
>DATDMU010000208.1:0-17662 GCA_036518615.1 Myxococcales bacterium
CAAGGGCGAGATGTCCAAGACCCAGCGCGAGTACTACCTGCGCCAGCAGCTCAAGGCCATCAAGGAGGAGCTGGGCGAGCTCGGCGAGGAGGAGGAGGAGCTCGACGAGCTGGGCGAGCGGCTGAAGAAGATCGGCCTGCCGCCCGAGGTGGAGAAGGTCGCGAACAAGGAGCTCAACCGGCTCAAGAGCATCCCCACCGCCTCGTCCGAATACACCGTCGCGCGAACCTACCTGGAGTGGATCGCCGACCTGCCCTGGACCAAGAAGACCGAGGACAACCTCGACGTCGAGAACGCGCGCGCGGTGCTGCAGAAGGACCACTACAGCCTGGAGAAGGTGAAGAAGCGCATCCTCGAGTACCTCGCGGTCCGCAAGCTGAAGAACGACATGAAGGGGCCCATCCTCTGCCTGGTGGGGCCTCCCGGCGTGGGCAAGACCTCGCTCGGCCAGTCCATCGCGCGCGCCACCAACCGCAAGTTCGTGCGGCTGAGCCTGGGCGGCGTGCGCGACGAGGCGGAGATCCGCGGGCACCGGCGCACCTACGTGGGCGCGCTCCCCGGCCGGGTGATCCAGTCGATGAAGAAGGCGGGCACCGTCAACCCGATCATGATGCTCGACGAGATCGACAAGCTGGGCGCCGACTTCCGCGGCGATCCCTCGGCGGCGCTCCTCGAGGTGCTCGACCCGGAGCAGAACAACAGCTTCTCCGACCACTACCTCGACGTGCCCTACGACCTCTCCAAGGTCATGTTCATCGCCACCGCCAACCAGCTCGAGCCCATCCCCGCGCCGCTCCGCGACCGCATGGAGGTCATCGAGCTGCCCGGCTACACCTTCGACGAGAAGGTGCACATCGCCCGCAATCACCTCATCCCCAAGCAGGTGAGGGAGCACGGGCTGTCGCTGGAGAACATCGAGATCAACGACGCGGCGCTGGCCAAGCTGATCGGCGGCTACACGCGCGAGGCGGGCGTCCGCAACCTGGAGCGCACCATCGCGGACGTCTGCCGCGCGGTGGCGGTGGACGTGGCCAAGGGCGACTCGGCCAAGCGGACCATCAACCCGGAGGAGCTGGAGATCATCCTCGGGCCCGAGAAGCACTACTCGGAGACGGCGGAGCGCACCGAGCTTCCCGGCGTGGCCACCGGCCTCGCCTGGACGGCGGCGGGAGGCGACCTGCTCTTCATCGAGGCCACCCGCATGCAGGGCAAGGGCGGCATCACGCTCACCGGCCAGCTGGGCGACGTGATGAAGGAGTCGTGCCAGGCCGCGCTCAGCTACACGCGCAACAAGGCGCAGAAGCTGGGCATCGACCCGCGCTTCCTGGAGAAGAACGACATCCACATCCACTTCCCGGCGGGCGCCATCCCCAAGGACGGGCCGTCCGCGGGCGTGACCATCTTCACCGCGCTCACCAGCCTGCTCACCGGCATCCGCGTCCGCGGCGACGTGGCCATGACCGGCGAGGCCACGCTGCGCGGGCTGGTGCTTCCGGTGGGCGGCATCAAGGAGAAGGTGCTGGCCGCGCACCGCGCGGGCATCAAGCGGATCATCATGCCCGAGCGCAACAAGAAGGACCTGGTCGACGTCCCCGAGCAGGCGAAGAAGGAGATGGAGTTCATCTTCGCCCACTCCATGGACGACGTGCTCCGCTCCGCGCTGGAGGAGGACCCGTTCACGAAGGCGGAGAAGAATCCGCAGAGCGCGGAGCAGGCGCCGGCCACCGATCAGAAGCCGCCCGAGCCGCAGGCGCACGCCTAGAACGCCGCAGGATCCAGTTCGAAGGCCCCGTTCCGCAAAGGAGCGGGGCCTTCGCGTTGACGCGGACGTCGTCGTCGACGCCCACGTCAACGACTCGACGCAGCCGAGCGTCCTACCCCGCGCGGCAGACGCGCGAGCGGCCTTCCTTCTTGGCGCGGAAGAGCGCCTGGTCCGCCCGGGCCATCAGGTCTTCCAGGTTGTTGCAGCCCTCGGCGCCGGCCACTCCGATGGAGAGCGTGGCGCCGAGGCTCTGGTCGAGAACCGTCAGCGGCCGCGCCGCCACCCGCGCCAGCAGGCGCTCGGAGGTGGAGAGCGCCCCGTCCAGGTTGGTCTCCGGCATCAGCGCGATGAACTCGTCGCCTCCCAGCCGGGCCGAGAGGTCGCTCGCGCGCAGCGAGGCGCGAAGCAGCGCTCCGATGTGCTCCAGCACCGCGTCGCCCGCGGCGTGGCCGAAGGTGTCGTTGATGCGCTTGAATCCGTCCACGTCGATCATCGCGCAGGAGAGCGGGTGGTTGTGGCGCCGGTGGCGCACCCACTCGCCGTCCGCGTGGTCGAGGAACGCCCGGCGGTTGAGCACGCCGGTGAGCGAGTCGATCATCGCAAGCTCGCGGAGCCTGCCGGTGAGCGAGGCGAGCTGCGCGACCGACTCGTGATAGCGGCGGCGAAGCGCCTCGACCTGGTCGACCAGCTCCGAGGAGGTGGCGGACTCCCGCCCCACTCCGCCGATGTAGGGGCGCTCCAGCCCGTAGAACCGGTACGCGGTGGTGATCAGCCGCTCGCGGCCGCGATGGACCAGATCCAGCGAGACCGAGAAGGCAGCGTCGTGGTCGAGCGAGAGCCCCTGTCCCAGCCGCGCCTGCGACGCCTCGTCGAGCGACCGACGGAAGTCCTCCCCGGACGAGACCAATGGCACCGCAGCGCGGAGCCCTGCGCTCGCCTTCACCACCCGAAGCTCCGCGTCGAGAACGACGACGAAGTCCGGCGATCGGCTGACCAGGAGTGCTTCGAGACCTTCCACGGTACTGTAAAACCCCCACGCTGAGTCGCAGCATACCGGGGGCGTGCGCGACCGCGAAAGGTAGGAAAACTCTGTCTGGTGCGCACAGTGTAGGCACGGACGGCCATCTACGCAGTCGGGTTGCGGCGGACCGGCCGGCGTGACAGATCGCCGCTGTGCGCGCGGCGTTGGTCACCGGAGCGGCGGGCCTGATCGGCTCGCACGTATGCGAGGCGCTCCTCCAGGCGGGCTGGGAAGTGCACGCGCTCGATCGGCCCGGCACGGACTGCGGCGCCGCCGGGCGCGCGGGCGCGCACCTGGTCGCCGCCGACCTGACCGAGCCCGAAGGCGCGCTGGCGGCGGCGCAGCTGGCCAAGGGAAGCCGGCTCGTGGCCCACGCCGCTTTCCCCGGCCCGGGAAAGCGCGAGGTGGCGCTGGCCTCGCTGCGCGCCTCGATGGCCGCGGCGGTCCAGGCGAAGGCGCCGCTGCTCCTGCTCTCCAGCACCACCGTCTACGGCAGGCCGCGCAACCTCCCCTGCGAAGAGGGCGACGTGAAGCGCCCCGTGGATGCGCACGGAGCGGCGCGATGGGCGCTGGAACGCGAGGCGTTTCTCTGGCGGCGCACGCGCGGCCTGCAGCTCGTGGTGCTGCGCCCCGCCCTGACCTACGGACCCCGGCAGCGGCGCGGCCTCGCGGTGATGCTCGCCATCGCGGCCATGGCTGCGCGGGTGGGACGGGCGCTGTGGGTCCCGCGGCGCGGGCCGGTGGTGCACACGGTGCATGCGGAGGACGTGGCGCAGGCGGCGGTGCTGCTCGGCGAGGAGGCCTCCGCCCACGACGGGCGCGCCTTCAACGTGGCCGACGACGCGCCGCTGCCGCTGGAGGAGCTGGCGCGCGCTGTGCTGCAGGCGGCGGGCACGCGAGAGGCGGGCCGGATCCCCTACTCGCCCGGGCCGGCGCGCCTCGGGCTGTGGTTCGCGAGGCACCTGCCCGAGCGGATGTCGTGGCGCCCGCTCAACCACCGCATCGCGCGCGGCTGGCGCGAGGCCTTCGCCGGCCAGCCGCCGGTGCCCGCGCCGAGGCTCGAGCCGGAGCTGCTCGAGCAGCTCTCCGCCGATCGCTGGTACGACACGCAGCCGCTGCGTGCGCTGGGATTCTCGCCGCGCTTCCCCAGCGCGGTGGAGGGCCTGCAGCAGCTCGCCGTGGCGAGCCGCTCGCTGGGCCTTCTCCCCGCGGCCACGCCGCTGCTCTCGCCCTGAGAAGGCGCGGTGAGAGGCGGCCGCTTTTTTGCTACATTGGGAGCGATGACTCCGGGCGAACTGGAGCAGAAAGCGGAGAGGGCGGTACGCCGCGGTGAGCTGCTCGCCGCCCTGGAGCACTTCGAGGCCTATCTCGCGGCGCGCCCGGACGACGAACGCGTGCGCAGCCGCATGGAATCGGTGCGCGCGCTGCTGCAACCGAGCGAGCTGGTCAGCCGCCGCCGCGCCGAGCCGGAAGAGGCGCAGTCCGCGCAGCGCCTCAGCGACGCGGAGCAGGGCGAGCTGCACGCCAGCTCGGGCAGGTTCGCGGAGGCTGCCCAGGCCTACGAGCGCGCGGTGGCCAGAAGCCCCGGCAACGAGCTGTTGCGCGAGCGGCTGGAAGAGCTGCGGGGCATGACGCATCCGGCGGGCAAGGCGGACCTGGGCGGTGCCGAGAGGCTGGATGCGCCCGCCCAGCCGCCTCCGGGGGAAGTGGAGAAGCTGCGGTCCGCCAGGGCGCACGCCGCGTCCTTCGCCCCCATCCACGAGGGCAGGCCGCTGCCCCGCGACCGCAAGGCGCTGCTCGAAGAACTGCTCCAGCGCGTGCGGGCGGGACGCCGCACCGCCTGACGCCGATGTCCTGCGTTCAGCAAATGGCGCCGAGGGACGTTTCGCAGTAGAACGCGACACGCGCGTCAGGGCGACGGAGGTTCGGTGGAGCTGGGCCGGTACCGGCTCGAAGAGCAGGTCGGTCAGGGCGGCATGGCCGTGGTCTGGCGCGGCTGGGACACCCAGCTGCGCCGCATCGTGGCCGTCAAGGTGCTCCATTCCCATCTCCACGCGCGCGAGGAGATCCGCCGCCGCTTCGACCGCGAGGCGCATGCCGTGGCGCGGCTGCACCACCCGCACATCCTCGACGTCTACGACTTCAGCGGGCCGCAGGCGCAGCCCAGCTACCTGGTCACCGAGTTCATCCGCGGCGAGACCCTGCGCACCTTCGCGGAGCGGCATCCCTTCGACCCGCCGGAGCTCGCGGCGGCCTGCCTGCTCCCCATCGCGGAGGCGCTGCAGCACGCGCACGCCGCGGGCGTCGTCCACCGGGACCTGAAGCCGGAGAACATCATGGTCCGCGAGGACGGCGTGGTGAAGCTGACCGACTTCGGCATCGCCGCCCTGCTCGACCCGGACGAGAAGTTCACCGCCACCGGCAGCATCCTCGGCTCGCCCGCGCACCTGGCGCCGGAGACCATCGAAGGCAAGCCGGCGGATCCGCGCTCCGACCTCTTCTCCTTCGGAACCATCCTCTACTGGCTCTCGTGCGGGCAGCTTCCCTACCAGGCCTCGACTCCGGCCGCGCTCCTGCGCACCATCCTCGAGGGCAAGCGGCGGGATCCGCGCCAGCTCCGGCCGTCGCTCAGCGACGCGCAGGCGAAGGTGATCGCGCGTTGCCTGCAGAACGATCCGGCGAAGCGCTACCAGAGCGCGCTGGAGGTGAAGGACGACCTGCTCCATCTCCTGCGCGAGGCCGGCATCGACGAGCCCGAGGCAGAGCTGAGGCAGTTCGTCCTCGCTCCCGAGGCGCACGGCGCGAACGTTCGCGCGCGCCTGGTGTCGCGCAGCCTTCTCGCGGGAGAAGCGCAACTGCGCGAGGGAAAGACCAGCGGCGCGCTCGCCGCCTTCGGCCGCGCCCTCGCGCTGGATCCGCACAATGCCCAGGCGCGGGGCCGGGTGGAGCGGATTCGCCGGCAGGAGCGACTGACGCGGCTCGCGCGGCGGTCGCTGGTGGGGCTCGCCGCCCTGCTCGCGCTCGCCTTCGCCGGCTGGAACGTCCGCGCCGCGGTGATGGAGGCGCGCGCCCGCGCAGCAGCGCAGCGGGCCGCGGAGGACGCTGCCGCTGCGGCGAGCGCGCTGCAGCAGGCGCCCCGGCGGGATGTCGCCCGGCCGCCCGAAGCGCAGCGCGCGGCTGCGCCGAAGCCGGAGCCGGTCTCGCCGCCGGCGCCGCCGCCGCGGTCCGCGCGCAGCTCGAAGGAGCCCGCCGAGGGCAACGGCAAGGCGCGGGTCGCGTCGCTCGAGCCGCTGGAGGTGAAGCTGCACGCGCGCTTCCCCTCGCAGGTGTCGGTGGACGGCGTGGACGTGGGCACCACCAACATGTTCTCGCTCCGGCTCAGGCCCGGCGCGCACAAGGTGCTCGTGCACCATCCCTGCTGCGCCGACGCAATCCAGGACGTGGTGGTGACGAAGAACCGCCCCGACCAGCTCTACCAGCTCCGCTACGGGCCCCCGCTGCCGGCGAAGTTCCGCGTCGTCAACGCCCCCGACGACGCTCGCGTGCTGGTGGAGGGAGTGCTGGTGGGAACCGCCTCCGATCCGCGGCCCTATGCGATGACCCGCCCCGACCAGAAGGCCACCGTCACCATCGGCGATCGCACCCTGGTCACCACGCTCAAGGCCGGAATGGTCAACCTGCTCGACTACTCCCAGGCCACGCCGTGATCGCGCTCCTCCTCGCTGGGCTCCTCCAATGCTCCGCGCCTCCGGCGCTCCGCCCGGCGTCGGGCCAAGCCCGCTGCCTCCTCCAATGCTCCGCGCCTCCGGCGCTCCGCCCGGCGTCGGGCCCAGCCCGCCGCCTCCTGCTGGCGCAGCAGGCTCCGCCGCCGCCCGATTCGCAGGCGGCGGACGACGCCATGACCCAGGCGCGGCGGACGTTCGAGTACGGCGACTATGCCCAGGCCTCGAAGATGCTCTCCGCGCTGGTGCAGGCGGGCCGCTTCGATTCTCCGCAGCTCCGCGCGGAGGCGTACCGGCTGCTCGGACTTTCGCTCTTCTACCAGGGCCGCAAGGCCGACGCGCACGGCGCCTTCCTCGAGTACCTCTACATCGAGCCGGACGCCGAGCTGGACCCGTTCTACGTGCCGCCCGCGGCGGTGCAGTTCTTCGACGAGGTGAAGAAGGAGGCGGAGCCGCAGCTCGCTCCCATCCGCGCGCGCAAGCGCGCCGCGGAGGAGGCGCAGAAGAAAGTCGCCGCGGAGGAGGCGGAGAAGCGCAGGCAGCGGGAGCTGGAGGAGGAGCGCAAGCGGCTGCAGGCGATCTCCCCGGGCGTGGAGCGGCGGGTGGTGCAGCACGAGTTCTGGGTGACGATGATGCCCTTCGGCATCGGCCAGCTGCAGAACGGCGACCGAAGCCTGGGCATCGCGCTGGCCACCGGGCAGCTCATCTCCGGCGCCGCCAGCGCCGGCAGCGCGCTCCTCATCGAGCAGCTCCGCGACAACGCCACCGGCAAGTTCGACGATCGCGGCCCCGGCGCCACGCCCTACAAGAGCGCACAGCGGCTCAACGTGGTGAAGTGGGTGGGCGCGGCGGTGTTCTACGCGCTGTGGGCGGGCGGCGCCATCCACGCCGCCCTCAACTACAAGGGCGAGGAAGTGCTCCCCGACCGCGTCCTCCAGCCCGGGCAGGCTCCCTGATGGCAACCCTCGTCGTCCACGGCGGAGGCGCGCAGCCCTCCTCGCTCGCGCTGGTCAAGCCGCTCACCACCATCGCCGCGGCGGCGGACAGCGATCTGCGCGTTCCCGAGCTGCGCGGGGTGGTGGCCATCCAGTTCGACGGCCAGTCCTTCACCGCGACGGCGCTGGAAGGAGCGCATCTGGTCGTGAACGGCAAGAAGCGCGGACAGCACACCCTGGCCGACGGCGACATCCTGCAGCTCGGAGCGACGCAGCTGGTCTTCCAGGCGGAAGGCCGGGCGCAGGCGCCCCTGGAAGTGCGGCGGCTCGGCGCGGATCCCGCGGCGCTCGCCACTTCCAGGCTGGCGGAGTTCGCCCGCCAGCTCGCGCACGAGCCGGGCCTCGACAGCGCGCTGACCCGGCTGCTCGACGCGCTCATCGAGGTGGTGCGCGCCGACAAGGGCTTCGTCCTGCAGATGGTGGACGGCGCGCCGCACATCCTCAAGGCGCGCAACTTCCAGCGCGAGAACGTGGCCGGCGCGGTGGAGCGGCTCTCCGACACCATCGTGAAGCGGGTGCTGGAGACGCGCGAGCCCCTGCGCATCGAGGACGCGCTGCACGACGCGCACTTCAACGCCAGCGAGAGCGTGGTGAACCTCAAGCTCTCCTCGGTGCTCTGCCTGCCGCTGGTGGCGCGCGGAGAGCTGCTCGGCGCCATCTACCTGGGCAACGACAAGCTCGCGAACCTCTTCAGCGAGCGCGAGCTGGAAGTGGCGGCGAGCTTCTGCAGCACCGCGGCGCTGCTGCTCGAATTGGGCCGGCAGCTCGACGAGCTGCGCGCGGACAAGAAGGCGCTGCAGGAGCGCATCGAGGAGCAGGCCTACGGCGACGTGATCGGCGCCTGCGATCCGATGCGCGACGTCTTCCGCAAGATCGACAAGGTGGCCGGCACCGACATCAGCGTGCTGGTCACCGGCGAGACCGGCACCGGCAAGGAGCTGGTCGCGCGCGAGATCCACCGGCGCAGCCCGCGGCGCAACGCGCCCTTCGTCGCCATCAACTGCGGCGCCATTCCCGAGAACCTGCTCGAGAGCGAGCTGTTCGGCCATGCGCGGGGCGCGTTCACCGGCGCGGTGTCGGCGCGCCCCGGACGCTTCCAGGCGGCGAGCGGCGGGACGCTCTTCCTCGACGAGATCGGCGAGATGCCCTTGCCGCTGCAAGTGAAGCTCCTGCGCGCGTTGCAGGAAAGGGCGGTCACCCGCGTCGGCGAGAACAAGCCCGAGCCGGTGGACATCCGCATCGTGGCCGCCACCAACCGGGACCTCGACGAGGAGCTGAAGGCGGGCCGCTTCCGCGAGGACCTCTTCTACCGCATCAACGTGGTCCACCTGCACCTGCCGCCCCTGCGCGAGCGCGGAGAGGACGCGGTGATGCTCGCCAAGTGGTTCCTCGGGCGCGCCATCCGCGAGCTGGGAAGCAAGGTGAAGGGGTTCTCGCCGCAGGCGCTGATCGCCATCAAGCGCTTCCGCTGGCCAGGCAACATCCGCCAGCTGGAGAACCGGATCAAGAAGGCGGTGGTGCTGGCGGAGAAGCCGCTGCTCAGCCCGGACGATCTGGAGCTGCGCCCCGAGCAGCTCGAGCCCATCCTGCCGCTCGCGCACGCCCGGGACGAATGGCAGAAGCGCTACATCAACGAGGTGCTGGAGCGGAACGCAGGCAACCGCACCAAGACCGCCAAGGACCTGGGGGTGGACCCCCGCACCATCTTCCGCCACCTCGAGCGGATGGAGGCAGAACGCCGCGGCGAGACGCTTCCGCCTGACGACCTGCCCGGGGAAGAGGTCTGACAGGGATGTCGCGGATGGCGGTCGTACCCCGGCTCACATCCTGGCCCAACGGGCTGGATTTCCGGCCTTTTGATGCTGGCCCGCGGCTTGCGAAATGGATCGCCGTATTCGTGTGCGCGCAGTTTTGCGCGGGGTGCATGGTGCCGCAGAACGTAGACGCCATCCAGACCGAGCCGCACGCGCCGCCGCAGTTTCTCGTCGGCGAGTTCCCGGACTATCTGATCGCGCCGCAGCTCCAGCTCTACCGGCAGGGCGCCGCCGACGCCGCCCAGACGCCGCCCTGCCACTGCGTGGTGGAGATTCCGCCGCTCTCCATCTCCGAGCCGGACCCGACCATCGACCTGACGGTGCGCTGGTTCGTGGACTACGACGTCTCGGTGGCGCGCTCCACCACCCAGGTGCGGGCGGAAACGCTGCCGGGCACCTTCAACGACGCCACCGCGACCCGGCGCCAGCTCGGCAAGTTCGATTTCGACGCCGACGGGCTGCTCCTGGGCAGCGGCCCGCACGTACTGGAAGTGGTGGTGGGCGAGCCCGCGGGCTTCGACGACAGCCCGGCCACCGGCGAGCCCAACCGCACACCCAAGCCGGGTTTCACCTTCGCCGTCTACCGCTTCTTCATCAACGTCAAGGTGGAGCAGGATCCCGCGAGGCCCTCCTGCCTGTCCGATCGCCCATCCGTGCGGGTGTGCCAATGAGGCGCGCGCTTCTGATCGCCATCGCCGCCTGCGGCTGCTCGCTTCGCGAGCCGCACGTCACCGCCGCGTCCTGCACCAGCAGCGGCCAGTGCGCGCGCTCGAACGTCTGCTTCCTCGGCGAATGCAGGCCGCCCGCGTCCGGGCTCTCGGTGGTCACCGCCGAGGTGCGGCCGCCAGGGGACTCCGCCTTCGGCGTGCGGCAGGTGCCGGTGGATCTGCGCAGGAGCGCGCTCAACGACTTCAACCTCAGCCCGGTGGTGGCGCTGGGCGGCACGGTGACGCAGCTTCAGGACGGTGCGGCGCCGCGTCCCATCCCCGGCGCAATGGTGACGCTGACCAGCCGCACGCCGATCCTCGCCGACCGCGTGGAGCAGATCGTCTCCACCGCCGACGCCGCCGGCGCCTTCAAGCTGCGCGTTCCCCAGGGCACCTGGGACGTGCTGGTGCAGCCGCCCTCGGTCCTGCCGCCGTTCCGGCCTCCGGTGCTCGATACGGCGGCCCCTCCCGCGCCGTTCGACATCTCTCTGCCACAGCCCAGCGCCCTGGTCGGCTTCCAGGGGACCCTGATCGCGGGCGGGGCGCCGCTCCCGGGAGCGAGCGTCACGGCGGTGGATTCTCGCGGCGCGCCGCTCAGCGCCACCACGCTCTCGCAGGCGGACGGCGCCTTCGCGCTCTCGCTGCTTCCGGCCACCTCGCAATACGAGCTCCAGGTGGGCCCCGCGGGGAGCGCCGCGGATGCGGGTCCCGGACCCAGCGCGCCCACGCCCGATCCGCTGCCGACGTACGATCCGGTGCTCCCGGCGCCCACCGTTCCGCTTCCGCTCCCGCCGGCATCCACCGTGAGCGGCATCGTGCTCGACTCCATCGGCAATCCGGTGGTCTCCGCCGTGGTCTTCGCCCGCAGCACCAGCACCACCACCGGCTGGTCGCTCTCGCGTTCGGTCTCGACCGGGGCCGACGGCAGCTATGCGCTCAAGCTGCGCGACGGCGCCTACGCGATGGAGGCCGCGCCGCTTGCCGACCCCAACGCGCCCGCCCTCTCCATCGAAAAGGCGGTCACCGTGGCGGGCGGCGCGGTGGTGGACTTCACCTGCCCGGCGAAACTGCGGCGCTTCGGCCTGGTGGTCGGACCGGACGGCAGGTCTCTGGGGGCGAACGTGCAGATCATCGCCACCCGGCTCGCCGACCGGCTGGTGACGACGCGCAGCGGCTTCACCCTCGCGACCGACGCCAACGGCATCTATCACCTGGTCGCGGACGCGGGCGTGTGGCGGCTGGAAGTGGTTCCGCCGGCGAGCTCGTCCTTGCCGCGCAAGATCGTGCAGGTCGTGCTCGAGGGACCCGACACGGGCGAGACCGCCCTGCCCGCCATCCAGATGTCGCCGGCGCTGCATGCGGTGGGCTCGGTCTGCGGAGGCGCGTGCAGGACCGACACGGTGGTGGCGGGCGCGACGGTGAGCTTCTACTCCCTGGACTCGAACGGGCGCAGCGTACTGCTCGGCAGCGCGGTCACCGACAGGAGCGGTCGCTACGAGGCCATCCTCCCCGACGTGGCCGACCCGAACGCAGGCCCTTGAACGCACGGCCGCTCCAAGCTAGACCCTGCGCGTGCCGCGCGATCCTGCCTTCAAGCCGTATCGCGTCGCCGTGTACGGCACCTACGGCGCGTTCTGCGCCCTGCTCTTCCTGCAGCTGGTGCGCAGCGTCGTCGCCGACGTCTACGGGCGCCGGGCGCGGACCGCCCAGACGCAGAGCGCCACCGCCTGCCTCGACGACGTGGAGCGGCTCTACGCGGAGATCTCCGCCCGGGCCGTGCAGCCGGCGCCCGGCGGGCTGGAAGGCGACGCGCTCGCGCGCGAGTGGGACGCCTGGTCGAGACGCTGGGAAGACGACCTGGAGCGGGTGGGCGAGAAGTGCAAGCTGCCCGATCAGCCTGCGGGAAAGCCGCTGGCGGAGGCGCTCGACGGCATCGAGGAGCTGAGGCGCCGGCTCTCGCGGTCCGGAGAGGACGCCGCCGAGGACGCGCGCAGGGTCAAGGACGCGCTCGCGCAAGCGCGGAAGGAGCTGCGCGTCCGCTAGCGCAGCTCCCGGGACCGGCGACTCCTACTGGGGCTTGGGAGCGGCCGCCGTGGCGGGCGGCGTGCCGACCGGCGCGTTCGCTCCGGCGATCTTCCGCAGCCGGCCGCGGATCATCGGCGCGAAGTCGCTGCCGGGGTAGAGCGAGAGGGCGCGCTCGTAGACCTCGCGCGCTCGCGTGGGGTTGCCCACTTCCTCGTACGCCTGGCCGAGCAGCAGGCCCGCGTACTGGGCGGTCTTGGTGCCGCCGGTGCCCTTGAGGAAGTTCTCCAGCGGCTGGATGGCGCCCTGGAACTCGCGGGTCTGCACCCGGGCGCTGCCGAGGTGGAACCAGATCATGTTGTCGGAGAGCTTCGGCTCCAGCTCGACGTAGCGGCCCAGCTCCTGCGAGGCGGTCTTCCAGTCCTGGTGGCGGAAGGCGGCCTCGCCCGAGCTGCGGGCGGCGTCGGCGATCTGCCGCTTCATGCCCGCGGCGCGGTCGTCGATGGCCCTCGACTCGAGCGTGGAGATCTGCCCGCGATCGAGGTGCATGGCCTGGGTCATGGCCTGGTTGAGGCCCGGGCCTTCCTTCTCGGTGCCGAGCAGGTCGTAGACCCGCAGCGCCTTCTCGGAGGCGTCGCGGCGGACCTGGTCGGCCGCCTTGATCTTCTCGGCGTCCTTCTGCAGCGCCACGGCGCGCGACTCGTTGGCCTGCGCCTCGTCGCGCGCGGTGCGGACCTCGGCGCGGGCGAAGGCGATGGCGCCCACCGCGGCGATCAGCGCGAAGAGCACGTAGGCGGTGACGCTCGTGTACTTGTGCCGGCGCTCCTGGTCCTCGGCGCGGCGGCCCATGTTCTTGACCTCCGCGTGGAGGTTCTTGAGCAGGTTGTCCGTCTTGATGACGAGGTTTCTCGCCTCGATGACTTCCTTGCGCAGGGCGGCGAGCTCGCCCTCGGAGGCGCTCTCCACGGGCGGGGGGGCGGCCGAGATGCGGGCGGTGCTGGTCTCTTCGCTCATCGTCATCATGCTCCGGTCAACGCTTGGAAAGAAAAAGAGCATCCCACGAGGTGAATTTTCGTGCACGTTTTTCGGCCGCCCTGGCGCACGCAAGAACGAGGTGCGACCCGGGCGCCGAGCGCCTGCCCGCACGCCTCAGGGCGGGGCCTGCGGCTTGCCCTTCTCGTCGGGCTCGAGGAAGTGGAACATCAGGCCCAGCGAGAAGAGGTTGCCGCCGGTGTTGATCGACTGCTTGCTATGCGGATCCACCTGCGCGCTCGCCAGCATGTAGCGGTCCTCCACCACCAGCGCGGCCGGACCGCCGAGCTGGACGCGCAGCCCCAGCGCCACGTAGCCGGCGGTGGAGTTGGCCTCGTTGTCCACGCCGCCCCGCGACCCGGTGTTGAGCATGTACCCGATTCCGCCGCCGCCGTAGAAGGTGAAGGCCTGGCCGCGCACCAGCACCGTGTCGAGTGCGAGAAGGATGGGGATGCTCTTGATCCGGAGGTCCTCGCCGGTACCGGTGCGGTAGCGATCGATCAGGTAGCCCACTTCGATCTTGAAATGCAGCTCGTCGTCGTACTGGTAGCCGAAGGAGGCGATGCCGCCGGGCTCGGGCGCGCGGTGGGTGGCGTGCTGCTCGTCGAGATAGTCCTGGCTGCCGGGCAGGATGCTGCGCACGCCGCCGAGGATCGCGATGGTGCCCTCGCCCTTCTCCGGGACGGCGGCGAGGGCGGGAGCTGCGGCGAGGAGCAGGGCGAGAGCAAATCGCATCGCGGCAGGATACCGCGCTCCATTCGCCGGCGGTGAAGCTTCCCGGGACGTAGGCGCGTGTGCGCCGTCCGCTCACCGCTTGCCGCTGGAAGGGGTGGTGAGCTGCTCGAAGAGGGCGGTGCCGCGCAGCGACTTGAGGTCCTCGTCGGCGCGGGCGTGCGCAGCGAGCTCGCCGTCCAGCTTCAGCGCCGCCTTGAGGTGGTCCATGGCGCCCTGCGCGTCGCCCAGCCGCGCCAGCGCGCAGGCGTAGTTGTACTGCCCCTCGGCGAGGTCGGGCGCGCGCACCACCAGCTCGGCGAGGGTGGCCGCCGCCTCCTTGACCTTGTCCTCGGCGAGCTGCATCACGCCCATGGCGCGGAGCGCGAGCTGCCTCTGCTCGGCGGTGAGCTCGTGCTCGCCGCGCAGCGCGAACTTGCCGTGGGGAAGCGCGCGGGCATAGGCCGGCGCGCCCAGCTCGAAACCTGCCATCAGCGCGCCGAAGTGCGCCTTGGGATTGTCGGGCTCGCGCTGCGCCAGGGCCTCGAACCGGTCGAGCGCGCTGGCCGGGTCGCGGCGCTCGAGGAAGGCCCAGCCTGCGAGGATGTCCACCTCGCGCTGCCGGTCGGGAGGCAGGGGCAGCACCTTGAAGCTGCCCGAGGCGACCTGGAAGGTCTGCTCGGCGAAGGCGTCGCCGGCCGGGCCGATCACGTGCAGGACCAGGCAGTCGGCGCCGCGGCCGTAGAAGGCCCAGCGGTTGCGCACCGGCGCCGAGGCAGGACCGGTGGTGAAGCTCCAGATGGCGGAGGGCGAATCCGCGGTGCTCTCCTCGCGCGGGACGTCGGCGCCGCGGGCAGCGCCGGCCTCCTTCGCCGGGGCGAGGCGCGAGCGCGCGTGCTCGCGGCACTGCTCGGCGGAGGTGGTCTTCCCCATCGGGAAGCTGCTGACCTCCGCCTCGACGCCGGAGACGGAGCGCGCGTTTCCCTCGCGGCTCACCTGCCAGAGGTCGGCGCCGGAAGGAAGCGAGTAGCGGGCGCCGTGGATGGCGTCCTGCACCTCCACTCCCGGCGCCTTCTCCGGCGCGCTTGCGGACTTCGCCGGCGCGTGCGCGCACGCGGCGAGGGCGAGCAGGAAGGCTGTGGCGAGCTTCACTGGAGGCGCTCCGCGCGGCCTTCGACCAGCTTGCCCCCGACGGAGTGGTAGTGCAGCCGGATCTCCCGCGCGGTGCGGCCGGCAAGGTCGTAGGCGAGGCAGCTGTCGTAGGGGCGCGAGTAGACGTGCAGCGAGACGGCGCGCTCGTCGAACGGATTGGAGACGCGGTGGATGCCGTCGTCGCCCTGCTGCAGATCGACCACGCCCTCCGCAGCGCGATCGACTCCGCCGCGCGGCACCAGCCGGATGCCGGTTCCCGGGCCCGGCCCGTCGAGGCTGGCGAAGTTCTCCAGCCGCAGCGCGCCGCGCTGGATGGAGAGCCAGCAGAGCTGGCCGGAATGGTTGTGGATGGGGCTCTCGGTGCGCGGCTCCCAGCAGAGGGCGAGGAGCTCGAAGATCTCGTCCCGGTAGATGAGGTTTCTGGTGTAGCGGCGCGGCGCGAAGTGGAGGTACGGCGCGAGCGTGCGCGCGTCGAGGAACACTCCCGACAGGCGGGTGCAGATCTCGCCGGGCTGGAAGCGGGCCGGCGGCACTCCCCGGAGCGTCTCGACGATGCCTTCGACGGCTACTTGCATGCGGCGAGAGTATAACGTGGGGCGCTGCCCGTATACGCGGCGCGCGGCGGATCGTCGACGTCAGAGCGCTTCTTCCGGAGCGGCGTGCGAATGCGAGGCGTAGTCGCGCCCGAACCGGCGCTCGATCTCGGCGCCGTCGAAGCTCGTCACCACCGGCCTTCCGTGGGCGCAGCGGGCGCCGTAGTCGGTGACGTCGAGCGCGTCGAGCAGCGCCTGCGCCTCCTGGGGGGTGAGCGCATCGTGGGCGCGCACGCTCGCGTGGCAGGCGGCGCGCGCCAGGAGCGCGTCGCGCATCCGCTCGAGCGACTCGCCGCGGCCATGCAGCGAAAGCTCGTCGGAGAGATCGGCGAGGAGGGCGGCGAGCGGCTGTTCGGCCAGGCGCGCCAGAGGCGCGGGCAGCGTCTTGACGGCGATGCTGGCCTCGCCGAAGGGCTCTGTCTCCACGCCGATGGAAGCGAGCAGGTCGGTCGCCTCGGCGACCCGCGCCGCCGCGGCCGGGGCGAGCGCCACCACCTGTGGCACCAGGAGCGGCTGGATGCCGTTCGCGCCTGCGCGCGCGCGAAGCCGCTGGTAGTTCATGCGCTCGTGCGCGGCGTGCTGGTCCACCAGCACCAGGCCCTGCGGCCCCTCGCAGACGAGATAGGTCCGGTGGAGCTGGCCGAGATACCGGAGCGCCTTGAAGTATTCGGGGCGCGGCATCAGCTCGCGCGGCTCCTGCTGCCTCTGCGCGACGGCGCCGTGGGCGGGAGGCATCCACCAGGTCGCGCTCAGGTTGCGGTTGCCGTAGCGGGTGATCGCCTCCGCCACCCGCTCCACGCTCTGCGGCATGACGTACGCGCGCGCCGCATCCGCCGCGTCGCTGCCCTGCCGCGGCGCGGGCATCCACTCGCCGCGGGCGAGGATGCGGGAGAGGCCGCCGTGGACCGCGTCCCACGCCGCCTTCGCGTCGGCGAGGCGCACCTCCGCCTTGGCGGGATGCACGTTGACGTCCACCTCCGCGGGATTCACCTCGAGGAAAACCAGCGCGCCGGGATAGCGCCCGTGCGGCATCAGCTCGCCGTAGGCGCGGAGCACGGCGTGGGTGAGCGACCGGTCGCGGATGGCGCGGCCGTTGACGAAGAGCCAGACGTTGCGCGCGCTGCCGTACTCGAGGGCGGGAGAGACGGCGAGGCCCGAGGCGCGGATGCCGCGTTGCTCGCCCTCGAAGGGCACCAGGTTGCCGCGCACCTCGCGCCCGAGCGCCTCCTCGGCGCGCGCGGCGAGGGCGTCTTCACGCACCTGGAGTTGCAGCAGCAGGCGATCGCCGTCGCGGACGGCAAAGGCGACGTCGCCTCGCGGCAGGGCCAGGCGGAGGACCGCGTCGAGACACTGCGCCTGCTCGGCCTGCGCCCGCTTGAGGAACTTGCGGCGCGCCGGGACGTTCCAGAAGAGGTCGCGCACCTCGACGGTGGTGCCGGGAGGCGCTCCTGCCGCCGAGATCTGCGCGGCGGCGCCGCCGTCCACCTCGACGCGGGTTCCGTGCGGCGCGTCCTTCTCGCAGGTCAGGAGCGTGAAGCGGCTGACCGCCGCCATGCTGGGAAGGGCTTCTCCGCGAAACCCGTAGCTGCGGATGCCGAAGAGATCGTCCTTGCTGCGCAGCTTGCTGGTGGCGTGACGCTGCAGGCTCAGCCCGGCGTCCTCGGGCGACATGCCGCACCCGTCGTCGCGCACCCGAACGAGGCGGCGGCCCCCGTCCTGGAGGTCCACTTCGATGCGGGTGGCGCCGGCGTCGAGGGCATTCTCGACCAGCTCCTTCACCACCGCCGCGGGCCGCTCGATCACCTCGCCGGCCGCGATCTGGTTGGCGAGCGTCTGGTCGAGCAGGTGGATGCGCGGCACGTCTGCGAGACTCCCCGACCCACGCCGGACGGTCAAGCGCGACGTCTTCGGGATCAAAAAAGCGACGCCCCGCGGCGCGAGCGGTGCTCAGCGCGGCGGGGCGTCATCGGAGTTGCGCGCGCACGGGGGTGCGCGACGAGAAAATTCCGGCAGCGACCTACTCTCCCACATGGAAACCATGCAGTACCATCGGCTCTGAAGGGCTTGACTTCCGTGTTCGGGATGGGAACGGGTAGGACCCCTTCGATGTAGCCACCGGAAAGGTGTTCCG
>DATDMU010000209.1:0-12154 GCA_036518615.1 Myxococcales bacterium
GAACCGCCGCTACCTCTACTTCGCCAAGCAGGCGGACGTCGAAGGGCGTCCCGACATCGCGGGCCTCTTCCGCGACACCGCCGAGGGCGAGACCGGCCACGCGCACGGCCACCTCGAATACCTCCAGGAAGTGGGCGACCCGGCCACCGGCGAGCCCATCGGCGACACCGAGAAGAACCTCAAGGCCGCGGTCGCCGGCGAGACCTACGAATACACGCAGATGTATCCCGGCTTCGCCCGCCAGGCGCGCGAGGAGGGGTTCGGCGAGATCGCCGAGTGGTTCGAGACGCTCGCCAAGGCGGAGAAGTCGCACGCCGGCAGGTTCGCCAAGGGCCTGCAGCAGGTGAAGGCGGAGGGGTAAATCGTCAGGAGGCGCGGTTGAAACTGCCCATCGCCGATTCGGCCGACTGGTCCGGCGATCCCCACGGGATGGCCTACGACAACCCGCTGTTCCGGGACGCGGCACACGCCGAGTCGGAGCTGCACCGCGTCTTCGAGATCTGCAACGGGTGCCGCCTCTGCTTCAACCTCTGCCCGTCCTTCGACGTGCTCTTCCGCCGGATCGACGCGCTCGACCCGCACCGCGAGGAGGCGGAAGGAAAGCACATCGAGGCGGGCAGGATGGTGGAGGAGCACGAGGCCGCCGAGCTGCTCAAGCACGTCACCGTCTCCACCGAGAACCCGGTCGCCCTGCTCGGCGACGAGGACAAGCGGCGGGTGGTCGAGCTCTGCTACGAGTGCAAGCTCTGCTTCCCCAAGTGCCCTTACGTGCCGCCGCACGAGTTCGCGGTGGACTTTCCCAAGCTGATGCTGCGGGCGAAGATCATCCGCGCCGGCGCCGAGGGCATCGCCTTTCGCGAGCGCTTCCTCGGGGCCACCGACCTGGTCGGTTCGGTGATGACGAAGATCGCCCCGCTCGCCAACGCCGCCGCGCACAGCTCCTGGAATCGCGCGCTGATGGAGAAGACCGTCGGCATCGCGAAGGAGCGGAACCTGCCCACCTACGCCGAGGAGAGCTTCTCCACCTGGTGGAAGCGCCGCGCCCCGGTGCAGGCGGGGGAGACGCCCGTCGTGCTCTTCGCCACCTGCTACGTGGAGTACAACGACCCCGCCATCGGCAAGGCGGCGGTCAGCGTGCTGGAGAAGGCGGGCTGCAGCGTCAGCTGTCCCGAGCAGGTCTGCTGCGGGATGCCCAAGCTGGACGGCGGCGACCTGGAAGGCGCGCGCAGGCTGGCCCGGCGCAACGTGGAGACGCTGCTCCCCTCGGTGCGCGCAGGAGCGCGGATCGTGACCCCCGGGCCTTCCTGCACCCTGACGCTGCGGACCGAGTATCCGGAGCTGGTTCCCACTCCCGAGGCGCGCGAGGTGGCCGCCTCCGTCATGGACCTGAGCGACTTCCTCCTCCAGCAGGCGCGGGCGAGGAAGCTCCCCAAGCCGCCGGCGGGCGCGGTGGGCAAGGTGGCCTACCACGTGGCCTGCCACAACCGCGTGCAGAACTTCGGCTACCGCGGCCGCGACCTGCTCAAGTGGGCCGGCGGCGAGGTGACGCTGGTGGACCGCTGCTGCGGCATGGACGGCACCTGGGGGATGAAGAGCGAGTTCTTCGCGGAGAGCCTGAAAGTGGCGGAGGGCGCCGCGCGGCGGGTGGAGAGCGCCGAGCCGGAGGTGGTCTCCAGCGACTGCCCGCTCGCGGGCCTGCAGCTCAAGCAGAAGACGGGGCGGCCTTCCTACCACCCGGTGCGCATCCTCGAGGCCGCCTACTCCGGCGAGCCCTTGCGCTCGCCGCCCGGCAAGAACCCCAACGAGGGCGATCTGCCCGGAGCAGGACCTGCCTGATGGAGCGCCTCACCGCGAAGGATCTCTGGCCGCTCGGCGTGTACGAAGGCGTCCGCGACGCGTTCCGCAAGGAGGTGATGGCGGCGAAGAAGGACCGGCGCGTGCAGGTGGGCCCGTCGATGACCTTCGTGTTCGAGAACCGGATGACGGTCAAGTTCCAGGTGCAGGAGATCCTCCGCATCGAGCGCATCTCCGATCCGGCGCAGGTGCTGGAGGAGCTCGAAGGGTTCAACAGCATGCTCCCCGGCGACCGCGAGCTGTCGGCGACCTTGATGATCGAGCTGACCGGCCAGGACGCCGAGGTGAAGGCGGAGCTGGCCCGGCTCTTCGGCCTGCGCCACCACGTCTGGCTGGAGGTGGCCGGCGCGCGCCAGAAGGGCGAGCTGGAACCCGACCGCGAGGAGCCGGGCCGCGTCTCCGCCGTGCAGTACGTCCGCTTCCCGGTGCCCGACGCGCAGGCGCTGCTCCGCGGCCCGGCCGCCCTCGCCGTGGATCATCCCGCGTACACGCATCGCGCGGAGCTGCCGGAGCCGGTGCGGCGGTCGCTCGCGCGGGACCTGGCGTGAGGGGCAAGGCCGACGAGAGCGGCCGATTCGCGGCCTTCTGCCGCGAGCACGGCCTCTCGGTGACGCACCAGCGCCTGGCCATCTTCGAGGCGCTCGCCTCTTCCCGCGAGCACCCCAGCGCGGAGCAGATCCACCGGGCGGTGCAGCGGCGCATCCCCACGCTGTCGCTCGCGACGGTCTACAAGAACCTCGAGGCGCTCAAGGGCATCGGCGCGGTGGCCGACGTCAACGCCCTGCACGAGGAGGCGCGGTACGAGGCGGCGCTCCCCGGCACGGGGGCCGGGCTGCCGCACCACCATCTGGTCTGCGTGGCCTGCCACCGCATCCTCGACCTCCACGACAGCGGCCTCGACGGGCTGCAGCTGCGCGACGCGCAGGGATTCGCCGTGCACGCCGTCCGGGTGCAGGCGGAGGGTCTCTGCCCTGACTGCCAGCGGCGCTCGCAGAAGGCGGGGCGTTCCCGCCGCCGGCGCGCCTCGCGGTGAATGCGGGCGCGCCGATCCGGGTTATCTTCGAGGCGTGAGCATCATCTGCCAGGACGCGGTGGGGCGGTGCAGCTTCATCGACGTGCTCGAGGAAGCCGTCCTCATGCACCGGCCGGTGGCGGTGCTCTTGCGCGACGGCGAGCGGTTCATCGACGTGGTGACCGACGTGGTCACCGAGAACCATGAGGACTACGCCGTCTTCCGCACCCACGACCGGGTCGCGGTGACGGACATCGCGGCGGCCACGCGCGCCGATCCGCACCTCGCGCGCTGAATCCGCCGGTGTGCGCGCCCTGATTACCCGGCTCGTGCAACTTTCCCGTGCGGCAACCCCCGAGGACTGGCAGGATCCGCTCCCCCCATGGAACGACACGCCTTGCTCGCACACCCGCCATCCTCCGACCGGCCGCTCGGGATTCCCGGATTCCGCTACTCCGACCTGCACGACCCGGCGCGCCTCGCCGACCTGACCGCCGCGTTCGACGCTTTCTTGCGCTCCGCCGACGAGCCGCTCTTCTCCCGCTACGACGCGCACCGCGGCGGCAGCGCGCGGCTGCGCGGGGCCGCCGAGAGCGAGCTGCTGCTGCAGGTGGGCGCGCAGGTGTCGCGCTTCGTGGCGCGGCTCTTCGAGGTGGAGGAGGACTTCGCCGCGCTGCGGGAGGCGGCAGGGCGCGACGCCCCCATCTTCCGCGTCAAGCGCGAGTTCGTGCAGCGCCGGGTGTTCCGGAAAGGCGCCAGGGACCGGCCGCACGCCGACGACTTCGCCGCGCTGGATGGGCGGGTGCAGCCGCTCCTGGCGAGCGCGTCTTCCGATCCGGAGCTGGAGGTGGCGCGGCTGATCGAGGGGCTCCTCGAAGCCGAGCGCGCGCAGGGCGGCTCGGGCGAGATCGCGGCGCGGTTGGACCTGCTCGACAAGTGGCTCTACGCGCTCTCGCTCCAGCCGCACCGGCCGGACTGGCTGCTGCTGCGCCTGCCGCACGCCACCGACTTCCAGCAGCTCGTCCCGCTGCGCCGGCCGCGGGCGGACCAGCCCGCATTCCTCCGCGGCCACGAGGAGCACCAGCGCCGGCGCGACGGGTTCCGGCTCACCGACCCGCGCATGGCCCCGCGCGAGGTGCGCAGCGAGATCGACTACTGCATCTACTGCCACGAGCGCGAGAAGGATTCCTGCTCGCGCGGCCTAGCGGAAAAGGACTCGCCGCACTTCAGGAAGAACCCGCTCGGCATTCCCCTCACCGGCTGCCCGCTGGAAGAGCGCATCTCCGAGATGCACACCGCCGCGCGCGAGGGCGACGCGCTCTCTGCGCTCGCGCTGGTCTGCATCGACAACCCCATGGCGCCGGGGACCGGGCACCGCATCTGCAACGACTGCATGAAGGCGTGCATCTACCAGAAGCAGGACCCGGTCAACATTCCCCAGATCGAGACGCGGGTGCTCGACGACGTGCTGCGCGCGCGCTGGGGATTCGAGATCTGGAGCCTGCTCACGCGCTGGAACCCGCTGCGCTTTTCGCGCCAGCATCCGCGGCCGTACTCGGGCGTCAACGCGCTGGTGGTGGGCATGGGCCCCGCCGGCTACACGCTCGCGCACCACCTGCTCAACGAGGGCTTCGGCGTCGTGGGCATCGACGGCCTGAAGATCGAGCCGCTGCCGGAGGCGCTGCTCTCGCGGCCGGTGGAGCGGTTCGAGGACGCCTTCGGCAAGCCGCTGGACCAGCGCATCACCTCCGGCTTCGGCGGCGTCTCCGAGTACGGCATCACCGTGCGCTGGGACAAGTCGTTCCTCGACGTGCTGCACCTGAACCTCGCGCGCAGGCCGTATTTCCAGCTCCACGGCGGCACCCGCTTCGGCGGCACCATCACGGTCGAGGACGCCTTCGAGCGCTACGGGTTCGACCACGTGGCGCTCGCCGCGGGCGCAGGCAAGCCGACGCTGATCGGCCTCAAGAACAACCTCATCCGCGGGGTGCGCAAGGCCAGCGACTTCCTCATGGCGCTGCAGCTCACCGGCGCGTTCAAGAGGAACTCGCTCGCGAACCTTCAAGTCAGGCTGCCCGCGCTGGTCATCGGCGGCGGCCTCACCGCCATCGACACCGCCACCGAGCTCGCGGCGTACTACCCGGTGCAGGTGGAGAAGATCCTCGAGCGCCACGAGACGCTCTGCGCCTCGAGCGGAGAGGAGATGGTCTTCTCCGTGCTCGATCCCGAGGAGCGCCACGTCTACGCCGAGGCGCTGGAGCACGGCCGGGCGGTGCGGGCGGAGCGCGAGCGCGCCGCGGCCAAGGGAGAGGCGCCGGATTTCGCGCGGCTGGTGAACGGCTGGGGAGGCGTCACCATCGCCTACCGCAAGGCGCTCGGCGACTCTCCCGCGTACCGCCTCAACCACGAGGAGGTGATCAAGGCGCTGGAGGAGGGCATCACCTTCGCGGAGGGGCTCTCGCCGGTGGAAGCGGTGCCGGACGCGTACGGCGCGGTGCAGGCGATGAAGTTCAACGCGCGCGGAGGCGGCGAGGTGACGCTGCCTGCGCGGACGGTGTGCGTGGCGGCGGGCACGAGCCCGAACATCACGGTGGAGAAGGAGGCGCCCGGCCATTTCGAGCTGGACCCGGAGAACGCCTCCTTCCGCTGCTTCCGGCTGAAGGACGGCAAGCTCGTTCCCGCAGAGGTGAGCGAGGACCTGACCGGCGACATCGGCTTCTTCACCAGCTACGGAAGCGGCGGCAGGCTGGTGAGCTTCTTCGGCGACAACCATCCCGTGTACGCGGGCAGCGTGGTCAAGGCGATGGCCTCGGCGAAGGACGGATACCCGCACATCTGCGCGCTCTTCGAGGAGCAGCTCTCCCGCGCCGACGGCAGCGCGCAGCCGGCGTGGGAGCGGCTCTCGTCGCGGCTGCGCGAGGACTTGCGGCCGCGCGTGCACGAGGTGAAGCGGCTCACGCCCACCATCGTGGAGGTGGTGATCCACGCCCCTGCGGCGGCGCGCGGCTTCCGCCCCGGGCAGTTCTACCGGCTGCAGAACTACGAGTCGCTCGCCGCGGAGGTGGAGGGGACGAAGCTGACCATGGAGGGGCTCGCGCTGACCGGCGCGTGGGTCGATCGCGAGCGCGGCCTGCTTTCGCTCATCGTGCTGGAGATGGGCTCCTCGTCGCGGCTGGTGGCGGCGCTCAAGCCCGGGGAACCGGTGGTGGTGATGGGCCCGACCGGCGCTCCTTCGACCATTCCGCGCGGAGAGGACGTGGTCCTCTGCGGCGGCGGCCTCGGCAACGCCGTGCTCTTCTCCATCTCGCGCGCGCTGCGCGACAACGGCTGCCGCGTCGTCTACTTCGCCGGCTACAAGCACGCGCAGGACATCTTCAAGCGCGACGAGATCGAGGAGGCCACCGACGTGGTGGTGTGGTCGGTGGACAAGGGATCGAAGCCGCCCCAGCCGCGCAGGGCGCAGGATCGCGCCTTCTCCGGGAACATGGTGGAGGCGATGGTGGCGTACGCGACGGGGGCGCTGGGCGTGCCGCCGGTGGGTTTCGCCAACGTGCGCCGGATCATCGCCATCGGCTCCGACCGGATGATGGCGGCGGTGGCGCGCGCCCGGCACAATGAGCTCGAGGCGCTGTTGCCGCCGGACCACGTAGGCATCGCGTCGATCAACTCGCCGATGCAGTGCATGATGAAGGAGATCTGCGCGCAGTGCCTCTGCAAGCACCGCGACCCGGCCACGGGGAAGGAGAGCTTCGTCTTCTCCTGCTTCGACCAGGACCAGCCCATGGACGTGATGGACTGGGAGCACCTGCGCATGCGCCTGCGGGGGAATTCGCTGCAGGAAAAGCTCTCGGCGCTGTGGCTCGAGCATCTGCTGGCGCGGGCGCAACTGCCGCGGGTGTGAGGCGCGAGCGGCAGCGCTCCTAGACGAGGACCTGACGAAAGAAGAGCGCGGCCATCGGAATGGACAGCAAGACACAGACCGCCGCAAGCGCCTCCTGGCGGAAGCGATGCGGCACCAGATCGACCAGCACCACCGCGGGCATCAGGAGAGCCTCCGACCTGTAGAGCGACAGGCGACCGCCGAGGATCAGCGGAGCAATCCAGAACGCGCACACGTCGGCGGCGATCAAGAAGGCCAGCGAGGACCGGATTCGCGCGGCCATGCCGCATGCCACGAACACGATGACCAGGCAGAGCAGCGTCTGCAGACCGGTCCAGAACCCTTTCGCATCCCGGTACTTGCCGTTGATGATCGGCTTGAGGTGCGCGAGGTACGTATCCAATGCGTTACCCATATAGGAGTATTTGGCCTGCAGGCGAATGAACGCGTCCCACTCGCCGGTCTCGCGGTGCATGAGCACGAAGACCGTCGCGAGCCCAAAGAGCGAGGCCGCGGCGACGACCAGCGCTCCCCGCTTGCGCGCGAAGAAGGACCAGGCGATCAGGATCGGAGCGAGGAGCGCTCCGGTGGGATAGGAGACGGCGGCGCCAACCGCCGAAACACTCGCCAGGCCGAATCTCGATCTTGCGCACAGCACGAGACACAGCACGGTGAAACACATGCACAGCGACGTGGGAAAGACGGCCGCGTAATAGATGTTCCCCGGAAAGAATGCAGCCATCGTCAACGTCGCAAACCGGTGCGGCCCTTTCAGCATCGACCAGATGGCGCAGAGAGAAACGAACTGCGCCACGGCGCTGAGCCAGACCGCCACCGCCGCGGAATCGGCTCCTGTCCATCTCGAGGCCGCGCGGATCGCGTAAGGGTACCCCGGGAACCAGGCCGTGTTGCCGCACCAGGCGTCGGCGGGGTAATGGCTTTCCGGAGGACAGTGCGTCGGCTTGCGGTAGCCGTCGTTCGCGATGTCCAGGTAGAAGGCGGAGTCCCATCTCGTCCACGAGGCCGCCGAGAACGGGTCATATCCGCAGGCGAATGCGACCGACGCCAGGACCGCGCGGTGCGCGACGAGCGCGAGCAGAGGGACGAGCAGGTTTCGCAGCAGCATCCGGCGCAGAGCAGCGGAATGGCTACCGTCGCGCGGAATGAGCGCCTCTCCGTGGATCGTCACCGGAAACGCTTTTCGGGATACACGACGACCCCGCGCGTGTCCAGCGACGCGGAGGGGGCCTCGATCGCTCCGGCTGGCCCTACGCCAGCGCCATCTGCTGGCCCTGCCGCTTCGCCTTCACGTCCACCCCGTGACCGTCCGCGAACACGACGATGGCGCGGCTCCAGGCGCCCGCAACGCGGGTGGTCGGGTGCGCGTCCACGGCGCGGTTGACCAG
The DNA here is from genome assembly GCA_036518615.1 of Myxococcales bacterium. Classification (GTDB taxonomy): domain Bacteria; phylum Myxococcota; class Myxococcia; order Myxococcales; family 40CM-4-68-19; genus 40CM-4-68-19. The sequence goes on from DATDMU010000209.1 coordinate 8,153, forward strand.
GGTGAAGATGGCGTCGCAGGCGCCGCACACCCGGTAGTCCTCGGCGGGGATCAGCGGGTACGGCTTGGCCAGCGCGGGAGCGAAGACCAGGATGACGGAGACCGGCGCGGTGAACTGGCCCGTCTTCCGGCAGACGCCACATGTCAGGTTTGCTTCGCTCTCGTTCTCCACCATTCGGTCCACCCGTTCGTTTGGCCCCGAAAAAACCATATGCATGGGCGGATGCATGCGCCGGGCGCTGCGCGGCGGGCCGGAGCCGCCCGGCAGGCAGGCTGCCGGGCGCAGGGCCGCAGCGCCGGTTGTCAATTCGGCTGTTTTGTGACACCCGGGAGCGTTACAAGACGCACCCCTTCATGGCCAGGATCCTCGACAAGCCGGAACTGCTCGCGCCCGCCGGCGACGAGGAGAGCCTCCGCGCTGCGGTGGCCGCCGGCGCCGATGCGGTCTACTTCGGACTGCGCGGCGGCTTCAACGCGCGCGCCCGCGCCGACAACTTCGCCGCCGCGGACCTGCCGCGCATCTTCGACTTCCTCCACGAGAAGGGCGTGCAGGGCTTCGTCACCTTCAACACGCTGGTCTTCGACCGCGAGCTTCCGGTGGCCGAGGAGGCGCTCGCCGCCATCGCGCGCGCCGGGGCCGACGCCATCCTCGTGCAGGACCTGGGCGTGGCGCGGCTCGCCCGAAAGATCTGCCCGGAGCTTCCGCTGCACGCCTCCACCCAGATGACGGTCAGCTCGCCGGAGGCGGCGGAGATCGCCAAGGCGCTGGGCGTCACCCGCGTGGTGCTCCCGCGCGAGCTCTCGCTCGAGGAGATCGCCCGCTTCGCCGCCGGCACGGATCTGGAGCTGGAGTGCTTCGTCCACGGCGCCCTGTGCGTGAGCTGGAGCGGCCAGTGCCTGACCAGCGAAGCGCTGCAGCACCGCAGCGCCAACCGCGGCCAGTGCGCGCAGAGCTGCAGGCTGCCCTACGATCTGGTGGTCGACGGGCGGCCGGAGCGGGCGCGCGGGGACGACGCGCTCAAGTACCTGCTCAGCCCCAGGGACCTGGCCGCGTACGACCTCTTGCCGCAGCTTCTCGCCGCCGGAGTGTCCTGTTTCAAGATCGAGGGCCGCATGAAGGGGCCCGAGTACGTCGCCAACGTGGTGGACAAGTACCGGCGCGCCCTCGATGCCGCCCGCGAGCAGCTGCCCTTCCCGCTCACCGGGCGCGACGAGGAGGAGCTGCGCTACAGCTTCTCGCGCGGCTTCTCGCACGGCTTTCTCGACGGCTCCGACCATCAGGATCTCGTGCACGGCCTCTACCCCGGCCACCGCGGCGTGCTGGTGGGCAGGGTGGAGGAAGTGCACCCGCGCGCGCGGCACGTGCTGGTGCGCACCGAGCCGGATGCGCCCGCGCTCAAGGCCGGCGACCGCATCCTCTTCGACCAGGGCAAGCCCGAAGACGACGAGCCGCGCGGCGGGCTCCACGCCTGCGACGTCCTCGAAGGCGGCCTCGTGAAGCTGGTCTTCGGCGGTCCCGACCAGGGCACGCTCGATCTGCGCCTGGTCAAGGTGGGCGACGTGGTGTGGAAGGCGAAGGATGCCGAGCTGACGCGCAAGGCGAAGCGCATCGCCTCGCAGGAGCGGAAGGTCGGCGTTTCGCTCAGCGTGCGCGGCGCCGCGGGCACGCCGCTTCTGGCCGAGGCGCGCGACGATCTCGGCCGCTCGGCGCGCGTCGAAAGCGCGATGCCGCTGCAACCCGCCCAGGGCAGGCCGCTCCACGAGGGCCTGCTGCGCGAGAAGCTCTGCGCGTTCGGCGAGACGCCCTTCCAGCTCCGCCGCCTGCAGCTCGATCTGGAAGGTGCGCTGGCGCTGCCGCCCTCGGAGCTGAAGCGCATGCGCCGCGCGCTCACGTCTGCGCTGGCTTCCCCGCGTCCGCCGCAGCAACCGCGCAGCGTCTCCAGTGGCATCGCGGTGGACGCGGTGGTCGCTCCCCTGCCCGACGCGGCCGCGCCGGCGCCTCCCCGGCTCATTCCGCTCCTGCGCACGCTCGAGCAGGTGGAGGTGGCGCTGCGCCTCGGCTTCGACGAGCTGCAACTCGACTTCATGGAGCTGACCGGCCTGGGCGTCGCGGTCGAGAAGGTCCGGGCGGCCGGAGCGCGGGTGGTGGTCGCGACTCCGCGCGTGCAGAAGCCCGGCGAAGAGGGCTACGACCGCCGCTTCGAGCGCCTGCGGCCCCACGGCATCCTCGCCCGCCACCTGGGCGCGGTGGAGCACTTCCGCAAGAACCCGCACGCGGAGACGGTGCACGGCGATTTCTCGCTCAACGCCACCAATGCGCTCACCGCCCGCACGCTTCTGGGCCTCGGCCTCTCCACCCTGACTCCGGCCTACGACCTCGACCTGGCGCAGCTCCTCGACCTCTGCGCGGGCGTGCCGGCGGGCCGGCTCGAGATCACGCTCCACCAGCACCTGCCGCTCTTCCACAACGAGCACTGCGTCTATTCCCACCTGCTCTCCAACGGGCGCGACTTCCGCGACTGCGGCAGGCCCTGCGAGAAGCACCTGCTCCAGCTTCGCGATGCGACGGGCCTCGAGCATCCCGTCATCGTCGACGTGGGCTGCCGCAATACCGTCTTCAACGCCCGCGCGCAGAGCGCCGCAGCATGCCTCCCGCAGCTGCTCGCCGCGGGCGTGCGCCGCTTCCGGGTGGAGCTGGTGCGGGAGGGCGCCGCCGAGACCGAGCGCGTCCTTTCCGCCTATGCGCAGCTCCTGCGCGGCGCGCGCACGGGACGGCAGGTCATCGCCGAGGTGGGCGCGCTGGAGAAGTACGGCGTCTCCGCCGGCACCCTTCTCGTCGTCACCCGGCCCCACGCCTGATGCCACGCTACGACGCCGCCCTCTTCGATCTGCTCACCGCCCTGATCGACTCGTGGTCGCTGTTCAACGCCATCGCCCGCAGCGAAGAGAGCGGGCTGCAGTGGCGCAAGGCGTATCTGCGCCACGCCTACGCGACCGGCGCCTACGTGGACTACGCGCAGATCGCCCGCGACTCCGCGCGCGATGTGGGGCTGCCCGAGTCGCTGGCCGAGGAGCTGGTGCGGCGCTGGGACGAGCTTTCGCCCTGGCCGGAAGCGCGCGAGGTGCTGGCGCAGCTCGGCACGCGGATGCGCCTGGGCGTCGTGACCAACTGCTCGGAGGCGCTGGGGCGCCGCGCGGCGGACCTGGTCGGCGTGCCCTTCGCAGCGGTCACCACCGCGGAGCGCGCCGGCTTCTACAAGCCCGATCCGCGCACCTACCGCGCGGCGCTGGACGCCCTCGGCACCGCCCCCTCCCGCACCCTGTTCGTGGCAGGCTCGCCAGGCGACGTCGGCGGCGCGTCCAGAGCCGGAATGGACGTCTTCTGGCACAATCGCCGCGGCCTTGCGCTCCCCGCAAGCTCGCCGCGCCCGCTCGCCGAGGAGCGGTCGCTGCGCCCGCTGCTCGAGGTGACCCGATGACGGTCCGGCATCGCATTGCAGTGATCCCCGGCGACGGAATCGGCAACGAAGTGGTGCCCGAGGGCATGCGCGTGCTCGAGGCCGCCGCGGCGAGGCACGGATTCGAGCTGGCGTGGGACACGTATCCCTGGAGCTGCGCCTTCTACAAGAAGCACGGCCGGATGATGCCGGACGACGGCCTCGCGCAGATCCGCGGGCACGACGCCATCTACCTCGGCGCGGTGGGCTTCCCCGGCGTGCCCGATCACGTGTCGCTGTGGGGCCTGCTCATCCCCATCCGGCGCGAGTTCCAGCAGTACGCCAACGTCCGCCCGGTGCGGCTGATGGAGGGCGTCCCTTCACCCCTGCGCGACCGCAAGCCCGGCGACATCGACTTCTGGGTCATCCGCGAGAACACCGAGGGCGAGTACTCGTCCATCGGCGGCCGCATCTTCGAGGGCACCGAGAACGAGACGGTGATCCAGGAGACGGTCTTCACCCGCCGCGGCGTCGACCGCATCCTCCGCTACGCCTTCGAGCTGGCC
>DATDMU010000210.1:0-7557 GCA_036518615.1 Myxococcales bacterium
CCGCGGTCGGTCTCGTAGAGCTCGAACCCGCGCGCCTCCAGCATCTCTTTCGGCCAGAGCACGTTCTGCGCCCTGGCGCCGCGGCCCAGGGTGATGACGCGGGGATGCTCGAGCAGGAGCAGCGTGTCGGGGACCAGCGCCCGGGCGCGCGCCTCGACGAGGAGCTTCTGCATGGCGAGGCCGTCCGCGTACTCGACCCTGCCGAGCCGCCTGACATGGAGCGTGCGCACGGGCGGAGTCTAACTCGCGATGACCTTGGCGTCGGGACGGGGGACCGCTGGCGCGGCCAGCATCTCCGCGCGCTGCTCGCGCAGGGACCAGGGCATGTTCACGTAGACGTCGTCGAAGAGCGACTCGCGCGGCGGATCCGGCTTCTTCTCCGCCTCGGCGATGGCGGCGTTCACCTCTTCGAGGAGGGCGGCGCGCAGTTGCTCCTCGTCGCGCGCGCTCCAGGCGCCTGCGCCGGCGAGGCGCGAGCGCAACATCTCCAGCGGGTCGCGCTTGCGCCACTGCTCCACCTCGCGCTCGTCGCGGTAGCGCGTGGGGTCGTCGGAGGAGCTGTGCGCGCCGATGCGGTACGTCTCGCACTCCACCAGCGTGGGTCCGCCGCCGCCGCGCGCCCTCTCCACCGCTTCCTTGACGGCGCCATGGACCGCCACCGCGTCGTTGCCGTCCACCTTCTCGCCCGGAAAGCCGTACGCCTTGGCCTTGATGGCGATGGACTCGCTCGCGGTCTGGCGCCTGGTCGGCACGCTGATGGCCCAGTGGTTGTTCTGGCAGACGAAGACGACCGGCGCCTTGAACACCCCGGCGAAGTTCATCGCCACGTGGAAGTCGCCCTCGCTGGTGGCGCCGTCGCCCATGTAGGCCGCGACCACGGTGCGGTCGCCCTTGATCCGCGCCGCCATCGCCGCGCCCACCGCCTGCGGGAGCTGGGTGCCGATGCAGGACGACCAGCTCACCTGGTTCACCGACTTCGAGGCCATGTGCGAGGGCATCTGCCGGCCCTTGGTCTCGTCGCCCGAATTCCCGAACACCTGGCAGAGGTAGGTGACCAGGGGAAAGCCGCGCAGGAGCATGGCGCCGCCCTCGCGCAGCGCGGGGAAGATCCAGTCGCCGGGCTCGAGCGCGATGGCGGAGGCGAGCGTGGCTGCTTCCTGCCCGGTGCAGGCCCCGTAGAACCCCACCCGCCCCTGCCGCTGCAGCGTCATCATCCGCTCGTCCACGGTGCGCAGGCGGACCATCTCGCGGTAGAGGCGCAGGAGCGTCTCGCGGGGAATCTCCGGCGTCTCGACGTTGCGGGCTGGCTGCATGGGGCGCGGTTGTAGAGGAACGGGGCCGCGGAGGCAACGCCGCCCTCCCCTTGCGGTCCGGCGCCGCCTGCGGCATCGTCGCGGTCGCGGCGCACCCGCGCGCAACCCTCGAAGGCCAGCCCATGCATGGCCGCTCGCGAGGGCAAAGGGGAGCCTTCTTCCCGGGTGCTCACGGTTCGCTTCCCTCCGCGGTGCGGGGGCGCATGGGGCCGTCCCGCATCGCTCGCGAGGTCGAGGCGATGACGAAGAAGAAGGATCTGAAGAGGCGCGTCCGGCAGCGGCAGGCGAAGACCGGCGAGAGCTACACGGCGGCGCTGGCGCAGGTGCGCGGGCCGCGGATCGCCGCGGTGCCGGAGGCCACCAAGGAGGCGCAAGCGGCGGGGCTGCGCTGCAAGGCGTTCGTCTCGCGCCGGCTGCGGCAAGAGCCCGGGCTGGGAGAGCTGTTCGTGCGCGTGCGGGAGATGCTTCTCGCTCTGGGAGCGGACGCGTGCGGACCTTTGCTGCGCGGAGAGCTTGCTTCCGGGGAGATCCCGGATGCGGTGCGGCTCGCGGTGGAGTCGCGGCGGTTCCTCGCGGAGGTGCGCGCCGGCGGGCGCGGGCTGAGCCGCGACGGACGGCTCTTCGCGCTGGAGTGGAAGGGAGCGGTCCTGGTGGGCGGCATCGTGCTCGCCGGACGGATGCCGCTCATCTGCGTCGGATCGCTCGACGATCTGCGGCATGGCGGGCTGGGGCTCGAGGCGGTGTCGCTGATGGGCCTCGGCGGATGAGCCGGCGCTAGCCTCCGACCACGAAGATGGTCGCCGACAGCGTCGGGCCCGACTCCGGAGTCGCATGAACGAGGATGGCTCCGTACTCGACGCCCGGAATATTGTTCCCGTCCCTCTCGGAGACCCTTCCCGACCAGGTGGTCGACGTCGTCGTCACCCCCGAGACGACCGGCACCCCGGCGCTGGTCCCGACGCTGGTCTGCCAGGTGACCGGAAGGGAGGAGACGAGGTCCACGACCTTCCCGACGGTGGCCGAGAAGAAGCTGGCGGTGCACTGGGAGATCAACCCGGCGACGGCGGCGCCGGCCACCTTTGCCGTCATCACGTGTCCCGGCGCGACCTGGAAGGAGTAAGGGAGGACGTTTCCGGTGATCGGAAGAGGCGCGCTGCAGGCGGGATCGGTGCAGAGCAGGAGCGTCAGGTTCCCGGTGTAGCTGCCGGGGGAAAGCTGGCACGACGGGGTGAGCGACGTCGCGAAGGTGTTGCTCGTCCCGACCTGGAATGCCGCGATGGTCGTGCCTGCGAGCACGGGTTTGTCCTGGACGACCGCGGCGGAGACGGGAACATCCGGCAGGCGGCTCAAGCTGACGTTGAGCGGCGTCGGCGGCACGAAGCTCCCCTGCGCGAAGCTCGCCGTGAAAGGCGTGGGCTGGAAGGTGACGGCGATGGGGGCCACGGCCGGCTCCGCCGGCTTCGTCGAAGATCCCCCGCAGGCCGCCAGCACGAGCACGATCGCCTTTGCCACGTGGGTATAATGCCGAGAATGCATTGGGCCCCTCCCGACCGGAGCACAATGCACGCAACCATTGCCAATGACAAGCGCGCGGCGCGTCAACGCGGGCGTTCAATCGATCAGCAGCAGCTCCGGCGATTCCAGGGCGTGGATGACCTCGTAGAGGAATGCCGCGCCGATATGCCCGTCGATGACGCGGTGATCGAAGGAACAGGAGAGGTTCATCCGCTCGCCGATCTCCACGCCGACCGTGCCGTCGTCGCGGCGCACCGGCCTGGCCCACTCCTTGATCTTGTGCACGCCGAGGATGGCCACCTCCGGGTGCTTCACCACCGGCGTGGCCAGGAGTCCGCCGTCGCGCCCCAGCGAAGTGACGGTGAAGGTGCCGCCCTGCAGGTCCTGTAATTGCAGCTTCTGCTCGCGCGCCGCCTTTGCCAGCCGTTCGATCTCCGCGCCGATCTCCCGGATGGACTTGCCGCGCACGTCCTTGACCACGAAGACGGTGAGCCCCGCCTCGGTGGCGGCGCCGAAGGCGACGTTCACGTCCTTCTTGACCACCAGGGCCTGCTTCTCCTCGTCCATCACCGCATTGAGCTCGGGATACTTCGCGAAGCCGTGGAGCAGCGCCTTGGCGATGAAGGGCAGGTAGCTGAGCTTTGCCTCGCCGCGATGGGAGAGGCCCTGGTTGATCCGCTCCCGCAGCGCCGTGAGCGCGGCCGTGTCGCATTCCTCCACGAAGGTGAAGGGCACGACGTAGGTGTGGCTCTGCACCATGCTGCGGGCGATGCTCTTGCGCAGCCCGCGCAAGGGCCGCACTTCGTCGGCGGCGGCGGGCGGCTCGGCGCGCGGGGGCGGCGCCTGCAGCGGCTCCAGGGGCGCCCGCGCCGGCGCGCGGTTGCCGGCATGCGCGAGCACGTCCGCCTTCATCACCCGCCCCTGCGGCCCCGTGCCCTGCAGGGACGCGAGGTCCACGCCCATCTCGCGCGCCATCCGCCGCGTCACCGGCGTGGCGAGGATCTTTCGCGAGTCGCCGTTGCCGCCGTGGTCCGCGCCGCGCGCCGCCTGCGGCATGCCCGCCGTCTGCAGCGGCGCCGGCTGTCCCGCGTGCTGCGCGGGCAGGCTCGGCGCGGCCTGCGCCGGAACGCCGGTGGAGGGTGACGCCTGCGCCGTGCCAGCCGCCTCCAGCTCCAGCACCACCAGCGTGGCGTGCACCTTCGCGATGTCGCCCTCCTTGCCGAAGGTCTGCAGCACCTTTCCGCGGCGCGGGCTGGGAATGGTGACGGTGGCCTTGTCGGTCATCACCTCGAGGAGCGGCTGGTCCTCGACGATGCTGTCGCCCGGCTTCACCAGCCACTTGACGATCTCGCCCTCCACCACGCCTTCGCCGATGTCCGGCAGCTTGAACTCGAACTGGGCCATGTCAGGGCTCGTAGGCTTTCAGCTCGCGCAGCGACTTCTTGATCCGCGGGGCGAGCGGCAGGTAGTCGTTCTCCAGCGTGTAGGGAAAGGGCACATCCCAGCCGGTGATGCGCAGGACCGGCGCCTCCAGCGAGGTGAAGCAGCGCTCCTGCACGAGCGCGCTGATCTCCGAGGCAAAGCCGCACGTCCGCGGCGCCTCCTGCACGATGGCGCAGCGCCCGGTCTTGCGCACGCTGTGCGTCACCGCCTCGATGTCCAGGGGCCAGAGCGTGCGCAGGTCGATCAGCTCCGCGTCCAGCTCCGGCGCCTGCTCCACCGCCGCCTGGGCCTCGTGGAACATGGCGCCCCAGGCGAGGACGGTCATGCCGCGGCCTTCGCGCGCGACGTGCGCCTTGCCGATGGGCACCGTGTATTCGCCCTCCGGCACGTCGCCGCGCGCCGCGCGGTAGACGCGCTTGGGCTCCATGAAGATGACCGGGTCGTCCTGGCGGATGGCGGAGATGAGCAGGCCTTTTGCGTCCACCGGATTGGAGGGGCAGATCACTTGCAGCCCCGGCGTGTGGATGAAGAGCGCCTCCGGCGACTGCGAGTGGTAGTGGCCGCCCTTGATGCCGCCGCCCACCGGCGTGCGGATCACCACCGGAGCGCCGTACTGCCCGCCGCTGCGGTAGCGGAGCTTGGCCAGCTCGTTCACGATCTGGTCGAAGGCGGGAAAGATGAAGTCGCTGAACTGGATCTCCGGCACCGGCCGCAGCCCGTACATGGCCATGCCGATGGCGGCGCCGACGATGCCCGCCTCGGCGAGCGGCGTGTCGATGACGCGGTCGGGGCCGAACTCCTCGACCAGCCCGAGCGTGGCGCGAAAGACGCCTCCGAACTTGCCCACGTCCTCGCCCAGCACCACCACGCGCGGGTCGCGGCGCATCTCGATGCGCAGGGCGTCGTTGACCGCCTGGATGATGTTCCACGCGGGCATGCTTACGCGCCGCTCTCGACCCACCGCTGGATGAAGAACTCGCCGGCCTTGTAGCTCGAGCGCACCAAGGGGCCCGCGGCGACGAAGCGGAAGCCCATGCGCAGGCCCTCCTGCTCCAGATCGGCGAATGCCTCCGGCCGCACGAATTCAATGACCGGCAAATGCTTCTCCGAAGGCCGCAGGTACTGGCCGAGCGTGAGGATGTCGCAGCCCACGCCGCGCAGGTCGCGCATGGCCTGCACCACCTCTTCGCGGGTCTCGCCGAGGCCGAGCATGATGCTGCTCTTGGTCCGCATCCCGGCGCGCTTGTAGAAGTCGAGCACGTCCAGCGACTGCCGGTAGCTCGCGCGCCGGTCGCGCACCTTCGGCGTGAGCCGCTCCACCGTCTCCACGTTGTGCGCAGCGACCGTGGGCTGCGCGTCGGCGATCATCTGCAGCGCCTCATGCGAGCCCTGGAAGTCCGGCGTGAGCACTTCCACCAAGGTCTTCGGCGCCGCCCTGCGCAATTCGACGATGGCCTGGGCGAAGTGCGCGGCGCCGCCGTCCGGCAGCTCGTCGCGGTTCACGCTCGTGACCACCAGGTAGTCGAGCCCCAGCCGCCCCATCGCCTCGGCGAGGTGGCGCGGCTCCAGCGGGTCCAGCGGCGCGGGCGTGCCGCTCTCCACGTCGCAGAACCGGCAGCCGCGGGTGCAGACGTCGCCCATCAGCATGACGGTGGCGGTGCCGCCGCCCCAGCACTCGCCCATGTTGGGGCAGCTGGCCTCTTCGCAGACGGTGTGGAGCTTCAGCTCGCGCAGCGTCTTGCGCACCTGCTCGTAGCGCCCGCCGCCGGGCATGCGGACCCTCAGCCAATCAGGCTTCGGCTCGCGCGGCTTGTGGCGCGGTCGTGCGCCGAGCTGGACCAGCGAGTCACCCATGAGGGCGGCCGGTATAACCGAAACGGCTGCCGATCGCGAGAACCGACCTCTACAGCGCGCTCTGCAGCACCATGCCCACCAGCGCGCGGGCGACGCGGTGCGCAATGCCGTGGGCGTCCACGTGCGGCGTGAAGCGCTCGGCCAGCCGGTCCGCGGCCGCGTTGCGCGAGAAGGGGCAGGACTCCACCGCCTCCGCCTCGTCGGCGCCCCCCGTGGCGACCTGACCGCCGATGCCGAGCGCAAGCGCCGCAAATCCCGCAGCAAATCCCCGACGCCACGACGTGGATTCGGTCATGTTCGCCTCCCCGGGCGACGGATGGAACACCCGGACGCTGACATCCTTCCCGCCGTAGTGACCTCAGATGTGCAGCGGTTTCCCGCGCACGCCCAGGGCGGCTTCGGTGAGCGCCTCCGACAGCGTCGGGTGCGGGCGCATGACGTGCAGCATCTCCTCGCTGGTCGTCTCCAGCCGCAGGAGCGAGCACGCGTCGCTGATCAGCTCGGTGGCGCGCGGCCCGATGATGTGTACGCCCAGCACCTCGTCGTATTTCTCCTCCGCGACCACCTTCACCATGCCTTCGGCGGCGCCGAGGATGCGCGCCTTGCCGTTGGCCGACATGGGGAAGGTGCCGATCTTCACCTTGTAGCCGCGCTCCTTCGCAGCTCTCTCGGTCAGGCCCACGGAGGCGACCTCGGGATCGCTGTAGGTCGCTCCGGGCACGAGGTCGTAGTTGACGGGGTGCGGCTTCTTGCCGGCAATGCGGTCGGCCACGAACTCGCCCTCCACGAAGGCGAGGTGCGCGAGCTGCGGATGGGGGCGGCCGGGCAGCGCGACGACGTCGCCGATGGCCGACACCCAGCTCTCGCCGGTGAGGAGCGTTGCGGGGTCCACCACCACGAAGCCGCGCTCCATCTTGATCCCTGGAAACTTGGCGAGGCCCACGTCCTCGCTCACCGGCCTGCGGCCCACGGCGCAGAGGAAGAGGTCGGCCTCCAGCGTCTCGGTGCCCTTGGCGGTGGTGAGCGTGGCCTTGACGGCATCGCTGGTGACGTCGACCTTCTCCACCTTGGCCGCGGTATGCGCCTTGATGCCGCGGCGGCGGAAGGCCTTCTCGAACTCGGCGGAGATGTCCTCGTCTTCCACGGGGAGAAGGCGCGGCAGCATCTCGACGATGTGCACCTCGCTGCCGAAGCGGCGGTAGGCGCTGGCGAACTCCACCCCCACCGCGCCGGCGCCGAGGACGATGAGGCGCCTGGGGACCGTCACGTTCTCGAGCAGCTCGTCGCTCGTCATCACGCGCGGGCCGAGGGTGATTCCGGGAATGAGCCGCGGCGCGGAGCCGGTGGCGACGACCACGTGCTTGGCCTCGACGATCTGCTCCTTGCCCTCCGCGCCGCTGACCGACACCTGGCCGGGCGCGCTGAGGCGTCC
>DATDMU010000211.1:0-3270 GCA_036518615.1 Myxococcales bacterium
GCGCTCGAGCGCCGCGGCTACGACCACTCGCGCTTCAACCAGGTCAAGCGCGAGATGGCCGACGTGCGCGGCTTCAAGATGGGCGACGAAGGCATCGACTACATCATCAACCAGATGATCGAGTTCCTGCTCATCTCCCGCAACGTCGAGGAGGTCTTCGCGGAGGACCACTCGATCCGGCGCAAGATCTACCAGGTCTTCAAGAAGCACCTCGACGTGGACGAGGACATCGACCGCGAGGCGCGCTCCCGGCTCAAGCACCTCTCCGAAGGAACGCAGGCGTGGGAGGTGGAGTACCAGAAGACGGTGGAGCAGATCCGCCGCAACAAGGGCCTGCTCTAGCTATCGTTTCCTGCGGCGCGCGCCCGGGGCCGACACCAGCTGCGCGCGGAGCACCTTTCCTTTCACCTCTCCCACGGCCGCGACCGGCAGGTGGCGGTCGTCGTCGCTCACCCAGACGTGGGCGGTGCGCTTGAGGCGCGGATCGTCCAGCCAGACGGCGTCGCCGTCGAAGCGCAGGGTATTGAACCGGCCGAGCGGCGTGTCGATGGTTTCGCGCGCGGCCATCTGCCCCGACAGCTTCCAGACCTTGCGGCCCGCGAAGACCTCCATGCACACCGGCTGCCCGAGCGGCAGCAGGCGCAGGACGTAAAGCGTCGAGATCATGTCGCGCACGCCCAGGTCTGCCCTTGCCGAGACCGCCTCCGGCTCGCCGTTCTTCGTCGCCGTCACCGGCAGGACACCGGCCTCGTTGGGGAACCGCACCTCGGTGCCGCGGTGGACGTCGTTCTCGTCCACGTCCTCGCGGTAGTGGAGCGGGGTGAAGTCGCGGGCGATCAGCGCGGTCGCGTACGCCTCGTAGCGGGCCACGTTGGTGGAGACGAAGGCGCTGGTCTTCGCCCGCGAGCTGAGCTTCGCCACCGCGCGCTCCTTCTCGGAATCGGGCGGCGGCTCGGCGCGAACCTCGAAGGTGCCGACGTCGGCGCCGAGCGCGTCGAGCCTGTACTGCAGCACCTCGCCGGTGGAAAACCGCGCCTGCGGCAGGTGCTGCGGCGGGCAGAGCGCGGCAAGGATGAGGGCGAGCATCGCGGGCATACCTCGGATGAGACGGCGGGGGCGGGCCGCCATTCACCTCGCGCCGAGCTTGCGGGTGGAAAGCAGCGTCTCGATGCGCGCCGCGAGGTGCTCGCGCATCTGCGCATAGGCGCGCGGGTCGCGCGAGAAACCGCGCAAGGACGGCGCCACGGCGCGCGCCTCCGCCCGGGCGAGCGGCAGGTCGCCCAGCTGCGCGCAGAGCGACAGGTACGCATGGTCGGCGAGCGAGCGGGCGATCTGCACCAGGCGCAGCGACTCGACGGGGACGTCGTGGCGCCCGCCGATGCGCTCCGGCGTGCCGGGATAGTAGAGCGTGCCGTCGCCGTTGCCGCCGAACGCCCACTGCGACTTCCAGGGGTCGCCGCCGTCGTAGGCGTAGACGACGTCGAAGTAGAGCTCGCCCGCGATGTCGTTGGCGAACGCCAGCGCGCCCATGGCGCGGGCCGCGGTGGCGGGCGCGTCGATCATGTAGCTGGGCCAGCCCGCGAAGGCGGCGTCGAGGACGGGCTTTCCGTCGTTGCTGCAGCCGTGCGACATGCAGCTCTGGTACCACCAGAGCGTCGCGTACCTGGACCGGGGCGCGGCGCGCGGACAGGTGGGGTTCTTCCCGCCCAGGCAGTTCAGCACCGGCGTCCACAGATCGACGTCGGGAAGCTGGTCGCTCCACGAGGTGGTCACGAGCCTTCGCACCTCCGGCGCATCCTCGCGCAGCTCGCGCGCCTTTTCCTCCACGCGCCCGAACGCGTCGGGCGACGGCTCGTCCTCGACGTAGCGGAACAGCCGCGAGAGCCAGCCGCGCTCGCGGAAGTGCTCCTGCCATTTCTGCCGCCACGAACGCCGCTGCGCGCGGGACAGGTTGCCCGGTTCGCGCAGCTCCACCGCAGTCCAGCGCGCGCCGTCGGGCAGCGCCGTGCCGTCGAGGAAGGGCCCGACCTCGGCGTCGTAGGCGCTCCAGTCGATGCGGACCTGGTCGCCGTCCTTCTCGAAGGCGGGCGGGTCCTGCGTTCCGCCGAAGAGGGTGATGCCCCGGCGCAGCGCCATCAGGTCGTAGGCGCGGGTCAGCTCGCGGCTCGCTTCCGGCCCGCGGCGATGTCCTTTCGCCGCGGAGTAACCGGAGAACCCGAAGGCGGTGGCCAGGGCAGGGGTGGCCGGCAGATCGAAGGCGCGGGCGCGCACCTCCACCGGCACCTCGAGCTTGCCTCCGCGCCACCAGAGCCGGACTGCGCCCGAGAGCCGCGCCGGTCCGATCCCGCGCGGCAGGCAGGCCTCGACGAACAAGGATTGCGCGCGCCCTTCGGGAACGTCCACCGGGAAGGCGCGGCGCTCCTCGCCGTAGAGCGCGTCGCGCGCCGGAATCAGCGCGTCCGGCCACTCGCCCGTCTTGCCCTCGGGACCCGAGGGATGCTCGAGCGCGATCGTCTCCACGCGGTACAGGTCGAGCTTCGGCTTTCCCCGCGAGCTGGCGGAAAGGCCGGCGACCGGACCGCGGACGACGAGCTGCGCGCCCACGCACTCTCCTCCCGCCGCCGCGAGGGCGATGCGCGGGGCATGCCCGACCGCCGGAGGGCGCGCATCGGGGCGCACCTTCTCCGACTCGTCCGCCACCCAGATCTGCAGCACCGCAAGCAGGAGCAGCATGCCCGCTCAAGGTGCTGCCCCGGGAGCGGAAGGGCAACCGGCCCCACGCCCGGGTGTGTCGCGGCGGACGGGCCGCAGGCGATCGGGTTAGACTTCCGGCCATCATGGTATCCCGGACAGACCCGGCCTCCTGGGACGAGGACGACGCGGACGAGAAGAAGGCGCCGGCCACGCTCGGCGTCCGCCGCCGCTTCTCCGAGTTCGACTGCCCTTCCTGCAGCGCCAACAATCCCTTCGACGAGTTCGGCAACGGAGACGAGGTCCTCTGCAGCTGGTGCGGTCTCGAGTTCAGGGCGCAGGTGGACGACGAAGGCGCCCTGCGGTTGAAGGAACTGTGAAAGGCGTCGCGCGCAGGGAAGTGCGCAGGGTGGCGCAGGGCGTGCTCTCCGCGCCCGCCGAGGACGACATCGTCGCCGAGGAGCCGCTGGAGATCCGCGCCCAGGGGGAGACGCTGGCCATCACCATGCGCACGCCCGGCGCCGACCGCGAGCTGGCGGTGGGGTTCCTGCTCTCCGAAGGCGTGCTCCGGTCGCGCGA
>DATDMU010000212.1:0-3132 GCA_036518615.1 Myxococcales bacterium
GGTCTGGCCGCCGACCAGGAGCAGCTCGTCCACCTTCTTCGGGTCGAGCCCGGCGTCTTCCATGACGCGCGCGAGGATCTCCACGGTGCGGTCCACCAGGTCCCTGGTGAGGTCCTCGAGGAGCTTGCGGGTGAACTGGAAGTCGATGTTGAGCGGCTGCCCCTGCGCCGTCATGGTGACGAAGGGCACCGAGAAGGGCGCCTGCTCGCGCGAGGAGAGGTCGATCTTCACCCGCTCGGCCAGGTCCTTGATCCGCTGCATCGCCACCGGATCGGCGGAGAGATCGATGCCGTGCTGCTTCTTGAACTCGCCGATGACGTGCCCGATCATCGCCTGATCGAAGTCGAGGCCGCCGAGGAAGATGTCGCCGCCGGTGGCCTTCACCTCGAAGACGCGGTCGCGGATCTCGATGATGGAGACGTCGAAGGTGCCGCCGCCCAAATCGTAGATCACCACCGTCTCGTGCAGGTTCTTGCCGATGCCATAGGCCAGCGCCGCGGCGGTGGGCTCGTTGATGATCCGCACCACCTCGAGCTGGATCATCCTGCCCGCGTCCTTCACCGCCTGGCGCTGGCGGTCGGTGAAATACGCCGGCACCGTCACCACCGCGCGCGTGACCTTCTCGCCGAGGTAGTCCTGCGCGACGACCCGGATCTTGTTGAGAATCTTCGCGCTGATCTCGGAGAGGCGGAAGTTCTTCTGGCCCACGTCGAGGACCACGTCGTTGCGCTCGCCGGCCTTGAGCTCGTAGGAGACGGTCTTGCGCATCAGCTCCACCACTTCGCTGCTGTAGGAGCGCCCGACGAGCCGCTTGGCGGCATAGACGGTATTGCGGGGATTGAGCTGCCATTGGCGCTTGGCCTCGTGGCCGATCAGCTCGTTGCCCTTGTCGTCGATGGCGAAGATGGAGGGGATGATGAACTCGCCTCCCTTGTACGGAATGAGCTTCACCTGTTCGCCGCCGCCCTCGACGATGGCCGCGCACGAGTTGGTGGTTCCCAGGTCGATACCGATGATCTTGCTCACGAGTGGTAGACTAGCATGGTGGACTCCCTGCGCTATCTGAAGTCCGTCGGCGACCAGGTCCGCCGCTCGTTCCTCGGGAACAAGACCATTCTCGCCTTCCAGGAGTACATGGAGGCGTTCTTCGAGGCGCCGCGCGTGCACGCGCGGGACGCGGCCCAGTACATCCGCGACTGCTTCGACTTCTACGGCACCGAGACGCTGCAGAAGCCGTGGGGACCGGTGCGCCGGTTCAAGCTGTTCGACCGGCCGTTCGACCAGGCGGCGGCGGTGCAGGAGGGCGAGGGCGGCGCGCCGGTGGTCGGGCAGGAGGACGTGCAGAACGCCATCTACCGGATCCTCAACTCCTTCGTGCGCGCCGGCCGCGTCCACAAGCTGATCCTGCTGCACGGCCCCAACGGCTCGGCCAAGTCGTCGCTGGTGGCGGCGCTCCAGCGCGCCCTGGAGGACTACTCGCGCAAGGAGCAGGGCGCGCTCTACCGGCTCAACTGGATCTTCCCCAACGAGCGCCTGGTCAAGGGCTCCATCGGCTTCGGCGAGAAGGTGGCGGGCGCCACCGCGGTGGAGTCGTACGCGCACCTCGAGGGCGAGCAGATCGACGCGCGCCTCATCTGCGAGATGAAGGACCACCCGCTCTTCCTCGTGCCGCGCGGCGAGCGGCAGCGTCTGCTCACCGAGTGCTGCAAGCCCGACGCGGAGTTCCAGCTCGCCGCGGGCGTGCTGGAGGGCGAGCTCTGCCACAAGTGCCGGCAGATCTACGCGGCGCTGCTCCAGTCCTACAACGGCGACGTGCTCAAGGTGCTCCGCCACGTGCAGGTGGAGCGCTTCTACCTCTCGCGGCGCTACATGATCGGCGCGGTCACGGTGGAGCCGCAGATGTCTGTGGATGCCGACTATCGCCAGGTCACCTCCGACCGCAGCCACGGCAACCTCCCCGGCGCCTTGCAGAACCTCTCGCTCTACGAGCCCTTCGGGCCGCTGGTGACGGGCAACCGCGGCGTGATCGAGTTCTCCGACCTGCTCAAGCGGCCGCTGGAGCACTACAAGTACCTGCTCGGCACGGTGGAGACGGGCATCGCCCGCATGAACCACTTCCTCCTCCACCTCGACTCGCTGCTCATCTCCTCCAGCAACGAGAAGCACCTCTCCGCCTTCAAGGAGATGGGCGACTTCGCCAGCTTCAAGGGCCGCATCGAGCTGGTGCGGGTGCCCTACCTGCGGCGGGTGGAGGAGGAGGAGCGCGTCTACTCCTTCCGGCTCAAGGAGAGCATCGGCAAGCACGTGGCGCCGCACGCCACCTGGGTGGCCGCGCTGTGGGCGGTGCTCACGCGCCTGAAGAAGCCGGTGAGCGATCGCTACAAGGGCGACCTGCGCAAGCTCGCCGATCACCTCACGCCGCTGGAGAAGGCGCGGCTCTACGACGACGGCCGCGCGCCCGACCGCCTCTCCAACCAGCAGGCGCGCGAGCTGAAGAAGCACCTGCCGGAGATCTGGCGCGAGTCGGACAGCTACCCGAACTACGAGGGCCGCACCGGCGCCAGCGCGCGGGAGCTGAAGACGGCCATCGGCAACGCGGCGCAGAACCCCGCCTGGAAGTGCCTCACGCCGCAGGCGGTGCTGGAAGAGCTGGAGGCGCTCACCCGCGACAAGAGCGTCTACGAGTTCCTGCAGCAGGAGGTGGTGGACGGCTACCACGACCACGAGGAGTTCGTGCGGGTGGCGGAGGGCGAGTACCTCGACGTGCTCGACGAGGAAGTCCGCGAGGCGATGGGGCTGATCTCGGAGAAGCAGTACCGGACCATGTTCGAGCGCTATGCGCTGCACGTGCTGGCCTGGACGCGCGGCGAGCGCGTCCGCAACCCGCACACCGGCGAGATGGAGCGGGCGGACGAGGAGATGATGGCGCAGACCGAGTCCATCGTCATGGCCGGCGCCGAAGACCGGCGCGAGTTCCGCCGCGGCCTGATCTCGGCGGTTGGCGCGCACCGGCTCGAGCACCCCGAGGGCGAGATCGACTACTCGCAGATCTTCCCCGACCTCTTCCGCCGGCTGCGCGACCACTTCTTCGACGAGCGCAAGCGCACGCTGCGCAAGAACGCGGAGAAAGTG
>DATDMU010000213.1:0-3247 GCA_036518615.1 Myxococcales bacterium
TGTCGATGCTAACAAGGCGCCTGTGGAGAAACTGATCGCCCGCATGGAGCGCCGCTTCGGCCGCTACGCGCCGGAGGGCATCACCCTCTGGATCGTCGGCATCTCCGGCGCGCTGCACCTGCTCGTCTTCGCCCGGCCGCAGGCCGCCTCGCTGCTCTGGCTCGACGCCGAGGCCGTGCTGCACGGCGAGGTGTGGCGCGTCCTCACCTTCCTCTTCGCTCCGCTGGGTCCCCTGAATGGATGGGGCCTCGTCTGGGCCGGATTCTGGCTGATGTTCCTCTACACCATCGGCACCTCGCTCGAGGCGCAGTGGGGGAGCTTCCGCTTCGACCTCTTCTTCTTCGGCGGCGCGCTGGGCACGCTCGCGGTCGGTTTCCTGCTCGGGCCGGTGACCGGGAGGTACGTCGCCGAGGCCATGCTGCTCGCCTTCGCGGTGGAGTTCCCCGAGTACGAGGTCCTGCTCCTCATCCTGCCGGTGAAGGTGAAGTTCCTCGGCATGCTCAGCGGAGGCCTGATGGCGTACCAGCTGGTGCGCGGAGATCTGCCGACCCAGGCGGCCATCGTGGTGGCGTTCGGGGATTTCCTGCTCTTCTGCGGGCCGGCGCTGGCGGCGAGCCTCCGCGGCAGGCGATCGTCCTCGCGAAGGAAGGCTGCCACCGCCGGGTTCGCGCCCGCCCCGCGCAAGCCGCGCGTCTGCGCCAGGTGCGGGCGCAGCGACAAGGACGAGCCCACGCTCGAGTTCCGCGTCTGCGACTGCCAGGAGCGCTGCGGCGGCAAGCTCACCGAATACTGCATCGAGCACGCCCGCGCGCACTGAATCAGCCGAGCTCCCCGTGGACGTGCTGGACCACCGCCAGCGCAGCCAGGCCCGCCGTCTCGCTGCGAAGGACCAGACGGCCCAGCGCGACAGGCAGGATTCCTTCGGCCCGGGCGCGATCGCGCTCCTCGGGAGAGAAGCCGCCTTCGGGGCCAACCAGGAGCAGCAGCTTCGGCGCGCCGCGCGCCGCGGCCCCGAGGCGCAGATCGGGCTCCTCGGGGTCGAGCAGGAGCGCCCGCCGCTCCGGATCGTCCCGCAGGAGCGAGAACACGTCTTCCCAGCCGCAAGGCGGGTCGATGCGCGGCACGTCGGCGCGCCCGCATTGCCGCGCCGCCTCCTCCGCGATGCGCCTCCAGCGCTCCGCGCGCGACTGCCCGCGCGCCTCGTCCAGCCGCACCACCGCGCGCTCGGAGGCGAGCGGCAGAAGCCGCGTCGCGCCCAGCTCGGTCGCCTTCTGCACCACCAGATCGAGCTTCTCGCCCTTCGCCAGCGCCTGCGCCAGCACCACGTCGAGCGCGCGCGCCTCTTGCGCCATCCGCTCTTCGACGCGCAGCGTGCCCGGCGCGGAAAGGCGCGCGCGGTACCGCCCTCCCTCTCCGTCGAAGACCTCGATCTCCGCGCCGTCCTTCAGCCGCAGCACGGTCTGCAGATACCGCGCCTGCCCGGGCGTCAGCTCCACTTCCGCTCCGCCGAGCTGCGCGGGCGGGACGAAGAGCCGGTGCCGGGCCGCGCTCATGGCCGCGACAGCTCCACCCGCGCCCAGCCGTCCCGCTCCTTGCGGGCCTGCGGCCACAGGCCCTGCTCCGCGTAGGCGCGCTCCGCGGCGTCCGCCTGCACGGAGAGCAGCCCCGAGAGCACCAGCCGCCCGCCGGGCGCCACCTTCGCCGCCAGAGACGGCGCGAGATCCAGCAGCGGGTTGAGCAGGATGTTGGCGACGACGATGCCGAACTGGCCCTGCACCTCCGAGGGATCGTCGCAGAGCATCCATTCCACGCCGGAGATGCCGTTGAGCTCCGCGCCGCTCTTCGCCGCGGCGAGCGCCACCGGGTCGTTCTCGGTGCCCGCCACCCTGCCGGCGCCCAGCTTCCTGGCGAGCAGCGCGATGACGCCGGTTCCGGTGCCCACGTCGAGAACGTCCGCCCCGGGGAATTCCGCGAGCAGCTCGTCGCAGCGCTCCAGGCAGAGCGCCGTCGTCGCATGGCTGCCGGTCCCGAACGCCATCCCCGGGTCGATGGCCACCGCCACCGCTCCGGCCGGCGGCGCTTCCCAGGGCGGATGCACCCAGGAACGCGGTCCGACCCGCATGGTCCTGTGGTGCGCCCGCCAGGCGATGCTCCAGTCCTGCGCGGCGATCTCCACCGGCGGCTCGGCGCCCATGGCCTGGGCAGCGTCGCACGCCGCCCCGCGCTCGGCGAAATGCGCAATGGCGCGTCCGCGGCCCTCCGGCAAGGGCGGCGTTCCCGGCATCGGCGGAATGCCGGGTTCCTGAAGCTCCACGCCCAGCGCTCCCAGGTCGAACAGCTCCGCCGCCGCGAGCTCCAGCTCGTCCGGCGGACGGACGACGACCACCGCCCAGCTCACCGCGCGAGCTCGGCGGGAATGGAGCCTTCCGGCGCGACCAGGGCGATCACCTCGCGAGCGGGTGAAAGAACGCGCTGCGCCGCCGCCAGCACGTCGCTCGCGCTCACCGCGGCGACGTGCTCCGCATACCTGCTCGAGGCGTCGGCGCCGAGCCCGTAGCATTCGTCGAAGGCGTAGACCGCCGCGCGCGCGGAGTTGCGCTGCAGCGAGATGGCGTGGGTCCCGATCAGGTGCGTCCGCGCCCGCTCCAGCTCCGCGGCGGTGACCGGCTCCTCGCGGACGCGGCGCAGCTCGGCGCGGATGCCGTCGAGCGCCTCCTGCGTCTTGCCCGGCCCGCAGCCGATGTAGACGGCGAAGTACCCGGGATCCACGCCCTCCATCGAGAAGCTGGTCACGCTGTACGCGAGGCTCCGCTTGTCGCGCAGCTCGACGAAGAGGCGCCCGCCCTGTCCGGAGAGCACGGCGGAGAGCACTTCCAGCGGCCAGCGCGACTCGTCGGAGAGCCGCGCGCCGGGAAAGCCGAGCACCAGATGGGCCTGGGCCTTGTCCAGCTTGCGGACCGCGAAGCGCGGCGCCTCGATCGGTTCATCCTGCGGCGGCGAAACCGTGCGGCGGCCCGGCGCCGCCGTCGAGAGCTTCTCGCGCACGAGCTTGCGGACCTCGTCCGGATCGACGTCGCCCACCACCGCGAGGGTGACGCCGCCTGCCGGGTACTGCCGCGCCCTGTACCCTTCGAGCGCGGCAGGATCGAGCCGCAGCACCGAAGGCTCCGTGCCGAGCGCGTCGAAGCGATACGGGTGCCGCCGGTAGAGCGTCTCGGCGAAGAGCAGGAAGGCGACGCCCGCCGGG
>DATDMU010000214.1:0-3909 GCA_036518615.1 Myxococcales bacterium
GGAGGATGCGGTCGTGGATCTCGGTCAACACGTGCTGCGACATGGAAAGACCTCCCGGTCCGATGCGCGAAACGCGCCGGTGCGCCGCCTGTCCGACCGGCGCGTGCCGGTGTAAGCATACCCTTCCCGGGACGCGGAGGAGCCGATGGAACCCATCTGGAAGAAGCACTGGCCCGCGGGCGTGGACGAGACGGCGATCCGGCTGCCGGAAGAAGTATTGCCGGTGATCCTCGCGCGCCAGGCGAAACGCGTGCCCGACCGCGCCGCCATCCTCTTCTACGGGCGCGCCATCCCCTTCGCCGAGCTGGATGCCGCCGTGGGCCGCTTCGCGGGTTTCCTCAAATCCCGCGGCATCGCCGCCGGAGATCGCGTCGCCATCTTCCTCGAGAACTGCCCCCAGTTCGCCATCGCCTACTACGGCACCCTGCGCGCCGGCGGCATCGCCGTCTGCCTGAACCCGATGCACAAGGCGGTGGAGCTGTTGCACGAGTTCGAGGATTCGGGGGCGCGCGCGCTCGTCACCTCCGACCCGGCCTATGCGGTGGTGGAGCCCATCCGCGCGCAGACGAAGCTGGAGACGGTGGTGCTGACCGCCTACACGGACTTCCTGCCCGAGACCCCCACGCTGCCGCCGCCGCCCTCGTTCCTGGAAGCGCGCAGCGGCCCGCCGCCGGCCGGCACGCACGCGCTGGTCGACGTCCTTCGCACCGCTCCCGAGCTGAAGGCGCAGGTGCCGCGCTCGCTCTCCGACACCGCGCTCCTCCAATACACCTCCGGCACCACCGGCACCGCCAAGGCCGCCGAGATCACCCACGGCAACCTCGTCTCCTGCTGCGAGCTGCAGCGCGCCTACATCGGCTCGGGCGACAACGACGTGGCGCTGGGCGTCTTGCCCTGGTTCCACATCACCGGGATGGAATGCCAGATGAACATGATGGCGTACATGGGCGCGACGCTCGTGGCCATCGGCCGCTTCGACCTGGTCACCGTCCTGCGCGCCGTGGAGGTCTACCGCTGCACCCTCACCACCTTCATCGCCACCGTCAACGTGGCCATCGTCAATTTCCCCAAGACGAAGGAGTTCGATCTCTCGTCCTTGCGCCACTGCTTCTCCGGCGGCGCGCCGGTGCCGGCAGCCGTCGCGCAGCGCTGGGAGGCGATCACCGGGCACAAGCTCATCGAGGGCTACGGCCTCTCCGAGACCACCGCGCCCACGCACATCAATCCGCCGCAGCGGCCAAAGTACGGCACGGTGGGCTTGCCGCTCCCGCTCACCGATGCGCGCATCGTCGACCCCAACGACGGCACCACCGAGCTGGGCATCGGCAAGTCGGGCGAGATTGCCGTCCGCGGACCGCAAGTCATGAAGGGATACTGGCGCAATCCCGAGGCCACCGAGCGCGCGTTCCGCGACGGCTGGTTCCTCACCGGCGACATCGGCCAGGTGGACGAGGAGGGCTACTTCCGCATCGAGGAGCGCAAGAAGGACATGCTCAAGGTGTCGGGCTTCAGCGTCTTCCCCGCCGAGGTGGAGGCGATCATGTATCGCCATCCGGCCATCGCCGAGGTGGGCGTGGTAGGCGTGCCCGATCCGTACCGCGGCGAGGACCCGCTGGCCTTCGTGGTGCTCAAGCCCAATGCCAAGGGGACCGTCACCGAGCAGCAGATCGCGGATTGGTGCAAGGAGGCCATGTCCGCCTACAAGGCGCCGCGGCAGGTGCGCTTCATCGACGCCTTGCCGAAGACCGCGAGCGGCAAGGTGCTCAAGCGCGTGCTCCGCGACGCGGCGAAGGAGAAGTGAGGCGTGCGCGCGCTGCTCTGCCGCGAGTACGGGCCCATCGACAAGCTCAAGGTGGAGGAGATCCCTTCGCCGCGGCCCGGGCCGGGCGAGGTGGTGGTGGAGGTCAAGGCCAGCTCGCTCAACTATCCCGATGCGCTGCTCGTGCAGGGGCTGTATCAGGTGAAGCCGCCCTTGCCGTTCTCGCCCGGCCTGGAGGTGGCGGGCATCGTGAAGGAAGTCGGCTCGGGCGTGCGCGGCGTCGCGGCGGGACAGCGCGTGATCGGCTCTCCGGGGCGCGGCGGATTCGCGCAGGAGTGCGTGGTTGCCGCCGACCGCGTGACGCTGCTCCCGGAGGCGATGGACTTCGAGACCGGCTCCGCCTTCCTGCTCACCTACTGCACCTCGCTGCACGCGCTGCAAGACTGCGGCGGCCTGAAGCCGGGCGAGACGCTGGTGGTGCTGGGCGCGGCCGGCGGCGTAGGGACGTCCGCCATCGAGATCGGCAAGGCGATGGGCGCGCGGGTCATCGCCGCGGCATCGAGCGAGGAGAAGCTCGCGTTTTGCAGGAAGCTCGGCGCGGACGAGACCATCGATTACTCCACCGACGACCTGCGCAAGCGCATCCTGGAATTGACCTCGGGAAAGGGCGCCGACGTGGTCTACGATCCGGTGGGCGGCGAGCACACCGAGGCAGCGCTGCGCGCGACGGCGTGGCGGGGGCGATTGCTGGTGATCGGCTTCGCTTCCGGCGTCATTCCGCAAATCCGGCTGAACCTGGCGCTGCTCAAGGAGCGGTCGCTCGTGGGCGTGTATTGGGGAGATTGGACGCAGCACGACCCGCAGGGCCAGCGCCGCAACGTCGAGCGCCTCGCATCCTGGTTCGCGGAGGGCAGGGTGAAGCCGGCGGTGAGCGAGCGCGTCTCCCTGGAGGAGGCGCCCGCCGCGATGACGCGCATCCTGCAGCGCAAAGTGATGGGCAAGGTGGTGGTGGTGCCCTGAGTCTGAGTCACTGCACCGGCTTCAGGTGGCAGCGGTCGCAGTACGCCAGCGGGAAGGCGACCTTTCCGTGACAGGCGCCGCAGGCCTGCCCGCCGCTGATGTCCAGCATGGTGAACGGCGCCGCCCCTGCCCTGGTCCTGGGGAAGATCTCCGGATGGCAAACCTCGCAGCCGTTCCAGACCGCGTGCTTGCGGTGCGAGAACTTCACGTCGGTCATCCACGATGCCTGCGAGCGGATCTGCACGTCGCGATCCATCGCCATCGGCGCGCGCGCGATGGAGACGCCCTCGAGCGCGTCGAGCGGACGGATCTTCCCTGCCTCCTCCGCCTTCTGCCAGTCCACGTCGCCGAGGGGGCTGCGCGGCAGTTTCAGCGCCGCATGGTCCGCCGCGGACTGCGCTCGCCCGTCGGAGTGGCAGCGGAGGCAGGCCGGGTTGCCGGCGGTGTCCTTCCGCTCCGAGCAGGAGGCGAAGATGGGCCTGCCCTCGTAGCGCGTCTTGCCGTTGTGGCAGGCGCCACAGTGGAAGCCGCGCCGGTTCGTCGACGCCGAGACGTTGCTCTCGCCGCGCGACATGGCGAATCCGATATCGACGTGGCAGAGCCTGCAGGTGAAGCGCGCGCGGTGCCGCCAGTGCTCGAAGACCGCCGGAGCGACGCCGGCCTTGCGCGTGTTGGCGTCGAGCACCACGCGTCCGTAGTCGGAGACCGGCCCGTCGATTCCATACGCCGCCGCGACGAGGAAGAGCGCGACCGCCGTCATTTCTGCTCCCGGGTCTCGAGCACGAAGGCGTACAGCTCCCGGCACGCGCTCAGCCGCCGCGTGTACACCTTGCGCGCCGACTCCTCGAGCGCGTCGACGGCGGCCTTCAGCCTGTCGCAGCGATCGATCAGCGAGCGCAGCTCGGCGGTGTCCAGCGACATGGCCTCCTGGGTCTTGCCGCACACCTCCTCGAACTCCGCCTTCCAGTCGCCGCCCCGCGCGGGAAGGGCAAGCGCGGTCAGGAGCAACAGCGCGGCGCGGCGATTCACTGCACGTTCCCGGTGTGGCAGCGCTGGCAGTCGAGCATGGGGAAGGCGACGGTCAGGTGGCACGCCCCGCAGTACTTGCCCTGGAAGTTCTCCACCATCGT
>DATDMU010000215.1:0-7115 GCA_036518615.1 Myxococcales bacterium
GTGCGCCTCGCCGCCCAGCTCACCGGCTGGAAGCTGGACATCAACAGCGAGAGCCGGGTGAAGGAGATGCGCGAGTTCGCGAGCAAGAGCCTCACCGCCATCGGCCTGCCCGAGGCCACGGTGGAGCTGCTCTATGCGCACGGGTTCCGCAGCGCCAAGGACTTCGCCAACGCCAGCACCGAGGTCTTGCTGCAGATGCCGGGCATCACGGCGGAGAACGTCGAGGGGTATCTCGCCGCCGCCCGGTCGCAGATCGGCAAGGACGAGGAGGAGCTCTCGCGCATCGAGCGCGAGCGCGAGGAGGCGCGGGCCGCGGAGGCGCGCCGGCACCCGAGCGAGCTGACCCAGGCGGAGAGGCTCTTGCGCGTGCGCGGCATCAGCGAGCGCAACATCGAGCAGATGGCCAACGCCGGGTACAAGACGGTGGAGGACATCCACAACGAGCCCGACGTGGTGAAGTTCGGCGAGGCCACCGGCCTCGGGGTGAAGAAGGGCAAGCAGGTGAAGGCGGCGGTGGAGCACTATCTCCAGGAGGAAGCGCGGCTGAAGGCGGACCTGGATGCCCGCAAGGCGGCCGAAGGCGCCCAGCCGCAGCCGGCGTAGATGAGCCGGGGCCGGCGGGCTTCCAGGGTGCGGCCCGCCGTACCGCAGCGGCGCTGCGTCGGGTGCAGAAAGGCCCGTCCCCAGGCCGAGTTGCTGCGGCTGGTGGCAGAGGCGGGCGCGGTGGTGCCCGGCCGCGGCAAGCCGGGGCGGGGCTGCTGGATCTGCCGGGACGCGGAGTGCGCGAAAAGGGCGCTGAAGACGGGGCAAATTCCCCGGGCGCTCAAGGGAAAGGCGGCGGCGCCCACGCTCGACCGCCTCCTCGAATGGGTGTGCTTGACGGCGACGGAGAGGGCAGACTAAACACCTAGCCCCTCGAAAAGGGAGTTGCTCTGGAAGGGACTCAAAACCGGATGGCGAAGAAGCGCGTGTACGAGCTCGCGAAGGATCTCGGCCTCTCCAACAAGGAGATGGTCGATTGGTTGCGCGCTCACGAGTACGACGTCAAGAGCCACTCCTCGTCGCTCGAGGACGACCAGGCCCTGGCGGTGCTGGAGAAGTTCAAGGGGGAGAAGAGCCCCAGGGTCGAGGCGCCCAAGGCATCCGGCAGCGGCGTGGTGCTGCGCCGCAAGAAGGCCGATACCGCCGCAGAGCACGAGCACGCCGCCGCCGTCGCCCACGCGCCGCCGGAGCCCGCGCGCGCCGCGCCGCCACCTCCGCCTCCGCCGGCGCCGCAGCCGGAGCGGAAGCCCGAACCGCAGCCGGCCGTCGCAGAGGCGCCACAGGCGGCGCCCGCGCGGCCTGAGCCTCCGCCGCCTCCCGCACCCGCGCCGGTGGTGGAAGCTCCGCCGCCCGCGCCCGTCGTCGCTCCCGTGGAAGTGTCCCCCGCCCCGCCCGCACCTCCTGCCCGCACGGAAGTCCAGCCCGTCGCCGCCCAGGCCGAACAGAAGCCGGCGGCAGCGCAGCACCAGGCCCCCCCACCGATGCCCCCTCCGGCCCGTCCCGCTGAAGCGCAAAAGCCAGCCTCACAGGTCAGCAACGTACCGGCGGGAGTCGCCAAGGTGGCCGCGCGCCCTGCGCCGCCTCCGCCTCCGCGGGCTCCGGTGCGCCCGCCGCCGCCGCGCCCCACCGGACCCATCGTCCAGGGCCCGGGCGGCGTGCAGTCGGTGCAGGTCACCGAGAATCTCCAGGCGCGCCCCTCCGCCACCCGGGCGGTGGTGCTCTCGCGGCCGCTCATCCCCATCGCCCGGCCCGCGCCGCGCACGCCTTCCGGCGGCGGCTTCCGTCCGCGCCCGGTGGGCGAGGTCCGCGAGCTGGCGGTGGTGTCCGGCGGCCCGGGCCGCGGGCGCGAGTTCATCGACGTCACCAAGGACAACAAGGCCGGCCCCGGCCAGCGCGGCAAGAAGGGCCCGCGCGTGGAGAAGACCGAGTCCATCTCCAAGCAGGACCTGGTGGAGCTGGCCCGGCAGCGCGCCTACGTCCCGGTCCGCGGCCACAAGAAGAAGACCGCCAAGAAGGGCAAGCAGACCGAGATCACCGAGATGTCGGAGCACAAGAAGGTGCTCCGCATCGAGGAGACCATCACGCCCTCGGAGATGTCGCAGGCCATGGGCGTCAAGAGCGCGGACCTGATCCGCAAGCTGGTGGCGGGCGGCAAGATGGTCACGCAGAACCAGCCCATCGACTTCGACACCGCGAGCCTGCTGGCCATCGACTACGGCTGGAAGGTGGAGAAGGTCGGCTTCGAGATCGACGAGTTCATCCCCGAGACCGAGGACAAGCCGGAGGAGCTCTCTTCCCGGCCGCCGGTGGTCACCATCATGGGCCACGTCGACCACGGCAAGACCTCGCTGCTCGACGCCATCCGCAAGGCGCACGTCGCGGAGGGCGAGGCCGGCGGCATCACCCAGCACATCGGCGCCTACTCGGTGGAGGTGGTGGGATCCGACGGCGGCGAGGCCAACATCACCTTCCTCGACACGCCGGGCCACGAGGCCTTCACCGCCATGCGCGCGCGCGGCGCCAACGTCACCGACATCGCGGTGCTGGTGGTGGCGGCGGACGACGGCGTGATGCCGCAGACGGTGGAGTCGATCAACCACGCCAAGGCGGCCAAGGTCACGCTGCTGGTCGCGATCAACAAGATCGACAAGCCCGGCGCCCAGCCGGAGCGGATCAAGCAGCAGCTCAACGAGCACGGCATCATCCCCGAGGACTGGGGCGGCGACACCATGGTGATCCCGGTCTCCGCCCGCACCGGCGAAGGCCTGGAGAAGCTGCTCGAGGCCATCCTCCTGCAGGCGGAAGTGCTGGAGCTCAAGGCCAATCCCAACCGCCCCGCCGCCGGCACCATCATCGAGGCCAAGCTGGAGAAGGGCCGCGGTCCGGTGGCCACCGTGCTGGTGCAGGAAGGGACGCTCCACGTGGGCGACGCGGTGGTCACCGGCGTCCACCACGGCCGCATCCGCGCGATGATGAACGAGCACGGCGAGCAGGTGGACGACGTGCCGCCGGGCTTTCCGGTGGAGATCCTCGGCCTCGACGGCGCCCCCGAGGCGGGCGACGAGTTCAACGTGGTCGAGGACGAGCAGGCCGCGGCGGTGGTGGCCGAGCACCGCCTGAAGAAGCAGCGCCAGAAGGAGCTGTCGAAGAACAACAAGCTCTCCATCGACGACATCCTCGCCAAGGGCAAGAAGGACGAGGCCAAGGTCCTCAAGCTCATCGTCAAGGCCGACGTGCAGGGCTCGGTGGAGGCGCTGCGCAACGCGCTCACCAAGCTCACCACGCCCAAGGTGTCGGTGGACGTGATCGACTGGGGGGTGGGCAACATCACCGAGAGCAACGTCCACCTCGCCGCGGCCTCCAGGGCGATGATCGTGGGCTTCAACGTCAAGCCGGAGTCGAAGGCGGCGGAGACCGCGGCCTCCTCGGGCGTGACGCTCAAGACCTATTCCATCATCTACGAGGCGCTCGACGACACGCGCCTCGCGATGGAGGGGCTGCTCGAGTCGATCGTCAAGGAGAAGGTGGTGGGCCACGCCAAGGTGCTGCAGACCTTCAACGTGCCCAAGCTCGGCACCATCGCCGGGTCCTCGGTGACCGACGGCAAGATCACCCGCACCAGCATGGTGCGCCTGATGCGCGACGCGAAGCCGATCATCACCAGCAAGATCGCCTCGCTGCGGCGCTTCAAGGACGACGTCAAGGAAGTGGACAAGGGCTTCGAGTGCGGCATCGGCATCGAGAACTTCACCGATTTCCAGCCGGGCGACGTGATCGAGGCCTACGAGCTGGAGACCATCCGGCCCTCGCTGACCTGAGCGGGGCCTGAAGGCCCGGGGACGTGCAGATGGTGGTCGGCATCCTCAGGCTGACGCTCTACATCCACGGCGCCGCGTCGCTGAAGGACAAGCGCCAGGTGGTGCGCAAGGTGGTGGATCGCCTGCGCTCGCGCTTCAACGTCAGCGTGGCGGAGGTGGGCGACAACGACATCTGGCAGCGCGCGGTGATCGGCATCGGCGCGGTGTCCAACGACCACAGCTTCGTCAACGAGGTGCTGGACAAGTGCGCCCGCGACGCGGGCAACATCGCCGAGATCGTGAGCCGCGAGATGGAGATCGAGACGTACTCGGAGATGTCGTCGGACTGGTCGCAGAAGCCGGACTTCGAGGCGCACGACCTCTCCTCGCCCGGCCGCGGCAGCGAGCCGGAGCCGGAAGGTGAAGAGGGCTGGCTCACCGAAGAGGACCTGGAGAAATGACCACCCACAACCGCCCCGAGCGCGTCGCGCAGATGATCCAGCAACTGCTCGGCGAGCTGTTCGCCCGGGGGATGCGCGATCCGCGGATCGGGCTGGTCACCATCACCGGGGTGAAGATGTCGCCCGACCTGCGCGAGGCGCGCGCCTACTGGACGGTGCACGGCGACGCGGAGCAGCGCGCGCACACCGCCAGGGCGCTGGAGCGGGCGCGCGGATACTTGCGCCACGAGATCGGCATGGAGCTGAAGCTGCGGCTGACGCCCGACCTGCACTTCACCTACGACGAGGCCATCGATCGCGGCGAGCGCATCGAGCAGCTCCTGCGGCAGGTCCACGACGACGACAAGCAGCGCGGGGGATAGCTTGAAGGCGATCAACAGGTTCGTCGCGAACGCGCGCGACTGGAGACCGGCGGAGAACCTGCCGCTCGCCGTCGAGGCGCTGCGGCCCGCCCGCCGGGTGCTCCTGACCATGCACCGCGGGCCCGACGGCGACGCGCTCGGCTCGGCGCTCGCCCTCGCCTGCGCGCTGCGCGACCTGGGCCGCGAGGTCACCGTCTACAACCCCGACGAGCTGCCCTACAACTTCCGCTTCCTCAGCGGCGCCGGGAAGGTGCAGAAGAGCCTGCCCCCGGACGCGGCGTACGACGTCACCGTGGTGACCGATGCGGGAGCGTTCGACCGGCTGGGGCCCGACGTGCCGCCGCCGCCGAGGCGCGGCGTCCTGCTCAACCTCGACCACCACATCACCACCGAGCCGTTCGGCGACGTGAACTACGTCGACCCGGAGGCGGCCTCGGTGGGGATCCTCGCCTACAAGATCATCAAGGGCCTGGGCGCGCCGCTCTCGCGCGACGCGGCGGAGTGCATCTACGCCAGCATCCTCGCCGACACCGGCTGCTTCCGCTACTCGAGCACCGACCCGGAGTGCATGCGCATCGCCGCCGAGCTGATCGAGGCGGGCGTGGAGCCCTGGGAGATGACGGTGCGGGTCTACGAGCAGCAGCCGCTCGCGCGCATGCGCCTGCTCGCCGACGTGCTGCGGACCCTGGAGGTGCACGGCAAGCTCGCCACCATCACCATCACCAACGCGATGGTGGCGCGGACCGGCAGCGAGCTGGATCTCACCGACGGATTCATCAACTACGCCCGCAGCGTCGACGGCGTGGAGGTGGCTGCCAGCTTCCGCGAGCCGGAGGACGGCGGCCCCTGGCGCGTCAGCTTCCGCAGCCGCGGCAGGGTGAACGTGGCCGCCATCGCGCAGAAGTTCGGCGGCGGCGGGCACCACAACGCCGCCGGCTGCGACATCGCCGGCGAAGAGGCCGGAGTGCGCGCGAAGATCGCCGACGAGATCGAGAAAGCCCTGAATGGCGCGTGACGTCTCCGGCGTGGTGGTGGTGGACAAGCCGAGCGGGCCCACCAGCTTCGACGTGGTCCGCAGGGTGAAGGGGCTGTTCAAGACCCGCCGCTGCGGGCACACCGGCACCCTCGACCCCACCGCGACGGGCGTCCTGCCCATCTGCATCGGCGACGCCACCAAGATCGCCAGCTTCGTCTCCGACGGCGAGAAGGAGTACGACGCGGTCGTCCGCTTCGGCGAGATCACCGACACGCAGGACGCCGCCGGGCGGACCGTGGAGACCCGCCCCACCGAGGGCCTGAGCGAAGAGGGCGTGCGCGCGGCGCTGGGCGGGTTCGTCGGGCTGGTGGAGCAGACGCCGCCCATGTACTCGGCGCGCAAGGTCGCGGGCACGCGCCTGTACGAGCTGGCGCGCGCGGGCGAGGAGGTGGAGCGCGAGGCGCGGCAGGTGCACATCGACGAGGCGAAGCTGGTCTTCTTCCGGCCGCCCGACGCCGGCATCTTCGTGCGCTGTTCCAAGGGCACCTACCTGCGCACGCTCGCGCACGACCTGGGGCAGAAGCTGGGCTGCGGCGGACACCTCAAGGAGCTGAAGCGGGTGCGGGTGGGGCCGTTCGCGCTGGAGGACTCGGTGGGGCTGGACACGCTGATGGCGGCGGCCAGGGAAGGACCCGGGAGCCTGGACCGGTTCCTCTTTCCCATCTCCCGCGCGCTCGCCGACCTGGCTGAGCTGCAGCTCGACGCGCAGCTTGCCCGGCGCGTGGCCCACGGGCATGCGCCGGGGCCGGCCGATCTCTCGCGGCTGAAGGCGCCGCCGTTCTCCCGCGGGCGCAAGGTGCGCCTGATGGATCCGGAGGGCAGGGTGCTGGCGGTGGGCGAGAGCGATGGGGTGGGGACGCTCAAGCTCCTGCGCGTGCTGGTCTCGGGCGCGCACGACATCGTGGAGAAGGATTACTGAGGTGAAGGGGATTGCGCCTCGCGTTCCCCCGGAATGGACGCCCTTGCCGCAGCGACCCTCCCCTGCGCCGGGCGAGGCGGTGCTGGTGCTCGCGCACCTGGACGTGCCCCCCCACAGGCTGGACGGACTGCGCAGGAGCTTCGCGCCGCGCGAGGAGGAGCGCTTCCGCAGCTTCGCCACCGACGAGCTGCGCTCGCGCTGGGGCACGGCTCGCGGCGCGCTGCGCGAGGTGCTGGGCGCCGCGCTGGGCTGGCCGCCGCGCGAGGTCGCCTTCGCTTACGCCGCGCACGGCAAGCCGCAGCTCGCGGGCTCGCCTTTGCGCTTCAACATCAGCCATTCCGGTGCGGTGGCGCTCATCGCTCTCGCGCACGTGGAGGTGGGCGTGGACGTGGAGCTGCCGCGGGCGCGCCGCACCGACGCCATCGCGCGCAGGTTCTACGCGCCGGGCGAGATCGAGCGGCTCTTCGCCATCGAGGACGACGCTGCGCGGGCAGACGC
>DATDMU010000216.1:0-20111 GCA_036518615.1 Myxococcales bacterium
ACGTCGGCCTTGTAGATGCCGGTCCAGTCGAGGATCAGCGCGTTGGTGATCACGCAGTCGAGCGCCTCGGCGTCGGTGGCGCCCGCCTTCTGCCCCTGGGCGTCGCGCAGCACCTTGCCGCCGCCGAACTTGCACTCGTCCCCGTACGAGGTCAGGTCGCGCTCGACCCGCGCCACCAGCGCGGTGTCGCCCAGGCGCACGCGGTCTCCCTCGGTGGGACCGTAGAGATCGGCGTAGTGCCTGCGCTCGATGCGGCGGCTCACGGCGCGCTCCCGCCGGCGAAGGCGACGAGCTGCACCGTGCGGCTCTCGCCCGGCTCGAAGCGGACGGCGGTGCCGGCGGGGACGTCGAGCCGCATGCCCCGCGCGCGCTCGCGGTCGAAGATCAGCGCGCGGTTGGTCTGCGCGAAGGGATAGTGGCTGCCCACCTGGATGGGCCGGTCGCCGCGGTTCACCACTTCCAGGGACACCGCCTCGCGGCCGGCGTTGAGCTCGATCTCGCCCTGCGCCACCACCACCTCGCCGGGAATCGGCGCGTCGGCCACCGGCACCAGGCGTTCCGGCATGGGCAGGAAGCTTCCGTAGAGCGCGAGCGCCACGTCTCCGCTCTCCAGCGCGATGGGATGGTGCACGGTCACGAGCTTGGTGCCGTCGGGAAAGGTCCCTTCCACCTGCACCTCGTCGATCAGCTCGGGCACGCCGGCCATGACCTGGGCGCGGCCGAGCATGCGCCGGCCCAGGTCCATCAGCTCGGCGACGCCGCGGCCGTCGCGGATGAGCTCGAGGAGCTGGGTGGCGATGAGCGCCACCGCCTCCGGGTGGTTGAGCCGCAACCCGCGGGAAAGGCGCTTCTGCGCGAGAAAGCCTGCGCCGTGCAGGACGAGCTTGTCGAGGTCACGCGGCGTGAGGTGCATCGAGCCTCCAGGGATCGTCTCCGAGAGCCGTGCGCAGCGCGCCGAGGTGCTCCCGGAGCGCGGAAAGGAGGATCTCCACCCGCTCCGCAGCCAGGCGCACGACCAGGACGTCAGCGCCGAGCGGGCTCGCCGACTGCATCAGCGCCGCTCCGGGCCGCAGCGGTTGCGCGTCGACGGCGGAGCGGACGGCGCCGACTTCGAAGAGCGGCCCCGCGAGGACCAGCGTTCCCAGGGCCTGGAAGCGCCCGAACCGTTCCCGCAGCGAGCCGTGATGGGCGTCGAGCAGCCATGCCTCGTCGAGGACCGCGCGCCCTTCGCGGCGGACGGCGATGGCGCTCCTGTAGCCGGCGAAGTCCCAGCGGTCGCGGCCCGCGGAGAGCACGTCCCACAAGGCCAGGGAGGCGCCCTTGGCCAGGTCCACCGAGGTGCGCTGCCCGAAGCGGGCGCCCGCGAAGCAGGCTGCCGGCGCCGGGACCAGCGCGAGCAGCGCCCCCGCCTCGACGCGCGCCTCGACCTCGCTTTCGCAACCGCCCGCGGACCGGAACACGCGGGTGGGACCCTGGCTGGTGACGAGGGCGCGAGCGTTCGCCGCGACGTCGATGCGCAGGTGCAGCCGGTCGCCGTCCAGAAGGCCCCCGCCCAGCGTGCTGGTGTACGCCCAGGCCGCGCCGCCGTGGTTGCGCGGGGTGAGCAGGCGCAGGGGGCTCTCCGACCAGGCGGTGCGCACGGCGGTGCGCTCCTGGGCGCGCTCGAAGGCGAGATGGCCGTGCGCGACGCGGGGCACGGCTTTTCTTGTACCGCGAATCACAGCGCCAGGTGCCGCCGCGCCTGCACCGGGTCCAGCTCGGCGATGCGCCCGCGCATCACGATCTCGCCGCGCGAGAGGATGGCGTAGTGCTCCGCCAGCCCGAGGGCGAACTCGAGATACTGCTCCACCAGGAGCAGCGTCACGCCGCGCTGGACCAGGAGCCGCAGCACCTTGCCGATCTCCTTGATGGTGGAGGGCTGGATGCCTTCGGTGGGCTCGTCGAGCAGCAAGAGGCGCGGCCGGGAGACGAGCGCGCGGGCGATGGCGAGCTGCTGCTGCTGGCCGCCGGAGAGGTCGCCGCCGTTCCGCCGCTGCATGGTGCGCAGGATGGGAAACAGCTCCTCCAGCTCGGAGCGCGGCAGCGTCTCGCCGCCCGCGGCCGATTCGCCCACGGCCAGGTTTTCCGACACGGTCAGGCGCGAGAAGATCTCCCGCCCCTGCGGCACGTAGGCGACGCCGCGCCGCGCGCGCTGCCAGGGGGGCAGCCGGGTCACGTCCTTCGAGTCCAGCGTGACCGTGCCGGAGCGCACCGGCAATTCCCCCATCAGGCAGCGGAGCAGCGTGGTCTTGCCCACGCCGTTGCGGCCGAGCAGCGCGGTGCAGGAGCCTGCCGGCACGTCCAGGTCGATGCCGCGCAGCGTGTGGCTGCCGCCGTAGTACTGGTTGAGCCCGCGGACGGAAAGCATCAGCGCCCCAGGTAGACTTCGATGACGCGCGGATCGTCGCGCACGGCGTCCATGGTCCCCTCCACCAGCACGCGGCCCTCGTGCAGCACCGTCACCTTCTCGGCGATGCTCTCGACGAAGTGCATGTCGTGCTCCACCACGACCAGCGTGGTCGTGCTGTGGCCATGCTTGCCGGCGAGGGAGCGGAACAGCTCGCCGGTGCGCTCCGTCTCCTCGTCGGTCATCCCCGCCACCGGCTCGTCGAGCAAGAGAAGCTGCGGGTCCTGCACCAGCAGCATCCCGATCTCCAGCCACTGCTTCTCGCCGTGGGAGAGCAGGTCGGCGCGCAGCTCCGCCTTCCCGGAGAGCCCGATCAGCGCCAGCACTTCGTCGATGCGCGCGTCCTGGGCCGGCGTGCGGCGCGCCCGCAGGGTGGGCAGCACCGTCTTGTCGCTCTTGAGCGCCAGCTCCAGGTTCTCGAAGACGGTGTGGTTGCGGAAGACGGTGGGTTTCTGGAACTTGCGGCCGATGCCGGCGTGCGCGATCTGCGGCTCGGTCATGGTCGCGAGATCGTTCTTCTCGCCGAAGAAGACGTCGCCTTCGTCGGGCCGGGTCTTTCCGGTGATCACGTCCATCAGCGTCGTCTTCCCCGCGCCGTTGGGGCCGATCACGCAGCGCAGCTCGCCCGGCTCGACGATCAGGCTGAGCGCGTCCAGCGCCCGAAAGCCGTCGAAGCTCACCGTGACGCCGGAGAGGTAGAGGATGGGTCCGCGCGGCGTGTCGAGGTTCACGGCTGCTCCTTGCGCAGGAGCAGGCGCAGCACGCCGTCGGGAAGCCAGCGCGTGACCACGATGAAGATGAGCCCCAGCGCGTACAGCCAAAGCTCGGGGAAGCTCACGGTGAGCCAGCTCTTCGCCGCGTTGATCAGCGCCGCGCCGAGCACCGGGCCGAGCAGCGTGCCGCGGCCCCCCACGGCGACCCAGACGGCGATCTCCACCGAATTGGCCGGCGACATCTCCGACGGATTGATGATTCCCACCTGCGGCACGTAGAGGGCGCCGGCGATGCCGCAGAGCACCGCGGAGAGCGTCCAGATGAAGAGCTTGAAGCGGACCGGATCGTATCCGCAGAAGCGCAGCCGGTCCTCCGCATCGCGGATTGCGGTCAGCACCCGCCCCGTCTTGCTGCGCATCAAGAGCCGCCCGCCGATCAGCGAGGCGAAGAGCAGGGTGGCGCTGGCCACCAGCAGCGTGACGCGCGTGGCCGGGCTCGCCAGCGGATGGCCGAGAATCCGCTTGAAGTCAGTGAAGCCGTTGTTGCCGCCGAACCCGGTCTGGTTGCGGAAGAAGAGCAGCATGAACGCGTACGTCAGCGCCTGGGTGATGATGGAGAAATAGACGCCGCGGATCCGCGAGCGAAAGGCGAACCATCCGAAGACGAAGGCGAGGAGCCCGGGCGCCGCGATCACCAGGAGCGCCTGCTGCAGGAAATGGTCGGAGCCGCGCCAGTACCAGGGCAGCTCCTTCCAGTCGAGGAACACCATGAAGTCGGGCAGGAGCGGGTTCCCGTAGACGCCGTCGCTGCCGATGGCGCGCATCAGGTACATGCCCATGGCGTAGCCGCCGAGCGCGAAGAAGAGGCCGTGCCCGAGGCTGAGGATGCCGGTGTAGCCCCACACCAGGTCCATGGCGAGCGCCACGGTGGCGTAGCAGACGATCTTGCCGGTGAGGGTCACGCCGTACGAGGAGAGGTGCAGCGCGCTCGACTCGGGGACGGCGAGGTGGAGCACGGGGATCACCACGGCGAGCACCGCATACCCGCCCAGCACCGCGCCCCAGACGGCCGGCGGGAAGAGCGTGCGCAGCGGGCCGGGCGGCCGCGAGCTGGCCTGCGGGCGCGGCGCGAGCGCAGGCAGCTCCCTCGCGATGGTGTTCATCTCTCCTCCGCGGCGGCCCGGCCGCGCAAGGCGAACAGGCCCTGCGGGCGCCGCTGGATGAAGAGGATCACGAAGGCGAGCACCGCGATCTTCGCCAGCACGGTGCCCGCCGAGGGCTCGAGCAGCTTGTTCACCACGCCCAGCCCGCTCGCGGCGATCACCGTGCCCGCGAGCTGGCCCACGCCGCCCAGCACCACCACCATGAACGAGTCGACGATGAAGCTCTGGCCGAGGTCGGGACCGACGTTGCCGATCTGGGAGAGCGCGCAGCCGCCGAGGCCGGCGATGCCCGCGCCGAGCGCGAACGCGAGCAGGTCCACCCGCGGCGTCGGAACGCCCAGGCCCGCGGCGCGCTGCCGGTCCTGGGTCACGGCGCGCACCAGCAGGCCGAGCCGCGTGCGCGTGAGCAGCACCCAGACGAGGAGGAGGACCGCCGCCGCGAAGAGGAGGATGCCGACCCGGTTCCAGGGCACCACCAGACCGGGAAGCGGCGAGAAGCCGCCGGAGAGCCACGACGGATTCGCCACCTCGACGTTCTGCGCGCCGAACGCGGAGCGCACCGCCTGCATCAGCAGCAGGCTCGCGCCCCAGGTCGCGAGCAGGGTCTCCAGCGGCCGCCCATAGAGCTTGCGGACCACGGCCATCTCCAGCGCGACGCCGACCAGCGCCGCGGCGAGGAACGAGATGGGGACCGCGGCGACGAGGTACCAGTCGAGCGCCCCGGGCGCGGCGCGGCGGAAGGCGCCCTGGACGAGCCAGGTGGCGTAGGCGCCCACCATCAAGAGCTCGCCGTGGGCCATGTTGATGACGCCCATCAGCCCGAAGATGATCGTAAGGCCGAGCGCTGCGAGGAGCAGGATGCTCCCGAGGCTCAGGCCGCTGAAGACGAGGCCCACCATCTCGGCGCGGCGCAGCGACGCCTCGACGCTGTCCACCGCGCCCTTCAGCGCCGCGAGCACGCGCGGGTCATGCTCCGCGGAGAGCCGCTGCAGCAGTTGCCGCTTGCTGGCGGCGCCCGGAGATCGGCGCAGCCGCTCCACCGCGCCGAGCCGCTGCGCGGGGTCCGGCGACGCCAGCGCCAGCGCCGCCTGCGCGTCCGCGAGCGCCTCGCGCACGTTGCCGTCCGTCTCGCGCGACAGCGCGCGCTCGATGGCGGGCAATGCCGCCGCATCTCCGGCGTCCTGCACGGCGCGCGCCGCCGCCAGCCGGCGGGCAGGATCGGGGTCGGCCACGGCGAGCACCGCGAGCGCCCGCATCAGCGTCCGGCGCAGGTGGTTGTTGATCGCCACCTTGTCCAGGTCGTCGTCGCGGACCGCAGCGGCCGCGCCGGTGCGCGCATCCCGGAAACGATCGCCCTCCTCGATCAGCGCGGCCCCGCCGGGGCCGGAATACAGGCGTCCTTCGAGGAGGGCGCGAAGCACGGGCGCGGCAGCCGCATCGCCTTGCGCGGCTGCCGCGGAGATCGCCTGCTCGCGCGCCGCCGCGTCGTCCCCGACCAGCGCGTCGATCAGGTGCGGGTCGGGGACGGCGGCGAGCAGCAGGGCGGCGAGGAGGCCCACCGTCACTGCTGGATCTGCAGCCCGAGCTGCACGTTGGTCTGGTTGGTGGCCGAGGTGAGCGAGGTGTTCTGGACCACCAGCGCCACCCGCGCGCTGTGGCCGTCGAGGATGTAGTTCACGCCCCCGTCGATGGTGTTGATCGCCTGGGCGCCGTCGGGCGGCCGGGCATGCTGCCAGCGGACCATCGGCTGCACCCGCCCGGGCCCCAGCTTGTCCGCGAACAGCCAGCTCGCCAGCGCGTAGTAGCTCGTGCCCTCCTTTCCGGCCGCGTTCCCCTGATCGAAGTTGTAGTACGCGCCCTCGAGAGAGAGCACGTGGCCGCCCGCCACCGGGTGCTCGAAGAGCAGGTCCAGGTCGAACCCGAGCAGCTCCTTGGTTGCCGCCGCCGGATCGACGGTCTTCTTGTACTGGACCGTCCCGCCCAGGGCGAGCACCCGCTTCGCGCCGTAATAGGTGCTGGCGTTGTAGTAGCCCGGCTCCGGATCGAGGAACTCGTAGACGAGCCGTCCGGCGTAGATGGCCTCGCCGATGGGCGTCGTGGTGTCGAGCGTGAAGACCCCTGCCTGGTACTTGAACTTTCCCTTCTCGAGCTGTCCCCAGATCGCGCCGCCGTCGGCGCGGCCCGCGTAGACCGAGGGAAAGCCGTTCACGGTGGTGGGATAGTTCCACGCGTTCTGGAAGTACGGCCCGCTCAGGTTGGCGCGGTCGGAGGGAGGCAGGAAGCGTCCGAGCCAGAGGTTGAAGTAGTCGTTGGGCTCGAACTGCGCGATCGCGTCCAGCACGTGGATGCGCCCGCCGTCGGCGTTGTTCAAATCGAGGTTGCCGTTGAACTTGAGCCAGTCGGCCACCTGCGTCCCGATGTAGGGGCGGACGTCCAGGGTGGGGACGGAGATGCCGGTCTGCGGCGCGTTGTTCTCGTACCCGGCGCCGACGCGGATTCCCACTCCGTACGAGAGCGTCTTCGGGCCGAGGTTCAGCTCTGCGGCGCCCGCCGCCGTGGCGGCGAGCGCGAGGACCAGCGCGGAGGCGATCTTCATCGGCTATTTCTCCGCGTGCTTTTCGTTGCCGGGGATGAACGGGCTCCACGGCTGCGCGCGGACCGGCTTGTCGGTCTTCCAGACCACGTCGAACTGCCCGTTGCCCTGCACCTCGCCGATCATCACCGGCTTCCAGAGGTGGTGGTTGGTCTCGTCCATCTTCAGCGTGAAGCCGGAAGGCGCCGCGAAGGTCTGGCCGCTCATCGCCTTGCGCACGGCGTCCACCTTGACGGTGCCGGCCTTCTTCACCGCCTGCGCCCACATGTGCAGGCCCACGTAGGTGGCCTCCATCGGGTCGTTGGTGACGCGCGTGTCCGCGCCGGCGAGGTGGTTCTTCTTCACGTACGCCTTCCACTTCTGGATGAAGGCCTTGTTCTGCGCGTTCTTCACCGACATGAAGTAGTTCCAGGCGGCGAGGTGGCCGACCAGCGGCTTGGTGTCGATGCCGCGGAGCTCCTCCTCGCCGACGGAGAACGCGACCACCGGGATGTCGGTCGCCTTGAGACCCTGGTTGCCCAGCTCCTTGTAGAAGGGCACGTTGGAGTCGCCGTTGATGGTGGAGACCACCGCCGTGTGGCCGCCCGCGCCGAACGCCTTGATCTGCGCGACGATGGTCTGGTAGTCGCTGTGCCCGAAGGGCGTGTACGTCTCCATGATGTCGGAGTCGGGAATCCCCTTCGAGTGCAGGAACGCCCGCAGGATCTTGTTGGTGGTGCGCGGATAGACGTAGTCGGTGCCGAGGAGGAAGAAGCGGGTGGCGCCGCCGCCCTCCTTCGACATCAGATATTCGACGGCGGGGATGGCCTGCTGGTTCGGCGCCGCGCCGGTATAGAAGACGTTCTGGGACAGCTCCTCGCCTTCGTACTGCACCGGATAGAAGAGCAGCCCGTTCAGCTCCTCGAAGACGGGGAGCACGGACTTGCGCGACACCGACGTCCAGCAGCCGAACACTGCCGCGACCTTGTCCTGGGTGAGCAGCTGCCGGGCCTTCTCGGCGAAGAGCGGCCAGTTGGACGCCGGGTCCACGACCACCGGCTCCAGCTTCTTCCCCAGCACGCCGCCGCCGGCGTTGATCTCCTCGATGGTCATCAGCGCCACGTCCTTGAGCGATGTTTCGCTGATCGCCATCGTTCCGGAGAGCGAGTGCAGGATTCCGACCTTGATGGTCTCCTCCGCCCGCGCTGCCGGGACGGCGAGGAATGCGACGAGCATCATCGCGAGGGAGATGAGCTTCTTCTGCATTTGTCCGGCTCCTTGGGCGGTCCGGCGGGACCTGCCGGCAGGAACTGCAAGCGCAGGACCAGACGGCGGCCGGCGTCTTCCACTCTCGGCGGCCGGGCAAGGCCGCGGACCCGGGCGACGAATTCGTCGGAATCGAGAGTGCTGCAGACGAAAATGTCGCGATCGCGGTCGCGGCTCGAGAGAAGTTGTGAGCGCGGGCGCGGATGCACGCGCCGGGGCAGGCGTTCCCGCAGCCTACGGATTCGTCGTTCCGGCTGCCGCGCGCGACGAATCTGTCGGAACCGGCGGCGCGCGGACCGCGTTCTCACTCTACGCCGCGCCCGATTCGACGCCCTGTATTTGACAACCCGGTGCGCGCTGCGCTAGCGATTGGGCATGAGCTCGGGCTTCCACCACGCCGCCGTCACCGCCGCTTCCGCGCGCGAGCTCACGCTTTCCCTCTCCCTTAGCCTCGTCCTCGTCGGACTGCTTCCGCTCATTAGCAGCGGGTGCGGGCCGCCGAACTGACCGAAGAAGATTTCGGAAGGATCCTGGCCCCCGCACCCAACCCGGTGCGGGGGCTTTTTGTTTTTCCCCGAGGTCGCCCATGCCGCAAGCAGCCCAAGCAGCCATCGCCCAGCAGCAACGTGAAAGTCCTCTCGCCGCCACCAGGACCGGGGCGCAGATCGTCTGGGAGGTGCTGGTCAGCGAAGGCGTGGACGTCGTGTTCGGGTATCCGGGCGGCGCGATCATGCCGACCTACGACGCGATGCCCGCCTACCCCATCCGCCACGTGCTGGTCCGGCACGAGCAGGGGGCCGCCCACATGGCGGACGGCTACGCCCGCGCTTCCGGGAGGGTGGGCGTGGCCATCGCCACCTCGGGGCCGGGCGCCACCAACCTGGTCACCGGCATCGCCACCGCCATGCTGGACTCCTCGCCGGTGGTCTGCATCACCGGCCAGGTCTCCTCCACCGCGCTGGGCAGCGACGCCTTCCAGGAGATCGACATCACCGGCATCACGCTGCCGATCACCAAGCACAACTACCTGATCACGCGCACGGAGGACGTGGCGCCGGCGCTGCGCGAGGCGTTCGCCATCGCCCGCTCCGGACGGCCCGGGCCGGTGCTGGTGGACATCACCAAGGACGCGCAGCAGGGGCGGGCGCACTTCGACCCCGAGGCGCCGCCGCCGCGCCCGCGCTCCGCCGCGCCGCAAGTGCGCCCAAGCCATGCCTCCCTCGCGCGCGCCGCGGAGCTGATCGACGCCGCCGAGCGCCCGCTCATCCTCGCCGGCCACGGCGTGCTCAAGGCCGAGGCCAGCGAGCTCTTGCGCGCCTTCGCCGAGAAGACCGGCGTCCCGGTGGCCTCCACGCTGCTGGGCCTGGGAGGCTTTCCCGCCTCGCACCCGCTCAGCCTGGGCATGATGGGCATGCACGGCGAGGCGTGGGTCAACACCTCGCTGCAGGAAGCGGACCTGCTCATCGCCCTGGGCATGCGCTTCGACGACCGGGTCACCGGCAAGCTCGCCACCTTCGCGACGCAGGCGAAGAAGATCCACGCCGAGATCGATCCCTCGGAGATCAACAAGAACGTCCGGGTGGACGTGGCGCTGCCGGGCGACCTTCGCGACACGCTCGAGCAGCTCACCCCCGCGGTCGCGGCGCGCGCGCGCACGCCGTGGCTCGCGCGCATCTCGGCGCTCCGCGGCGAGGCGGCGCGCAGGGACGTGCAGGCGGGGCCGCACGGCGAGAAGCTGCTCGCGCCCCACGTGCTCCACGACCTCTGGCGCCTCACCGAAGGCAAGGCGCTGGTGGCCACCGACGTGGGCCAGCACCAGATGTGGGAGGCGCAGTACTACAAGCACGACCAGCCGCGATCGCTCATCACCTCCGGCGGGCTGGGCACCATGGGCTTCGCGCTGCCCGCCGCCATCGGCGCTCGTTTCTCCCGGCCCGACGACGAGATCTGGGTGGTGGCCGGCGACGGCGGCTTCCAGATGACCGCCTGCGAGCTGACCACCTGCGTGCAGGAGGGCCTCAAGCTCAACATCGCCATCATCAACAACGGCTATCTCGGCATGGTCCGGCAGTGGCAGGAGTTCTTCTACAACCGCCGCTACGTCGCGACGCCGCTGGTCAGCCCCGACTTCGTCATGCTGGCCCAGGCGCACGGACTGCGCGGGCTGCGCGTCACCCGCCGCGACGAGATCCCCGCCGCGGTGGCCTGGGCCCGCGGCGAGCCCGGCACCGTGGTGGTGGAGTTCAAGGTGGAGCAGGAGGAGGCCGTCTACCCGATGGTCCCCGCCAACGCCGACCTGCGCGACATGATCCGCCGCCCCGCGGCC
This sequence comes from Myxococcales bacterium, assembly GCA_036518615.1. Classification (GTDB taxonomy): domain Bacteria; phylum Myxococcota; class Myxococcia; order Myxococcales; family 40CM-4-68-19; genus 40CM-4-68-19. Next base: position 10,487 of record DATDMU010000216.1, read on the forward strand.
GAGCTGGAGGAGATCGACCCATGAGCCCCATCCTTCCCACCGGTCCGAGGAACTCGCAGACGCTGATCGTCTACGTGCAGGACGAGCCCGGAGCGCTCAACCGCATCGTCTCGCTCTTCCGGCGGCGCGCCTTCAACATCGACTCGCTCACCGTCGGGCGCACCGAGCGGCCCGGCGTCTCGCGCATCACTCTCGTGGTGCAGGTGGAAGACGAGACCGCGCGCCGGCTGGAGACGCACCTCTACAAGCTGGTGGAGGTGCTCCGCGTCGAGGACGTGAGCGACGCGCCGGCGGTGGTGCGGGAGATGGCCTTCGTCAAGGTGGCCGCGCCCGCGGAGCGGCGCAGCGAGCTGCTCCAGCTCTGCAACACCTTCCGCGCGCGGGTGGTGGACGTGGGCCCCTCGTCCATCATCGTCGAGGCCACCGGCGCGCCGGAGAAGCTGGACGGCCTCATCGAGGTGCTGCGGCCCTTCGGCATCCTCGAGATGGTGCGCACCGGCGCAGTCGCCATGCTCCGCGGCCAGGAGCCCGTTTCCCTTCCCGATGACCTGGAGGTTGCATCATGAGCCAGACCGATCGCGTTCTCGTCTTCGACACCACCCTGCGCGACGGAGAGCAGGCGCCCGGCGCGAGCATGAACCTCGCGCCCAAGCTCCAGGTTGCGAGGGCGCTGGCGGCGCTCGGCGTGGACATCATGGAGGTCGGATTCCCGGTGGCCTCGCCCGGCGACTTCGCCGCGGTGGAGGCGGTGGCGCGGCAGGTGCAGGGCCCGGTGATCTGCGCGCTCGCCCGCGCCAGCAGGCCGGACATCGACGCCGTGCTCAAGGCGCTGGAGCCCGCGCCGCGCAAGCGCGTGCACGTCTTCCTCGCCACCAGCCCCATCCACCGGGAGCACAAGCTGCACATGTCGGCGGAGGACGTGGTGCGGGTGGCCACCGGCGCGGTCGAGTACGCCCGCGAGCGCTGCGCGGACGTGGAGTTCTCGGCGGAGGACGCCGCGCGCACCGAGCCGGACTTCCTCGTCGAGGTGGTGGAGAAGGCCATCGCGGCGGGCGCCAGCACCATCAACATTCCCGACACGGTGGGCTACGCGGTGCCGGCGCAGTTCGGCGGGCTCATCGAGCACCTGCGCAAGCACGTGCGCGGCATCGAGAACGCGGTGCTCAGCGTCCATTGCCACGACGACCTGGGGCTGGCGGTGGCGAACAGCCTGGCCGCGCTCCAGGCCGGAGCGCGCCAGGTGGAGTGCACCGTCAACGGCGTGGGCGAGCGCGCGGGCAACTGCTCGCTGGAAGAGGTGGTGATGGCCATCCGCACCCGCGCCGACTACCTGCGCCTGCACACCAACATCCGCACCCAGAACCTCTACTCGGCGAGCCGGGTGGTCTCCGGCGCCACCGGCTTCCACGTCGCGCGCAACAAGGCGGTGGTGGGCCAGAACGCCTTCGCCCACGAGTCCGGCATCCACCAGCACGGCATGCTGCAGAACGCCGAGACCTACGAGGTGATGCGGCCCGAGGACGTGGGCTTCAAGAGCACCAGCCTGGTGCTCGGCAAGCACAGCGGCCGGCACGCGCTGGCCACCCGGCTGCGCGAGATGGGGCACGACCTCGAGCCCGGACAGGTGGATCGCGTCTTCGAGGAGCTGAAGAAGCTCGCCGACAAGAAGAAGGAGATCTACGACGGCGACCTCGACGCGCTGCTGGTGAACCTCTTCCAGAACGGGCAGGGCGCCTCGGGGCGCTGGCAGCTCGTCAGCCTGAGCGCGGTGAGCGGCACCGGCACCCCGCCCAGCGCCGCGGTCTCGCTCCTGCGCCGCGACGGGCGCAAGGTGGACGAGGCGGCCACCGGCGACGGCCCGGTGGACGCCGTCTTCAAGTGCATCGAGCGGATCACCGGCGTGAAGGCGCGGCTGCGCGACTTCCGGGTGGAGAGCGTCAGCGCCGGCGAGGACGCGCAGGGCGAGGTCTCGGTGGTGGTGGAGTACGAGGGCCGCACCTACCGCGGCCGCGGACTCAACACCGACATCGTGCTGGCCAGCGCCGAGGCGTACCTGGAGGTGGTCAACCGCATCGCCGCCGGCCGGCTGCAGCGCGCGGGCGCCTCGGCGCCCGAGGTCATCTGTGGCGCAGTCTGAGCCGCGGACGCTGTTCCGGAAGATCTGGGACGCGCACCTGGTCTCGCCGGAGACGGAGGAGACGCCCGCGGTGCTCTACGTGGACCTGCACCTCGTCCACGAGGTCACCTCGCCGCAGGCGTTCGCGGTGCTGAAAGAGCGGGGGCTCCGCGTCCGGCAGCCGGGGCGCACGGTGGCCACCATGGACCATTCCACGCCCACCACCCCGCGACCCGCCAAGGGCCCGTTCGTGGTGGCCGATCGCGAATGCGCCGCGCAGCTCGCGGAGCTGGAGGCGAACTGCGTGGAGCACGGCATCGAGCTGCACCGGCTGGGCAGCGAGGCGCAGGGCATCGTCCACGTCATCGGCCCGGAGATGGGGCTCACGCAGCCGGGGATGACGGTGGTCTGCGGAGACAGCCACACCAGCACGCACGGCGCCTTCGGCGCCTTCGCCTTCGGCATCGGCACCAGCGAGGTGGCGCACGTCCTCGCCACCCAGTGCCTCTTGCAGCGGCTGCCGCGCACGCTGGAGGTGCGGGTCGACGGAGCGCTGCGCCCCGGCGTGGCGGCCAAGGACCTGGCGCTCGCGGTCATTTCCCGGCTGGGCGTCGCCGGAGGCTCGGGGCACGTGATCGAGTTCACCGGCGCAGCCGTGCGCGGCCTTTCCATGGAAGGGCGCATGACGGTGTGCAACATGTCCATCGAGGCGGGCGCGCGCGCCGGGATGATCGCGCCGGACGAGACGACGTTCAGGTATCTGGCCGGCCGCCCCCGCGCCCCGCGGGGCGAGGACTGGGATCGCGCGCTCGAGCGCTGGTCTTCCCTGCGCACCGACCCCGGCGCCGCCTGCGACCGCACCGTCTCCATCGACGCGAGCGAGCTGTCCCCTACCGTCACCTTCGGCACCAACCCCGGCATGTCCGCTCCGGTGCGCGGGGTGGTGCCGGACCCTGCCTCGCTCGGCGACACCGCGCAGCGCGGCGCGCTGGACCGGGCGCTGCGCTACATGGGCCTGCGCCCCGGCGAGCCGCTGCTCGGCCACCGCATCGACGTGGTGTTCATCGGCAGCTGCACCAACTCGCGCATCGAGGACCTGCGCGACGCCGCCGCCATCCTGCGCGGCAGGAAGGTGGCCCAGGGAGTCCGCGCCCTGGTGGTGCCGGGCTCGCGCAAGGTGAAGGAAGCCGCCGAAGCGGAAGGGCTCGACCGCGTCTTCCTCGAGGCGGGCGCGGAGTGGCGCGAGCCGGGCTGCTCGATGTGCATCGCCATGAACGGCGACCAGCTCCAGCCCGGCCAGTCGGCGGTCAGCACCAGCAACCGCAACTTCGAGGGCCGCCAGGGGCCGGGCGGCCGCACCTTCCTCGCCAGTCCGGCCACCGCCGCCGCCGCGGCCGTCGCGGGCGCCCTGGCCGATCCGCGGGAGCTGTCGCGATGAGCCTGCAACCGTTCCGCCGCCTGGAGTCGCACACCGTGGTCATCGCCCGGCAGGACATCGACACCGACCAGATCATCCCCGCGCGCTTTCTCAAGGGGACCACGCGGGAGGGCCTGGGCCGCCATCTCTTCGCCGGCTGGCGCTACGACGCGGAGGGCAAGCCGCGCCCGGAGTTTCCCCTCTCGCATCCCGAGGCGCGCTCCGCGCAGGTGCTGGTGGCGGGCGCCAACTTCGGCTGCGGCTCCTCCCGCGAGCACGCGCCCTGGGCGCTCCTCGACTACGGCTTCCGCGCGGTGATCAGCTCGTCCATCGCCGACATCTTCCGCGCCAACGCGCTCAAGAACGGCCTGTTGCCGGTGGTGGTGGACGCCTGCGTGGCCGAGGTGCTGCTCGGCTCGCCCGGCATCCGGGTGGGCATCGATCTCGAGTCCTGCACGCTCTCGTTCGACGAGGCGCGGGTCTCGTTCGCAATCGATCCCTTCTCGCGCCGCTGCCTGCTCGACGGCGTCGACGAGCTGGGCTTCCTGCTGCAGCAGGAAGGCGCCATCGCGGCGTACGAAGAGGAGGCCGCATGCGCAAGCTGATCGCGGTGCTGCCTGGCGACGGCGTGGGCCCGGAGGTGATCGCGCAGGCGGTCCGCGTCCTGCAGGCGGTGGGCCCCTTCGAGCTGCGCGAGGCGCTCGTCGGCGGCATCGCCATCGATCGCAAAGGCGATCCGCTTCCGGAGGAGACGCTCCTCGCCTGCCGCGGCGCGGACGCGGTGCTGCTGGGCGCGGTGGGAGGCCCGCGCTGGGGGCCTGAGGCAAAGGTGCGCCCCGAGCAGGGGCTGTTGCGCCTGCGGCAGGAGATGGGCGTGTTCGCGAACCTGCGTCCCGCATCCATGCACCCCCGGCTCGCGTCCGCCTCGCCTTTGAAGGAATCGGTGCTGCGCGGGGTGGACGTGCTGGTCGTGCGCGAGCTGACCGGGGGCATCTACTTCGGCGAGAAGCGCCGACATGCCGACCGGGCAGAGGACGTCTGCGCGTACACCGCCGCGGAGGTCGAGCGGGTGGTTCGGGTGGCTGCCCGGCTCGCGCGCGGCCGCAAGCGGCGGCTCACGTCGGTGGACAAGGCCAACGTGCTCGAGACCTCGCGGCTGTGGCGCGAGGCGACCGCCCGCGTCGTGGCGCAGGAGTTTCCCGACGTCGCGCTCGATCACCAGCTCGTCGACTCGTGCGCGCTGCGGCTCGTGCAACAGCCCGCCTCGTACGACGTGATCGTCACCGAGAACCTCTTCGGCGACATCCTTACCGATCTGGCGGCGGTGCTGGGCGGCTCCATCGGCATGCTGCCCTCCGCCTCGCTCGGCGACGGCGGGCCGGGCCTCTACGAGCCCGTGCACGGCGCCGCGCCGGACATCGCGGGCACCGGCGTGGCCAATCCGTACGGCGCCATCGCCAGCGTGGCGCTGCTCTTGCGTCACTCGCTGCGGAAGGAGAAGGAAGCAGCCGCCGTCGAGGCCGCCATCTCCGCGGCGCTGACGGCAGGAAAGCTCACCCGCGACCTGGGTGGCGCCACCACCACCCGCGAGGCCGGAGACGCAGTCCTCCGCGCCCTGGAGGAGGCACGCTGATGCCGCACGATCCGAGGTCCAAGAGCCGCGCCATCACCGAAGGACCCGACCGGGCGCCCGCGCGCGCCATGCTCAAGGGCATGGGATTCACCGACGAGGATCTCTCCCGCCCGCTGATCGGCGTGGCCAACACCTGGACCGAGACCATGCCCTGCAACTTCCACCTGCGCCGCCTGGCGGAGCAGGTGAAGGAGGGCATCCGCGCCGCCGGCGCCACTCCCATGGAGTTCAACACCGTCGCCATCAGCGACGGCGTCACCATGGGCACCGAAGGCATGAAGGCGTCGCTGGTGAGCCGCGAGGTCATCGCCGACTCCATCGAGCTGGTGGGCCGCGGCCATCTCTTCGACGGCATGGTGGCGCTGGTGGCGTGCGACAAGACCATCCCCGGCGCCGCGATGGCGCTGCTCCGCCTGGACCTGCCCGCGCTCCTGCTCTACGGCGGCTCCATCGCTCCGGGAAAATTCGAGGGGCGCGACGTCACCGTGCAGGACGTGTTCGAGGCGGTGGGCGCGCACGCAGCGGGAAAGCTGCCCATCGCGAAATTGCACGAGCTGGAGGACGTGGCCTGCCCGGGCAGCGGCGCCTGCGGCGGGCAGTACACCGCCAACACCATGGCGATGGCGATGGAGGTCCTCGGTCTCTCGCCGCCGGCGTACGGCAGCATTCCCGCGGAAGATCCGCGCAAGGACGAGGCCACCCGCGCCGCCGGAGCTGTGGCGGTGCGGCTCCTGCGCGAGGGTCGCAAGCCCAGCGACGTGCTGACGCGCGCCTCGTTCGAGAACGCCATCGCGGCGGTGGCGGCCACCGGAGGGTCCACCAACGCGGTGCTGCACCTCCTCGCCATCGCGCGCGAGGCGGGCGTGCCGCTGGAGATGGACGACTTCGACCGCGTCAGCAAGCGGACGCCGCTCATCGCCGACCTCAAGCCCGGCGGCCGCTTCACCGCGGTGGACCTGCACCGCGCGGGCGGCGTTCCGCTGGTGGTGCGCAGGCTGCTCGACGCCGGGTTTCTCGCCGGCGAAGCCCGGACCGCCGACGGCCGCACGTGGCGCGAGCATGCCGCGGAGGCGAAGGAGTCGCCGGGGCAGGCGGTGGTGCGCAGCGTGCGCGAGCCCATCCAGCCCACCGGCGGCCTCGTCATCCTCCGGGGCAATCTCGCTCCCGAAGGATGCGTGGTGAAGATGGCGGGCCACGAGCGGCCCTACCATCGCGGTCCCGCCCGGGTCTTCGAGCGCGAGGAGGACGCCTTCGCCGCGGTCCGCGACGGCCGCATCCACGCCGGCGACGTGGTGGCCATCCGCTACGAAGGCCCGCGCGGCGGCCCCGGCATGCGCGAGATGCTCGGAGTCACCGCGGCGCTGGTCGGGCAGGGCCTGGGAGAGTCCGTGGCGCTGCTCACCGACGGACGCTTCAGCGGCGCCACCCGCGGGCTGATGGTGGGCCACGTGGCGCCGGAAGCGGCGGTGGGCGGCCCCGTCGCGGCGCTGCGCGACGGCGACTCCGTCGTCATCGACATCGCCGCCCGCAGGCTGGACGTGGAGCTTGCGGCGGGCGAGCTGGAATCGCGGCTGCGCGCCTGGAAACCGCCCCGTCCCCATTACGCAAGCGGAGTTTTCGCGAAATACGCAGCGCTCGTCTCTTCCGCGTCGCAAGGCGCGGTCACCCGTATTCCGGAGAAGGAGTGAATCGATGGCCAGCATCTACTATGACAAAGACGCGTCGCTCGACCCGGTGCGCAGCCGCAAGGTGGCGGTGGTCGGCTACGGCAGCCAGGGGCACGCGCACGCCCTCAACCTCAAGGATTCGGGCGTGGACGTCCGCGTGGGGCTCGCCGAGGGCAGCAAGTCGCGCGTCAAGGCGCAGACCGCGGGACTGCGGGTCCTTTCGGTGGCCGACGCCGCGCGCGAGGCCGATCTGGTGATGATCCTCGCGCCCGACGAGAAGCAGAAGCGCATCTACGACGAGGAGATCGCCCCGCACCTGGGCCGCGGCAAGGCGCTCTTCTTCGCGCACGGCTTCAACATCCACTACGGGCAGATCAAGCCGCCGCCCGAGGTGGACGTGATCCTGATCGCGCCCAAGGCGCCCGGGCACATGGTGCGCAGGCTCTACCAGTCCGGGCAGGGGACGCCCGCGCTCATCGCCGTGCACCACGACGCCAGCGGAGGGGCCAAGGCGCTCGGCCTCTCCTACGCGCGGGCGCTCGGCGCCACCCGCGCCGCGGTGCTGGAGACTACCTTCAAGGAGGAGACGGAGACCGACCTGTTCGGCGAGCAGACGGTGCTCTGCGGAGGGATCACCGGGCTCGTGCTCGCCGGCTTCGAGACGCTGGTGGAGGCCGGCTACCAGCCGGAGAGCGCGTACTTCGAGTGCCTGCACGAGCTCAAGCTCATCGTCGACATGATGTACGAGGGCGGCCTCGGCTGGATGCGCTATTCCATCAGCGACACCGCCGAGTACGGCGACTACAGCCGCGGACCGCGGGTCATCGACGACGGCGTGCGCGCGGAGATGAAGAAGATCCTCCGCGAGATCCAGAGCGGCGCCTTCGCCCGCGAATGGATCCTCGAGAACCAGGCGGGCCGGCCGGTGTTCGACAAGCTGCGCGAAGAGGGGCGCAGGCACCCGATCGAGGAGGTGGGCCGCAGGCTGCGCGAGATGATGAGCTGGCTGCGCAAGGACGCGGGAGAGCCGCGGTGAACCAGACGCTGATGTGGTTCAACGGGAAACTCGTCCCGCCCTCGGAGGCGCGGTTCGAGTTCCTCACGCCGGCGCTGCACTACGGCGTGGCCGCCTTCGAGGGCATCCGCTGTTACAACACCGCGCGCGGACCGGCCATCTTCCGGTTGCGCGAGCACATCGAGCGCCTGCTGGGCTCTGCGCGCGTGCTCGGGTTCCGCGAGATGCCCTTCGGCGTCGAGGAGCTTTCGGAGGCGTGCAAGCAGGTGGTGCTCGCGAGCGGCTTTACCGAGTGCTACATCCGCCCGCTCATCTGGCTGGCGGAAGGCGGCTGGAACCTCACCGTGGACGCCGGCAAGCCCTATACCGGCATCGCGGTGTGGGAATGGAAGACGTATCTCGGCCCGGCCGCGGTGGAGCAGGGGGTGCGCGCCAACGTCTCCTCCTTCACCCGGCACCACGCCAACGCCACCATGACCAAGGCGAAGATCAGCGGCAACTATCCCAACTCGGTGCTCGCCAAGACCGAGTCGCTGCGGCTGGGCTTCGACGAGGCCATCATGCTCGACCCGCAGGGGTTCGTGGCCGAGTGCACCGGCGAGAACATCTTCGTGGTGCGGCGGGGCAAGCTGCTCACGCCGCCCGAGGGAGCCATCCTCGAAGGCATCACCCGCGACTCGATCATGGCGCTCGCGGGCGACCTCGGCTACGAGGTCTCGGCGCAGCCCGTCTCGCGCGACCAGCTCTACGTGGCCGACGAGGTGTTCGTCTGCGGCACGGCGGCGGAGGTGATCGGCCTGCGCGAGATCGATTTCCGGCCCATCGGCACCGGCAAGGGAACGCCGGTCACGCGCGCGCTGCAGGAAGCCTATTCGAAGGCGGCGCGCGGCGAGGGCCCGCGGTCGCGCGAGTGGCTCGCGTACGTGGGGGTGTGAGCGGCGCGCACCTCGCCCCAGAGCAGGAGCTTGCGCGCCCCTCGGGGCGTTGGTTCAGTATTGCAGCATGATCCGAACCTGCCTCGCCGCCCTCCTGATCTGCGCCGCCGCGCACGCAGCCGACCGCACCAGCGCGCCCGACGCCGCGCTCGCGGACAGATCCTCGCCCGCCGTCGCGGCGCCCGCTGCCGGCCCTGCGCGCGGCGCGGCTCCGCTCGACGGCCGCAAGGACTCGCGGCTCTTCCACGCGGGCGTCATGGTGGGCCTCGTCAGCTTGCCGCGCCCGCTCGACGCGGAGGTCTACGTCCGCGCCACGGACTATTTGTTCGTGGGCTTCTCCTACAGCGACTTTCCCGCCTTCGTGGCCGACCCGCTGCTCTCGGCGGCCGGGGCGAAGAGCGGCTCGACCACCGCCACCCTCGACCAGTTCAACGCCTTCGACGCCGACATCCGCGTCTTTCCCTTCGCGGGCGCGTTCTTCCTCGGCAGCTCCTTCGGGCGGCAGTCGTTCAAGGCCGGCGTGACCGAGAGCACGGTGTTCGGGCCCCAGACCGGCACCGTCGATCTCACCACCATCTACGCCACGCCGCGCCTCGGGTATCTGTGGACGTTCGGCCCCGGCATCGTGCTCGGCCTCGACGCCGGCGTGCAGCTCAAGCTGAGCAAGGACCAGCACGTGAACATGCCGGCCGGCGCGACCCAGAGCATGAAGGACAACGCGCAGTCGCTGGTGGACTTCGCCAGCAGCATCCCGCTGCCCTCCTTCCACTTCCGCCTCGGCTGGCAGTACTGACCTTCGTCATCGACGCAGCGCAGTTCAACCGGTTGAACCTTCCGCCGGG